>CAURYQ010000056.1:0-30993 GCA_963529135.1 uncultured Pseudomonas sp. | reverse complement strand
TGATGGGCGAGATGGGCATGGCCATGATGGGTACCGGCTGCGCCAGCGGCCCGAATCGTGCTCGCGAAGCCACCGAGGCGGCGATCCGCAACCCGCTGCTCGAAGACGTCAACCTGCAGGGCGCCCGTGGCATCCTGGTCAACATCACTGCAGGTCCGGACCTGTCGCTGGGCGAGTACTCCGATGTGGGTAGCATCATCGAAGCGTTCGCCTCCGACCATGCCATGGTCAAGGTCGGCACCGTGATCGATCCTGACATGCGCGACGAACTGCATGTGACCGTCGTGGCCACCGGCCTGGGCGCACGCATCGAGAAGCCGGTCAAGGTCGTGGACAATACCCTGCAGACTGCACAGCAGGCCTACGAGGCGTCCAACCCTGCACCTGCGCGCCAGGAGCAGCCTGCGGTCAACTATCGTGATCTGGAGCGCCCCACCGTCATGCGCAACCAGGCTCACGCCGGTGCAGCGGCAGCGGCTAAGCTGAACCCTCAGGACGACCTGGATTATCTCGATATTCCGGCCTTCCTGCGTCGCCAGGCTGATTAATGAAATTTATCAGGGCTATGAAGGTGATTGGTATTCATCAAAGGTTGGGTCTGGTATTATCGCCAGCCTTTGTTGATAACTGTTCGCAATTTGCGCTGAAGCGGCCAATGCCATGATTAAACAACGCACCCTGAAGAATACCATCCGTGCCACAGGTGTCGGTCTGCACTCTGGCGAGAAGGTCTACCTGACCCTCAAGCCTGCACCTGTTGACACCGGCATCGTCTTCCGCCGCGCCGACCTCGACCCTGTGGTCGAGATTCCTGCGCGTGCGGCCAACGTCGGCGAGACAACCATGTCCACGACGCTGGTCAACGGTGACGTCAAGGTCGATACGGTCGAGCATCTGCTCTCCGCCATGGCGGGTCTGGGCATCGATAACGCCTACGTCGAGCTCTCCGCCTCGGAAGTACCGATCATGGATGGCAGCGCCGGACCTTTCGTATTCCTGATTCAGTCTGCTGGCCTGGAAGAGCAGGACGCAGCCAAGAAGTTCATCCGCATCCTGCGTGAGGTAACCGTGGAAGAGGGCGACAAGCGCGCCACGTTCCTGCCTTTCGAAGGGTTCAAGGTGAGCTTCGAGATCGACTTCGATCACCCGGTGCTTCGCAACCGGACCCAGAGCGCAAGCGTCGACTTCTCGAGCACCTCGTTCGTCAAGGAAGTCAGCCGCGCCCGCACCTTTGGCTTCATGCGTGACATCGAATACCTGCGCAAGCACAACCTTGCGCTGGGTGGCAGTGTAGAGAACGCCATCGTGGTCGATGAGGAAGGTGTATTGAACGAAGACGGCCTTCGCTACGAAGACGAATTCGTCAAGCACAAGATTCTCGATGCCATTGGCGACCTGTACCTGCTGGGTAACAGCCTGATCGGCGAGTTCAAGGGCTTCAAGTCCGGCCACGCGCTGAACAACCAGCTGTTGCGCAAGCTGATTGCCGAAACCGATGCCTGGGAAGTGGTCACTTTCGAAGATGCCAGCACGGCGCCGATCTCGTACATGCGTCCTGTAGCAGCTGTGTAAGCTCGAACACTCTCTAGTTCATTGAGGCCACCTTCTGGTGGCCTTTTTTATGGGCGCCCTTGGGCTGCGGCTGTGCAGGCTTGCGCTTGGCAGGGCACACAACCAGGCATTGTGAGCTTGATCCCTACGCTGGCCGGTGCGTGTGTACCGCGTCGATCGCCTTGCGCACGTTGCCTACCTGCAAAGTGCCTAGTCCTTGGGTTGTGCGTGCGCCGCCAGGCGCTCCAGTGCCGCGCGCAGCTTCGTGTCGGTAATCACCTCGGCGGTTTCGAGCAGGCTCTCAGCCGCGCTGTTCGACAGCTCGGCCGCATGTCCGCCGCGCTTGGCGGGGACCAAGGGCGGTTGCACCTTGAAGAGAATACGCCTGAGGTTGGCGAACGCTTCAGTCGCCTGCAACGCCGCCATCAGGCGCTTTTGCTGGTAGCGCAGACGGGTAGCCCAGTGCCCGTCGGTAACGACGAGCAACAAGGTACCGTCGCGCCATGACGCTACATGGCAGTGCTCGCGCGCAGCGGGTTGCAGCTGGCCTTCGACCAGGCGTTGCAGGTGCTCCAGACGCTCGGCCTGGTTGAGCAGCAGGCGCAGCGGGCGGACTTGGCGCAGCAGTGCCGATGGCGGCTGGGCGGGGGAGGGTTTGTAGGCCATGGGTATACGCATGAGGTTACAAGTACGGCAGTCTAACACCTCGGCACCCAACCGATCACATTGCCCCAAAGCCGCTGGGCAGCTTGACGCTGTAGACCGAAGGTTCGATGAGACGGTGAGCAATGGCACGCCGTGCACGCTTTCATCTTGGCAACGCTTGAACTCAGGGAAAATGCCCCTATCTAAAACACGCCCCTGCCAAAGCGCTGTGCCAGCATCGTGGAATCCACCACTTTCATCACCATCGTTTCCGGGTAGAATGCTCGTTCGCATGCGGCCTTAGGGCTGCACGGGCGACTCATGGGGCCGCCCTCCATCCCTACGTGTGGAAGATCCTGCCAATATGTTTGCGCCTTTGTTAAAGAAACTTTTTGGAAGCAAGAACGAGCGTGAAGTCAAACGCATGCTCAAGACGGTGAGTATCGTCAATGCCTTCGAAGAGAAGATGGTGGCCCTCTCCGACGAGCAGCTGCGTGGCAAGACTGCCGAGTTCAAGGAGCGTTTGGCCAAAGGCGAGACACTGGACCAACTACTGCCCGAAGCCTTCGCCGTCGCCCGTGAGGCCGGCAAGCGCGTGATGGGCATGCGCCACTTCGACGTTCAGCTCATTGGCGGCATGACCCTGCACGAGGGCATGATCGCGGAAATGCGCACCGGTGAGGGCAAGACCCTGGTCGGTACCCTGGCCGTCTACCTCAACGCCCTGTCCGGCAAGGGCGTGCACGTGGTCACCGTCAACGACTACCTCGCCCGTCGTGACGCCAACTGGATGCGCCCGCTGTACGAATTCCTCGGCCTTTCGGTCGGCATCGTGTCGGCCTTCCAGCCGCCTGAAGAAAAACGCGCCGCCTACGCCGCCGACATCACCTACGGCACCAACAACGAGTTCGGCTTCGACTACCTACGCGACAACATGGCGTTCAGCCAGGACGAGAAATTCCAGCGTGAACTCAACTTCGCCGTGATCGACGAAGTCGACTCGATCCTGATCGACGAAGCCCGTACCCCGCTGATCATTTCGGGCCAGGCCGAAGACAGCTCCAAGCTGTACATCGAGATCAATCGCCTGATCCCGCGCCTGACCCAGCACATCGAAGAAGTCGAAGGCCAGGTGACCCAGGAAGGCCACTACACCATCGACGAGAAGACCCGTCAGGTCGAGCTCAACGAGGCCGGGCACCAGTTCATCGAAGAGATGCTCACCCAGGCCGGGCTGCTGGCCGAGGGCGAGAGCCTGTACTCGGCGCACAACCTGGGCCTGCTGACCCACGTGTACGCGGGTCTGCGTGCGCACAAGCTGTTCCACCGCAACGTCGAATACATCGTGCAGGATGGCCAGGTGTTGCTGATCGACGAGCACACCGGCCGTACCATGCCGGGCCGTCGCCTGTCCGAAGGCCTGCACCAGGCCATCGAGGCCAAGGAAAACCTCAACATCCAGGCCGAGAGCCAGACCCTGGCGTCGACCACGTTCCAGAACTACTTCCGTCTCTACACCAAGCTGTCGGGCATGACCGGTACCGCCGACACCGAGGCGTTCGAGTTCGCCCAGATCTACAGCCTCAACGTGATGGTCATCCCGCCGAACAAGCCGTTGGCGCGCAAGGACTTCAACGACTTGGTGTACCTGACCGCCGACGAGAAGTACGCCGCGATCATCGCCGACATCAAGGAAAGCATGGCCCAGGGCCGTCCCGTGCTGGTCGGTACCGCGACCATCGAGACGTCCGAGCACATGGCCAACCTGCTGGTCAAGGAAGGCATCGAGCACAAGGTGCTCAACGCCAAGTACCACGAGAAGGAAGCCGAGATCATCGCCCAGGCGGGCCGTCCCGGTGCGCTGACCATCGCCACTAACATGGCTGGCCGGGGTACCGACATCCTGCTGGGCGGCAACTGGGAAGCCGAAGTCGCCGCGCTGGACAACCCCACCGCCGAGCAGATCGCCCAGATCAAGGCCGACTGGCAGAAGCGTCACCAGCAGGTGCTGGAAGCCGGTGGTCTGCACGTGATCGCCTCCGAGCGTCACGAGTCGCGCCGGATCGACAACCAGCTGCGTGGCCGTGCCGGCCGTCAGGGCGATGCCGGTTCCAGCCGCTTCTACCTGTCGCTCGAAGACAGCCTGATGCGCATCTTCGCCTCCGACCGGGTGAAGAACTTCATGAAGGCCCTCGGCATGCAGTCGGGTGAAGCCATCGAGCACCGCATGGTCACCAACGCCATCGAGAAAGCGCAGCGCAAGGTCGAAGGCCGTAACTTCGACATCCGCAAACAGTTGCTCGAATACGACGACGTGGCCAACGAGCAGCGCAAAGTCATCTACCACATGCGTAACAGCCTGCTAGCCGCGGAGAACGTTGGCGACACCATCGCCGAGTTCCGCAAGGAAGTGCTCGATGCCACCATCAGCCAGCACATCCCGCCACAATCGTTGCCCGAGCAGTGGGACGTGGCCGGTCTTGAGGCGTCGTTGTCCAGTGACTTCGCCATGAAGTTGCCGATCCAGCAGTGGCTCGACGAGGACGATCACCTCTACGAGGAGACCCTGCGCGAGAAGCTGCTGCACGAGATCACCACGGCCTACACCGAGAAAGAAGACCAGGCCGGCATGGAAGCGCTGCGCACCTTCGAGAAGCAGATCCTGCTGCGCGTGCTGGACGACTTGTGGAAAGACCACCTGTCGACCATGGACCACCTGCGTCATGGCATCCACCTGCGCGGTTACGCGCAGAAGAACCCGAAGCAGGAGTACAAGCGCGAGTCCTTCACCCTGTTCCAGGAATTGCTGGAGTCGATCAAGCGCGACGCCATCCGCGTGCTGTCGCACGTTCAGGTTCGCCGCGAAGACCCTGCCGAGGAAGAAGCTCGCCTGCGCCGCGACGCCGAGGAACTGGCCAGCCGCATGCAGTTCGAGCATGCCGCAGCACCCGGCCTTGAAAGCGAGCAATTGGCCGAGGAGGGTGCAGAGGTGGCCGTGGCTGCCGAGCCTGTGCGCAACGAACAGAAGCTGGGTCGTAACGAGCCATGCTGGTGTGGTTCGGGCAAGAAGTTCAAGCACTGCCACGGCCAGATCGAGTGAGCTGATCGCGAAGGGGCCTTGCCGCAGGGCGCAAGGCCGTGTGAGTCAATCAATGCCGAGGGGCCGCACAGCGGCCCTTTTTTTCATCAGACGTCTTTTCTAGGAGCGCTCCAATGGCTGTTGGTCTTGGTCCTTTGCCCACCTTGCACCCGGTTCCGGGTTTCGAACTCGGTATCGCCTCTGCCGGCATCAAGCGCGAAGGGCGCAAGGATGTGGTAGTCATGCGCTGCGCCGAAGGTTCGAGTGTGGCAGGTGTGTTCACCCTCAACGCGTTCTGTGCAGCACCAGTGATCCTGGCCAAGCAGCGGGTACAGGGCAGCGTGCGCTACCTGCTGACCAATACCGGCAATGCCAATGCCGGTACGGGCGCGCCTGGCCTGGCCGCCGCCGAGCGAACCTGCGCAAAACTGGCCGAGCTCGCCGGTGTGCCCGCCGAGTCGGTGCTGCCGTTCTCCACAGGCGTGATCGGTGAGCCATTGCCGGTCGAGAAGATAGAAGGCGCTCTCCAGGCTGCCCTGGACAACCTGTCGGAAAACCACTGGGCAGAAGCGGCCACTGGCATCATGACCACCGACACCCTGCCCAAGGGCGCCAGCCGTCAGTTCCAGCACGACGGCGTGACCGTCACCGTAACCGGTATCAGCAAAGGTGCCGGCATGATCCGCCCGAACATGGCGACCATGCTCGGCTACATCGCGACCGACGCCAAGGTGGCTCCCGGTGTGCTCAAGGACTTGATGCTCGACGGCGCCAACAAGTCGTTCAACCGCATCACCATCGATGGCGATACCTCGACCAACGACTGCTGCATGCTGATCGCCACCGGCAAGGCCGACCTGCCGGAAGTCACCCAAGCCAGCGGTGCTTTGTTCGAAGCCTTGAAAAAGGCTGTCTTCGAGGTCTGCATGGAGGTGGCCCAGGCCATCGTCCGTGACGGTGAAGGTGCCACCAAGTTCGTGACCGTGCAGGTCAACGGCGGTGGTAATCACCAAGAGTGTCTGGATGTCGGCTACGCCGTGGCGCACTCGCCGCTGATCAAGACCGCCCTGTTCGCCTCCGACCCTAACTGGGGCCGCATCCTCGCGGCAGTTGGGCGTGCCGGCGTGCCTGAACTGGACGTGAGCCTGATCGATGTCTATCTGGACGAGGTGTGCATTGCCAGCCGGGGCGGCCGTAGCCCGAGCTACACCGAAGACCAAGGTGCCCGGGTGATGGCCCAGGAAGAAATCACCATCCGTATCGACCTCGGACGGGGCCAGTGCAGTGAAACCATCTGGACCACCGACCTTTCCCACGAGTACGTGAAAATCAACGCCGAGTACCGCACCTGATGCTACCGGGGTCGTTCGCGGCCCCGATGTCTCGATGCCAAGGGAGCTGAACCATGAGCTTTATGCCAAACACATTTTCCATGGCCGGCATGACGGAGCGTGACAGATGAAACGGGTTCACGTCGCTGCTGCAGTGATCCGAGGCCTGGACGGCCGGATACTCATCGCCCGTCGTGCCGATACTCAGCACCAGGGTGGCCTCTGGGAGTTCCCAGGTGGCAAGGTGGAGCCGGGAGAAACCGTCGAGGCTGCGCTGGCACGGGAGCTCGATGAAGAGCTGGGCATCCAGGTGACGCGCTCGCGGCCCTTGATCAAGGTCAGTCATGACTACCCAGACAAACACGTACTGCTGGAAGTGCGTGAGGTCGAGGCCTTCACGGGTGAACCGCATGGGGCAGAGGGGCAGCCGCTGGCCTGGGTTACGCCGCGTGAACTGGCGGACTATGCGTTTCCCCAAGCCAACAAGCCAATCGTGAGCGCCGCGCGTCTGCCGGACCAGTACCTGATCACACCGGACGGGCTGGAGGTGCCTGACATGCTCAAGGGCATTCAGAAAGCCGTGGCCGACGGCATACGGCTGATCCAGTTGCGCGCGCCGGACATGTACGATCCCAAGTACCGGGACGTTGCCGTCGATGCCGTCGGGCTGTGTGCCGGCAAGGCTCAACTCATGCTCAAAGGGCCCTTGGAGTGGCTGGGTGATTTCCCATCTGCAGGCTGGCACCTGACGGCGGCGCAATTGCGCAAATACGCTGCCAAGGGCAGGCCGTTTCCAACCCAGCGCTGGCTTGCCGCCTCTTGCCATAATGCCGAGGAACTGGCCTTGGCCCAGCAGATGGGTGTCGACTTCGTGACCTTGTCACCGGTCCAGCCTACCGAAAGTCATCCACAGGCAGCACCGCTTGGCTGGGAAGAAGCTCAGCGTCTGATTGCCGGGTTCGACCAGCCGGTGTATCTGCTCGGTGGCGTGGGGCCCGATGAGCGCGAGCAAGCCTGGCTTGCCGGGGCGCAGGGCGTTGCGGGCATCAGGGCGTTCTGGCCCCACGTCTGAGGACCAGAGCGCCAGGCGGCTCGGCCCTGCAAGCATTGCCGCATTAACCCTGCGGTTTTTCGACGGGCTGCCACAGCACTTCGGCAATGCCTTGGCGCCTGCCGATGATGCGCGCCGCCACGAACAGCAAGTCCGATAGCCGGTTGATATAGGCAAGGCCCACGCCTTCCAGCGGTTCCACGGTATTGAGGTGCTGGCAGCGCCGCTCGGCGCTACGTGCCAGGCTGCGGCACACATGAGCCTGTGCAACCAGCGCCGAGCCGCTGGGCAGGATGAAATTCTCAAGCGGGCCCAGTTCGTTGTTCCAGACATCGATGGCCGCCTCAAGCCGCTCTACCTCTGCCGACGTCAGCGCCTGGTAGGTGGGCATGGCCAGTTCCCCGCCCAAGTCGAACAGGCGATGCTGGCAGGGCGCCAAGACGCGACTGACTTCGCCCAGACCTTGTGCATCCAAGCCGGCCAGCAACACGCCAAGCTGGCTGTTGAGGCTGTCTACCTCGCCGATCGCTTCGATGCGTGGGTGGTCCTTGGGCACCCGCCTGCCATCGCCAAGGCCGGTTTCGCCCTTGTCGCCAGTGCGGGTGTAGATCTTCGACAAGCGGTAACCCATGTCATTGCTCCGTATTGAGAGGTAGCGGCGGATGCTGCTGACCGAGGGGCAGGCGCAGGGTGAAACAGGTGCCCTGCCCGGGGGTGGAGTGCACCTCCATCTGCCCCTTGTGATTGTTGGTGATGATGAAGTAAGACACCGAAAGCCCAAGGCCGGTGCCCTGGCCGATTTCCTTGGTCGTGAAGAATGGCTCGAACGTGCGCTTGCGCACGGCTTCGGGCATGCCCACGCCATTGTCTTCCACCTGTATTTCTGCCCACGGCGGCGCTAGCCGTGTGCGCAGGATGATGCGGCCCGGCTCGCAGGGAGCAGGGCGCTGATGAATGGCCTGGGCGGCGTTCTTCAGCAGGTTCAGCAGCACTTGCTCGAGTTCGTTGGCGGTGCAGGGCACGGGCCCGAGCGCCGGGTCGAATTGACGCACGATAGCCTGGCCCTTGAAGTCGAAACCAATGGCCAGGTCGAAGTCGTTGCCGGCGATTTCCACTGCCTGGTCGATCAGTGCAGGCAAGTCGCAGGGTGCCAGCTCGCGGTTGCTGCGACGACTGAAACTGAGCATGTGGGTGACGATCTTGGCTGCCCTGGCACCGGCCTGCTGGATGCCATCGAGCAACTGAGGTACCTCGCGGCCATCGAGGTAGCGGTTGACCATGGTCAGGTCGATGCCCAGCTCGCTGGCTTGCTCGAGATTGCGTGGCAGCTCTGGTGACAGGCGACGGCGGATGTTCTGCACATTGTGCAGAATCGCTCCAAGCGGGTTGTTGATCTCGTGCGCCATGCCGGCCGCCAGGCCACCGACCGACAGCATCTTTTCCGACTGCACCATCATCTCTTCGAGCGAGAGGCGTTGAGTGATGTCATCGATCCTGATGACCACGCCTCGGCCTGCGCCGCCGGTAAGCGGGTAGAAGGTCAATGCGTAATGCCGCGGCTCGTCGCCTTTGTGCCAGGTGACACGCTCGATCTTCGCCACACGGTGCCGTTCCACCGTTTCCTTCAGCTGTGGCAAGAACGGTTTGAGTGGGGCGAAGGCGATGAACACAGGCTGGTTGAGCGCCTCGTTCAGGCAGGTCCCGGATAGCACCGTTGCCTCTTGATTCCATTGGGTGACGTACAGTTGTTCGTCCAGCGCGATCAGCGCCGATGGCATGGAGTCGATGATGCTGTTGAGGTAGTTCTGAAAGCCCGTGAGTTTCTTCTCGATCTTGCTGCGTACCTGCACTTCGAGCTCGAGCTTGCGGTTCGTGTGGCGGGTTTCCTCAGCGAGCCCCTGGGCTTGATCGTAGGCGCTCTGGAACTCATCACGGGCGCGCTTTAGCTGTTGTTCCCGGGCCTCGATGCGCGAGAGCATGGTATTGAAGGCATTGGCCAGGCTGCCGATCTCGTCGTCATTGCCGCGCCGGGCGCGCAGGGCATAGCTCTCTTCACGGGTGACCTGGCGGCTGAGTTCTTCGAGCTGGTTGATCGGTTGCGTGATCAGGCGTTTGATCTGTCGGGCGATGAAGATCCACAGCAGCACGCTGAACACCAGAATGGCCAGGCTTGCACTGAGCGTACCGGTATAGAAGGCGGTGGGCAGCTCGCTGCTGGCCACCAGCAGCAAGTGCGCCGGCGGGCTACCGGCCCGCGGCAGGCGTATGAGCTGGGTGCTGCGAAACTCCATGAGCCGCCAGCCTTCTATGTTGCGAAACCGCTTGGGCAGGGTCAGGGGCTCGCCGTGCTGCAACTGTGCGAGCATGCGCCCATTGCTGCCATACAAGGCGGCGGCGCGCAGCGGTGCATAGCTGTCCAATTCATCGAGCAGCGCCTGGGCCGAGGCGGGATCGTCACCGGCCCGGATCGACAGCTGGGGGTTGGACACCAGCCGGCCGATGGTCTGGAGCGCTTGTGGCGCCATGCTTTCCTGGGTGATCCAGTAGGCGGCGCTGATGAAGGTCAGGTTCGCCACCAGCAGAATGGTCACCAACAAGACCAGCAAAGCCGCCAGCAGCTTCTGCCCGACGGGGAGGTTCTCCAGGCGTTGACGCAGCGTCATGGGCAAGGCGATGTCCGTATGGGTTGAAGGGCCGCGTCAGTCGCAGGGCAGGCCACGGGCGCGCAAGTTATCGACCAGACGTTGGAGCAGGTGTTCAAGATGCGGCAGGTGCAGCCCATGCCGGCGGGCCGCCTGGCAGGCATGGCCAAGCAGGTACTGCACCTCGGTCCTCCTTCCAGCGCGCACATCCTGATACATCGAAGCGTAGTTGCTTGCAGTGGCCAGGATGACCCGTTGTACATCCTGCTCCAGATCCTGTGCTGCCTCAGGCTGGCCGCACTGGCGCAGCAGGCGTTCGAGCTCCAGGCATATAGGCTGCACCTCATCCAGATGGCCCAGCAGGCCACCGTTACGGCATTGGTGCAGCACTGTCAGGGGGTTGATCGCACAGTTGATGGCCAGCTTGCGCCATAGCCGGCTCAGGATGTCCGGTGTCCATTGGGCAGGGATACCCGCCGCTTGCAGGTCTTCGAGCCAAGGTGGCGGTGCTGGGTTGGCAGGGTCTCCCAACCAGTTGAAGCCCTGCCCGGCGAAGCGCACCTGCCAGTCGCATTCCCGATAGGCGCCTTCGGTGCTGGAGACGTAGATGCAGCGGGCATGCGGCACTTGCCTGGCAACCTCGTCCTGGCTGCCGAGGCCGTTCTGCAGCAACAGCACCTCGGCCCCCCGCACCAGGCGGCTGGCCACACTGGCCACGGCAGGGGCTGCATCGTAGGCCTTGCAGGCTACCAGCAAACGGTGAATCGGCCCGCTGCCATCAGCCGTCTCGGCCGGTATGGCGTAGTGGGCGACCAGGTCCTGTTCTACCAGGCCAAGTCCGCCTGCGTGCTGGTAGGCGTGCAAGCGCGTGCCGTCACGCACGATCAGGCGCACGGCCTTGCCGGCCTGAGCCAGGCGACAGGCCCACAGGCTACCCAGGCTACCTGCGCCGAGAATGTGCCAGGTGCTGCTCATATGCGTTTCGCAACCGTTATAATGAACCCGCATTTTAACCGTCAAACCCAGCGCGCTCCATCTTCGGTCCGAGCGCGCTTTTATTTTGGGAGAGCAACCATGCCTTCGTTCGACGTGGTATCGGAACTGGACAAGCACGAAGTGCAGAACGCGGTCGACAACGCCATCAAGGAGCTCGACCGCCGCTACGACCTCAAGGGCAAGGGCAGCTTCGAATTCAAGGACAAAGAGCAGACCGTCATGCTCACTGCCGAAGAAGAGTTCCAGCTCGAGGCGATGCTCGAAATCCTGCGCCTGGCCCTGGTCAAACGCAAGATCGACGTCAAATGCCTGGAAACCAAGGACCCCTATCCGTCGGGCAAGGAAAAAAAGCAGGAGGCCAAATTCCGCGAAGGCATCGACAAGGACCTGGCGAAGAAGATCGTCGCCACCATCAAGGATGGCAAGCTCAAGGTCCAGGCGGCTATCCAGGGCGAGCAGGTGCGGGTGACCGGCAAGAAACGCGACGACTTGCAGGAAGCCATCGCGCTGCTGCGCACCAAGGAATTCGACATGCCGCTGCAGTTCAACAACTTCCGCGACTGACCCGAGTCGCTGGAACCCCCATGCAGTTACGGCTGTCCATGGGGGCCTGGCCGCTGAAATGCAGGCGGCCCGACGTATCATGCAATCGCCGTTCGGCATCAGGAGATGAATATGGATTTGAATGCTGAAGTCGATCAGCTGATCCGCCAATCCGAAACCTGGATCCCCATGATCATGGCGTATGGCAGCCGCCTGCTGCTGGCGCTGCTGACCCTGTCCATCGGTTGGTGGGTGACCAACCTTGTCAGCGACAGGCTGGGCAGGCTGGTAGGCCTGAAAGTGCACGACCCGGCGTTGCAGAACTTCATTCGTACGCTGGCCAACATCGTGCTGAAGATTCTGCTGGCCATCAGCGTGGCGTCGATGATCGGCATCGAGACCACCTCGTTCGTGGCAGCTATCGGTGGTGCCACCCTGGCCATCGGCCTGGCGCTACAGGGCAGCCTGGCAAACTTCGCCGGGGGTGTGCTGATCCTGCTGTTCCGCCCGTTCCGCATCGGTGACTGGATCGAGGCACAGGGCGTAAGCGGTACCGTGGACAGCATTCAGATTTTCCACACGGTGCTGCGTACCGGCGACAACAAGACGGTGATCCTGCCCAACGGCACCTTGTCCAACGGCATCATCACCAATACCAACCGCCAGCCTACCCGCAAGGTGGTGTTCGATGTGGGTGTGGACTACGAGGCGGACCTGCAGAAGGCGCGCAACGTACTGCTTGAGCTGGCTCAGGACCCACGCGTGTTGCCCGACCCCGCGCCAGTGGCCGTGGTGTCCACGCTGGGAGACAGCTCGATCACCGTTTCGCTGCGCCTGTGGACCAAGACGTCGGACTACTGGGACGTGATCTTCATGCTCAACGAGCAGGCGCGTGACCGGTTGAAGGCAGAAGGGATCGACATTCCGTTCCCACAGCGGGTCATTCGCGTGGTGCAGGAGACTGCTGCGTAGGCATCCGCCCGCGCAGGCTTCAATCGACCAAGCCCGCCTTCGGGGTTTGGCAGCGTCCTTTGATCGGGCCTGCTTGACCTTGGGGCGGGCTTCGTTGCGCAAGGCGATGGATGCCCGTGAGCTTACACTTGCTCACAGTAAATCGACGTCATTTCTGGCATATAGCCTGGTCCCGCCGCTACTCCCGTAGACCGACATGAAACCACTGCTGTACATCACCCCGCTGCGTGCCCTGGCGTTCGGCCTGACCCTGGCGCTGTTCGAACTGCTGACCTACCTGGCCAGCGACGCCGTCATGCCGGCGATGCCCGTCGTGGTGGCCGAGCTCAAGGCAGGCCCCGAATACATCCCCCACGCGCTCAACCTCTACCTGCTCGGTGGCGTGCTGCTGCAATGGCTGATCGGGCCGCTGGCCGATCGCTACGGGCGCCGCCCATTGCTGCTCACAGGCTGCGCGTTCTTTGGCCTGGCATGCCTGGGCACTTTCTGGGTCCATGACATCGGCCTGTTCAACCTGCTGCGTTTGCTGCAAGGCATCGGGCTGGGCTTCGTGGTCACGGTCAGCTATCCCGCACTCAACGAGGCGTTCAGCGAGGCGGATGCAGTGCGCATGATGGCCCTGCTGGCCAATATCGCGTTGCTTTCACCCCTGCTGGGCCCCTTGGTCGGTACGTTGATGCTGCAATGGCTGGACTGGCGCTGGTTGTTCGTGGCGTTCGCCATTGGCGCCGTGGCCGCCTGGTTGCTCCTGTACCGCTTGATGCCCGAAACCTTGGGCGTCGAGCGGCGCGACGGCTCACGCCTGGCCTTCACGCCGATCCATCTTCTGCCGTTGCTGGCCGGTTACGGGCAACTGCTGTCGAACCGGCGTTTTGTCGCCGGCAGTGCCGCTCTGGGTCTGGTCGGCCTGCCGTTGATCGGCTGGATTGGCCTGTCCCCGGTTCTGCTCATCCACGACGAAGGGCTCAGCACGCTTGCCTATGCGCTGTGGCAACTTCCGGTCTTCGGTGGATTGATCCTGGGCA
Source organism: uncultured Pseudomonas sp. (assembly GCA_963529135.1). Classification (GTDB taxonomy): domain Bacteria; phylum Pseudomonadota; class Gammaproteobacteria; order Pseudomonadales; family Pseudomonadaceae; genus Aquipseudomonas. Next base: position 17,158 of record CAURYQ010000056.1, on the reverse strand, counting down.
ACCTGATCATCAATCACATTGCCGACCGTTATCCGCTGCCGAGCTTGGTACGCGGCGCCCTGGGGCCGTATGTGGCAGGGCTGTGCCTGATGGTCCTGGCGACCTGGATATGGCCGAGCGTGACCAGCCTGGTGGCAGGCCTGTCGCTCTACGCCCTGGGCCTTGGGGTGGCCAATGCGGTGCTGTACCGCATGACCTTGTTTGCCAGTGCACAAAGCAAAGGCCTGGTCTCGGCCATGCTCGGCATGATTACCATCGCGCTGTTGGGGTTGGGTGGCGCAGTGCTGGCCATGATAGGTGCCGGTACAAGCCTGCTGCATTTTGCCGTGGCGGCCAGTGTGGCAGGGGGGCTGGCCCTGTGGCCGCTCTGGGCGCTGCTAAGCAGGCGCGGTGCCGAAGGGGCGGGACACCCGTAGCTTCGGTGAGCAGCCGGCATACCGCTGTTCGATAGAGGGCGCATGCCCTGGGCGCTTTGGGGCGCATGCCCCGCGTCATGGCGGGGCGGGCGGCTCAGTGCTGCTCCGGCGCAGCGCCCGGCTGGCTCGCTGACTGGCCGGGCCTGCTGTCCTGGCGCCACTGCAGGGCGATCAGGATCAGGGTCGGTACACCGAGCAAGGCGGTGATCAGGAAGAAATCGTGATACCCGAATTTCTCGACCATGACCCCGGAATACCCACCGATCAGGCGGGGCAGCAGCAACATGATCGAACTCAGCAGCGCATATTGGGTGGCCGAGAACTTGAGGTTGGTCAGGCTCGACAAGTAGGCGACGAAGGCTGAAGTCGCCATGCCGGAGCTGAAGTTGTCCAGCGAAATGGTCACCACCAGCATTTCCAGGTTCGGCCCCATGTCCGCCAGCATCAGGAACAGGATGTTGGTACCGGCAGACGCCACGCCGCCGATGAACAGAATCGGCATGATGCCGAAGCGCACGATGAGCAAACCCCCGACACCTGCACCCACCAACGTCATGATCAGGCCGAAGATCTTGCTGACACTGGCGATCTGGTCCTTGGTAAAGCCCATGTCGATATAGAACACGTTGGCCATGACGCCCATCACCGTGTCGGACATGCGGTAGGTGGCGATCAGGCCAAGCAGCAGCAGAGCTTGCCAGCGGTAGCGCACGATGAAGTCGTTGACCGGCGTGAGCACAGGCGCGAGCCCGCGGCGGCCAAGGCTCGACAGGCATGCCCAGGATAGCAGTACATACAGGATCAGGCGCAGAAAGGCGCGGTCCTCGAGCAGCAGGTCCAAGGGTGTCGCATCGCCAGAGATGACACTGGACCAGCCCGTGTTGAACATCTGCGTGAAGCTGGCCGGCACCGACACCAGCAGGATGATGAGCACGAACACCGAGGCCAGTTGATGGGCCAACCCGTAGCGCGCTGCCGAGAGCTGCGTGCGCAGCGGCACGGGCGGCTCACGCATGACCACGGTGGTGAACAGGGCAGGGAGCATCATCAGCGCAAACATGACGTAGGTACCGGCCCAGGCCTTGTGCAGGTAGCTGAAACCGGTGGAGCCAAACCATTCGGCGAAGAACAGGGCGCCGGCCGTGGCAAGCAGGGCGGCGACGCGATAACCCGCCATGTAGCTGGCCGCTAGGGCAGCCTGGCGCTGATCGTCGGCGATCTCCAGGCGATAGGCGTCCACTGCGATATCCTGGGTAGCCGAGGCGAAAGCCACCAGTACTGCCAAGGCGATCAGCCAAGACAGGTGCTGTTGCGGATCACAAAGGCTCATGCCGATCAGGCCGACAACGACCAGGGCCTGAGACAGCAGCAGCCAGGAGCGACGACGGCCCATGCCGCCCAGCAGTGGCAACCGCCATTGGTCCAGCAGCGGCGACCACACCCATTTGAAGGCATACGCCAGGCCGATCAGGCTGGCGTAGCCGATGGTTTCCCTGGCTACACCGGCTTCGCGCAACCATACGGAAAGGGTCGAGAACACCAGCATGTAAGGCAGGCCGGCCGCGAAGCCGAGCAGCAAAAGCACCAGGGTTGACGGGCTGGCATAGGCAGCGAGCGCAGCGCGCCAGGTTTTACGGGGCATGGACCAACATCTGCCTCAAGTTTCCAGGACAAAGCGCGCACTCTAACCGCTGTGCTCCATCGGGCGCCAGCCATGGCGCGTCATATCCACGCGATTGTTGGCGACCTGCACGCCTTCTTCACGCAGCCGAGCCCGTTGCTCATCGCCTGACGGCGTGCCGCAAGGCAGGCTCAGCCGTCCACCGGCCCCCAGCACCCGGTGCCAGGGCAAGCGCGTGCCCTCGGGCAGTTGCGACAGCGTGCGCCCCACCCACCGTGCGGCCTTGCCAAGCCCGGCGAGCTCGGCGAGTTGGCCATAGCTCACCACCTTCCCGACCGGAACCTGGCCAAGCACGGAATAAAGTGCCGTTCGTCGGCCCTCTGCAGTTTGCAAGGTATGACTGATAGCGCCGGACACCAGACCCTCCTTGGGGTGTAGATGAAACCTGACCAACGGCCCGTAAATGAGAGTGGAACTCATCGCCCCTTTGCCGGTCTTTGCTTGCTCTTGCCGGTGGCATCTGGATAATGCCCGGTTTTTCTCGCCAAATCGAACCTGTAGCCCGCTTATGCACCTTAAATTACTGCTGTCATGCATTGCCGCCGCCTGCTGCGCATCCTCGGCATTCGCCGATACCGTCTGGATGAAGAACGGTGATCGCCTCAGCGGCAAGATCAAGGTCTTCGACGGTGGCAAGCTGCTGCTGGAGACGCCTTATGGCGGCTCGATCGCCCTGGACTGGAAACAGGTCAAGACCCTGGAAAGCGATCAGGAGCTGCTGGTCAAGCAGGATGCCTACGCCGGCGAGAAAGCCAAGTCGCTGAAGGCGGCCGAGGCGGGCAAGGTGACGCTGGCCAACGGTGAAGCACCCAAGACGGTGGAACTGGCCAGCATCGAGCAGATCATGAAGCCCAAGCCCGTGGTCGAAGACCTCATCTGGAAAGGCAACGTCGATGTGGCGCTGGACTACAAGCGAGCCGAGAACGACACCGACGACTACGATGTCGGTTTCAAGACCACTGCCCGCCATGGTCGCTGGCGTCACAACGCCGAAGGCGAATACAACCGCGAGACCAAGGACGATGTCACCACCACCGACAACTGGAGCGCCGAATATGCGCTGGACCGCTTCCTGACGGAAAAGTGGTTCTGGCAGGGGCGCGCGGAATACAAGCGTGACCATGTCGAAGACCTCGCCCGCCAGCGTACCGTGGGTACCGGCCCTGGCTACCAGTTCTGGGATGACGAGCTGGGGGCATTCTCGCTGGGCTCGCTGATCAACCGCACCGACTTCGAATACCAGGACGGTGAGAAGGACAACTTCTATTCCGCCGCCGTCAAGTGGGACTACACCCGCTACCTGATCGGCAAGAAGGTTCAACTGTTCACCAATGGCGAGCTGGCCAAGCCACTGGGCAATGTCGCCGACTACTCCCTGGACGCTGAGGTCGGCCTGCGCTACAAGGTCACTGACTGGGCATCTCTGAACCTCAAGGCTGAAAGAGACATCATCAGCGGCACACGTCAAAGTGACCTGGACAAGACCCGCTACACTGCAGGCTTTGGCGTTGCCTGGTAGGCCGTTGGCGGTAACCCAGGCGACTGAACGCGTCCTGCCAAGGGCGCGCTTGAACCGGTCATAACCGCCTGCTGCCTGCAGCGTTCCATCGAGGGTTTCGAAGTGAGTGAGAATGCCGTCCGTCCCGCCCGGGAACTGTTGCTCAAGGAATACCGGGGGGTACTATCGACCCATTCCAAGTCCATGCCGGGCTTCCCGTTTGGTTCGGTCGTGTCCTATTGCCTGGATGCCGAGGGCAGGCCGCTCATCCTCATCAGTCGTATCGCCCAGCACACGCACAATCTGCAAAAGGACGCCAAGTGTTCGCTGCTGGTGGGCGAGCGCGAGGCGCAGGACGTGCAGGCGGTCGGGCGGCTGACCGTGTTGGCCGAAGCCTGCAAGCTGCAGGACCAGGCCAGCATCGAGGCCGCGGCCTTGCGCTATTACCGTTACTTTCCGGACGCTGGCGACTATCACCGGGCCCACGACTTCGATTTCTGGGTGCTACAGCCGGTGCGGCACCGCTACATCGGCGGCTTTGGTGCCATCCACTGGCTTGATCACGTGACGTTGGCCAACCCCTTCGCCGGCAAGGTCGAGACCGGCATGATCGAGCACATGAACAGCGACCATGGCGCCGCCATCGCGCATTATGTGCAACTGGCCGAGCTCGCCAGCGACACGCCGGCGCAGTTGGTCGGTATCGACAGCGAAGGCATGCACCTGCGCATCGGCCAGGCGATCCACTGGCTGGGGTTTCCGACCCGTTGCAATACGCCGACACAAGTGCGCGAAGCCTTGGTGTTGCTGGCTCGCGCCGATCAATGGCCGGCGTCGAGCGAAATACCTGCTTGAAAAGCGGAGCACACGCATCCATTTGTAGGTCTTACTGGAAGGGTGTCTTCCGACGAGGAATGCTTTGATGCGTGTTTTTCTACTGCTGCTTCTCCTGTTTCCTGTGCTGGAGCTGTTCGTCTTCGTGAAAGTCAGCTCCGCCATCGGCTTTTTCCCGGCCTTGCTGCTCATCATTGCCGGCTCCGCCCTCGGGGTGTTGGTCATGCGGATTGCTGGCCTTGCTACCGCCCTGCGTGCCCGTGAAAGCCTGCAACGCGGTGAGCTGCCTGCCGAGGATATGTTCCACGGCATGATGCTGGCCGTCGGGGGCGGTCTGCTGATGATTCCGGGCTTCATCAGCGACGTGCTCGGCCTGCTGTGCCTGTTGCCGTTCACCCGCCAGATGGCGGCGCGCAAGATGCGCGAACGCGCCCAGGCCCAGGCCACGCGCCAGCGTGCCTTCCAGGATGATCCCCTGCAGGGCCAACCGCCCCGCGACGGAGGGCATCGACCCAACGTGATCGAAGGCGAATACGAGCGCCGCGATCAGTGAGACCCAGGGCCGCCAAGCGGCCCTTTTTTTTCGCCATCGCAAAAAAAATTTACATCCCAAGCCTTGTAATCGATCAGGCCGGCCTCATGTAGTGGTCACCGCAAGGTTTCTGGTGGTGACACCAGACATGACTCAGGCCGTTTGCTCGTTGCGAGCGGCCTTCCGGCAACGCCGGACAGCATCAACCCGCCGGTGTCGACACCGGCCGATGAAAACCACAATTTGGGAGAGATCGACAATGAAGCTTCGTCCTCTGCATGACCGCGTCGTCATCCGTCGCAGCGAAGAAGAATCGAAAACCGCTGGCGGTATCGTCCTGCCAGGTTCGGCCGCTGAAAAACCAAACCGCGGCGAAGTCGTCGCCGTCGGCACCGGCCGCGTCCTGGACAACGGCGAAGTACGTGCGCTGGCCGTGAAAGTGGGTGACAAAGTGGTTTTCGGCCCGTACTCGGGTAGCAACACCGTGAAAGTCGACGGCGAAGACCTGCTTGTCATGGCCGAAAACGAAATCCTGGCCGTTGTTGAAGGCTGATTTCCCCGACTTCCCGTTACTCCAAAGATTTTTCAAGGATTAAACGATCATGGCTGCTAAAGACGTAAAATTCGGCGATTCCGCTCGCAAGAAAATGCTGGTTGGTGTCAACGTTCTCGCTGACGCGGTAAAAGCGACCCTGGGCCCGAAAGGCCGTAACGTGGTGCTGGCCAAGAGCTTCGGCGCTCCGACCATCACCAAGGACGGCGTTTCCGTCGCCAAGGAAATCGAGCTGAAGGACGCCTTCGAGAACATGGGCGCCCAACTGGTCAAGGAAGTCGCTTCCAAGGCCAACGATGCAGCCGGTGACGGCACCACCACCGCTACCGTCCTGGCTCAGTCGATCGTCAACGAAGGCCTGAAGGCCGTTGCTGCCGGCATGAACCCGATGGACCTCAAGCGCGGCATCGACAAGGCCACCACCGCCATCGTCGCCGAGCTGAAGAACCTGTCCAAGCCATGCGCCGACTCCAAGGCCATTGCCCAGGTAGGTACCATTTCCGCCAACTCCGACAGCTCCATCGGTGAAATCATCGCCGAAGCCATGGAAAAGGTCGGCAAGGAAGGCGTCATCACCGTTGAAGAAGGTTCGGGCCTGGAGAACGAACTGTCGGTCGTCGAAGGCATGCAGTTCGACCGCGGCTACCTGTCCCCTTACTTCGTCAACAAGCCGGACACCATGGTTGCCGAGCTGGACAGCCCGCTGCTGCTGCTGGTCGACAAGAAGATCTCCAACATCCGTGAGCTGCTGCCAGTACTGGAAGCCGTTGCCAAAGCCGGCCGCCCACTGCTGATCGTTGCTGAAGACGTCGAAGGCGAAGCCCTGGCTACCCTGGTCGTCAACAACATGCGCGGCATCGTCAAGGTTGCAGCGGTCAAGGCGCCAGGTTTCGGCGACCGTCGCAAGGCCATGCTGCAGGACATCGCTGTCCTGACCGGCGGCCAGGTCATCTCCGAAGAAATCGGCCTGTCCCTGGAAACCGCTACCCTGGAGCACCTGGGCAACGCCAAGCGCGTCACCCTGTCCAAGGAAAACACCATCATCATCGACGGCGCTGGCGCTGAAGAAGATATCCAGGGTCGCGTCAAGCAGATCCGTGCCCAGATCGAAGAAACCTCTTCGGACTACGACCGTGAGAAGCTGCAAGAGCGTCTGGCCAAGCTGGCCGGCGGTGTTGCCGTGATCAAGGTGGGTGCTGGCACCGAAGTCGAAATGAAAGAGAAGAAAGCCCGCGTCGAAGACGCCCTGCACGCTACCCGTGCAGCGGTCGAAGAAGGCGTGGTGCCTGGCGGTGGTGTTGCACTGGTGCGCGCCCTGTCTGCAATCGTTGACCTCAAGGGTGACAACGAAGACCAGAACGTCGGTATCTCGCTGCTGCGTCGCGCTATCGAAGCGCCGCTGCGTCAGATCACTGCCAACGCCGGCGACGAGCCAAGCGTTGTGGCCGACAAGGTCAAGCAGGGCTCGGGCAACTACGGCTACAACGCCGCTACCGGCGAGTACGGCGACATGATCGAGATGGGTATTCTGGACCCAGCCAAGGTTACCCGTTCGGCACTGCAAGCTGCGGCCTCGATCGGCGGTCTGATGATCACCACCGAAGCCATGGTTGCCGATCTGCCGGAAGACAAGCCAGCAGGCGGCGGCATGCCTGACATGGGCGGCATGGGTGGCATGGGCGGCATGATGTAAGCCAGCCTTACCCCCTGCAATACCAGAAGCCCCGGCTCGCAAGAGCCGGGGCTTTTTTGTTCATGCCTGGTTTGAACGGCTCTGCGCAGACTCAGGCAGGGCTAGGCTCGACACCTGGCCTGTTCACCGCTCGCCTGCGGTACAGCACCAGGTAATAGGCGCTCAGCCCTATCAGCCAGCAGAACACGGCCGTCCATACGTTGTGAGACAGAAAATGCGCACCCTGCATCATCCTGCCCACCGATAGAACCGTACCTGCCAGCAGTGCCACGGCCAGTGCTACGCGCGCCAGGCGCGGTTTACGGTCGCGCAGCGCGAAGAACAGGGCGAACAGGCAAAACCCCGTGGTTGCATGACCGCCGGGCCAGCACAAGCCGGGCTTGTCGGTCGCGGGCCTAGGCTCGAGGAGCTTGCTGTACGTTTCTGAGCCGCCGAATTGTGTAAGGCTCCACGGGCATTGCACCTGCGTCAGTTTCTTCAGGGGCGTGACGAAAGCGGTGGACACCCCCAGTGCCAGCACCAGACAGCCCAGCTCGCGCCGCCAGCTGAACAACCCCCTGATCAGGAAGCTGGCAACGAAGACTGCCAATGCGATGACACCGAGCACGATCACACCTTGCTTGACTCGGTCATGCAGGATGTTCTCCAGCCAATAGCTATGCCGACCGATGAATTGCCCGGTGGCGGTATCGAAGAACAGGTTGGCCACGTCCATGTCCACCGAGGTCCATTCGAGCGCTACCAGTGCGAGCATGGTGGCCACTGGAATACCCAGGTAAAGCCACAGGTTCAAGGGGCGAGGTCGGATTGATTGCTGCATGGCGGCTCCAAGGCGCGAAAAGGTCGCGCATTGTCGGGCCGCTCCTATGCTGTGTCCGTGAAGGTTCGGTGAAAAAAACGTCAAGCCGCCTGAATTCATCCAAAGGCTGGCACCCCGCAGGCTTAGGCCTTAAGCTGCGCCTGCCGCGCATCACAGCGAGCAGCGTCGCACAGGAGAAATTCATGCGCATCCTCTTGGTTGAAGACAACCGCGATATTCTGGCCAACCTTGCCGATTACCTCGGCATGAAGGGCTATACCGTCGACTGTGCCCAGGATGGGTTGTCGGGCCTGCACCTGGCGGCGACCGAACACTATGACCTGATCGTGCTCGACATCATGCTGCCCGGTATCGACGGCTACACGCTATGCAAGCGTCTGCGTGAAGACGCCCGCCGTGATACGCCAGTGATCATGCTCACTGCCCGCGATCAACTGGACGATCGTTTGCAGGGCTTCCGTTCCGGTGCCGACGACTACCTGCTCAAGCCGTTTGCCTTGTCCGAGCTGTCTGCGCGCATCGAGGCCGTGCTGCGCAGGGCCCAAGGCGGTGGGCGTCGTACGCTGCAGGTTGCCGACCTGAGCTATGACCTCGATACCCTGGAGGTCAGCCGGCAGGGGCGCCTGCTCAAGCTCAACCCGGTCGGCCTCAAACTGCTGGCAGTGCTGATGCAGAAGAGCCCGCACGTATTGCGTCGCGAGGTGCTGGAAGAGGCCTTGTGGGGCGATGATTGCCCTGACAGTGACAGCCTGCGCAGCCATGTGCACCAGTTACGCCAGGTAATCGACAAACCTTTCGAAAAACCCTTGCTGCATACCGTCCATGGCGTCGGCTATCGCCTCGCCGAGGGTCGCGATGGAGTTTAAGCAGAGCCTTGCGCAACGCATCATCATTGCCTTCGCGCTGATGAGCGCGCTGGTGGCCGGGGCTTTCGCCGTGGGTATCGTCTCCACCGTGCACTTGGTCGAAGAGCGCCTGATTTCGTCAGTGCTGGGGGGTGACCTGCAGCGGTTGCTGCGCATGGACAGCGTCAGCGACTGGAGTCACCGCCCCCGGCCCGACCAGCTGTTCTATTTCAGTGGTGGGCGAGACGACTTCGAACTGCCCAAGGATCTGCGGCATCTGGACCGGGGTTTCCATGAAGTGTTTCGCGACCAGCTCTCGTACCACGCAATGGTAGAGATCGTGGACGGTCGGCGCTACGTGCTGTTGCAGGACCAGAGCGATTTCGAAGAGCGCGAGCGGTTACTGTTTGCCGTGGTAGTGGTGGGGTTCGTACTGAGCCTTGTGCTCGCCGTGATACTGGGCTGGTTGGTGGCTCGGCGAGTGATGGCCCCGGTCATCCGCCTGGCGCGCCAGGTGCGTCACCGCGACCAGTTGCTGGGTCTGGCGCCGCCCCTGGCGCCTGACTATGCAGCCGACGAGGTCGGTCAGTTGGCGGTGGCCTTCGACGACACCCTGGGCCGCCTGCGCGATGCGCTGACGCGCGAACGTCTGTTCACCAGCGACGTCAGCCATGAGCTGCGTACGCCGCTGATGGTGTTGGCGACGTCATGCGAACTGCTCATGGAAAACCCGGCATTGGACGCGCGCTCACGCAGCCAGGTCGAGCGGGTGGCCCGCGCCACCGAAGAAATGCGTGAGCTGGTGAAAACCTTCCTCATGTTGGCCCGGGCTCAGCGCGACGAAGGGGCGGTGGCCTCTCGGGCAACCCTGCGCGAAGTGGGGGACGAACTGATCGGGGTTTGGCGCGACACCGTCGAACAGAAGGGGCTGACACTGCATTACGAAGGCCGGGGCAATGCCGGCCCGGTCTTGTATAACGCCACCTTCCTGCAGTCGGTCATGGGCAACCTGCTGCGCAACGCGGCCCATTACACGGACAGCGGCTACATCCGCCTCACCCTGCACGCCACGAGCTTCACTGTGGAGGACAGCGGCGTAGGCATTCCGGAAGAGCAGCGCGAGGCGATGTTCAAGCCTTTCGTGCGGGGGGACGAGCGCCGCGGGGAAGGGCTTGGCCTGGGCTTGTCGTTGGTCCAGCGTATTTGCGATGACCAAGGCTGGCAGGTCACGCTGACCTCAACCCATCCCCATGGTTGCCGCTTTCAGGTGGACCTCAGCAGCACCTTGGTCAAGGGCGAGCTGAACACACTTTCGTAATAGTTTGTAAGAAATGTCTGTACGCCAAACGCTTTTTTCACAAGACCATGACCTGATTCCAACGCTTGGCTGCTTAGTGTAGCCGGCATTGGAATCAGGAGATGCCCGATGCGTAGCCCCGTCAACCTTGAGTTTTCCCGTAAATACGACAAGGCCCATGCCCAACAGTATTTTTTGAAGCATCAGGCGAGCCTGGCCCGGCGCTTGTCCCACAAACGTGACGAGCAACTGGCCCGACGCGCCCTGATGCTGGCGGGCGAGCCAGGCCTGGTACTGGACCTGCCTTGTGGGGCTGGCCGCTTCTGGCCGCTGCTGGCGGAAAAACCCAATCGGGTCATCATCGGAGCGGACAATTCCGCCGACATGATCGAAACGGCCTGCGCGGCCCAACCGCCGCACGTCGTGGCTCGGGTACGGCCTTTGCAAACCTCGGCTTTTGCCATCGAGTTACCGGACAATGCGGTAGACAGTATTTTCTGCATGCGTCTGTTCCACCACATCGGCGAGGCGGCGCACAGGAAGGCGATTCTTGGTGAGTTTCAGCGGGTTAGCCGAGACAGCGTGATCGTGTCGTTGTGGGTCGATGGTAATTTCAAGGCCTGGCGGCGCAAGAAGCTCGAGCGCCGTCGCGACACCGAGCAGGCACAAGACAGTTACCAGAACCGCTTTGTGTTACCCGTCGAAACGGTGGAGGCCGAATTCGCTGCCGCTGGCTTCAGGATCCAGGAGCGTCTCGACTTCCTGCCGTTCTATGCCATGTGGCGGGTCTATGTATTGCGCAAAGCTTAGTGCGTCATGCCTGTTTTTTTGCAGCCCATGGTCTCAGCAAGTCGGCCCAGCGTGATGCAAGTCATCACGCCATATTGCTGGCGTCCCCGTTGCCAGCGGGGTAAAGGCATTCACTTGGACCGCAAGTGCCGCCATTCGTCGTTGAACGGTGCAAAGTGGCCGAGGTTGCTCTACTTTTATGAAGTGGCGTTTGGCAGCGCTGTCAAAGGGTTAGGGCAATGAAACTAGAAATAGCTCGAACTTTGTTCCTGGTGACGGGCCTGGCGCTTACCACCGTTGCGGTAGCCGCCTGGGAACAACCCAAGCCTGTGGTGTTCAGCCAGTCGGAACTGGCCGAGCAGTGCGCATTGCCGCGCGAAGCGAAGCCGCAACAGCAGGCCAAGGTTCAACCGGATCACGACATTCTCTTGTTTCTGTTCGGTATGCGTCAGGGCCTGCGGCCGTTCGGCTGAACGGCCACCCTTCCTTTACTGGCCCATTTCAGACCACGTGCAGGTGATTGTCCCAGAAGCCTGAGGGCAGGTTCAGCGGCTGGCCGACGAGCTGGGCCTTGCGGCAATCATAGAATCGGCAACGGCCCTGGCCCGAAGTCACGACGAACCCGTCCTTCACCGCCCCTACGCCTGCGCAGTCAGGCATCGGTGCATCCAGACGAACCGCGCCGCTGTCCAGGTCCCAGACGAACAGGCGGTTAGCGCGGGGGGCTGTCAACGCCACCAGGCGCAGTTCATCGTGTATGGCGACGCTGGCGGTGTACTGGGCCATGGCCTGCAGTTGGTGCTCCGCGACAAGGAAGGGCTGGAAAGGCTCGCCGGGCCTTTTTATCGCCAGCAATTGGGCGGTTTCCGAAGCGTCTCCCATGAACTGCTGGCAGGCCGCAATGGTGCCGTCGCTGGCTATCGCCAGGTGACGAACGCTGTTCATCTGCTGGGCCAGGGTCTCCTTGCTCAGCAACGTGCCGTCGCGCTGCATCAGTACCAAGCTTGGCTCCATGGCATCGAGGTTCATCTCCACCCGGCTTTCGGCCTCGGTACGGATGCCACCGTTGGCCACCACCAGCGTCTCGCCGTCGGGAAGCCATGCGACTTCGTGGGGGCCAACCCCGTGCGTGCTGATCTCGGTCGTGCGCACCAGGCGCTCGTCTTCAAAGCGGTAGACCCCAAGCACGCCGCGTCCAGGGTCGCGGGTATCGTTCTCGGTGGCATACAGCCACTCGCCATCCCTGTGCAGCACCGCATGACCGTAGAAATGGCGGTTGGGCGGCGATACCACGGTTTGCAGCAGCGTCCCGTCGCGCAGGTCGACCAAGTAGCTTTCGGTACCTGGGCGGCGTGCCACGAACAGGGCCACGGGCCGATCTGGATGATCGATGATGGCATGGCAACGCTGGGCGACCTGCGTACTGAACGCCTGGGTGCCGTCCAGGCGATAACCCACGGCATAGTGCTTGCCATCGGCGTCGTCGCGTGCCGAGAGCAGCAAGGGCTCGCTGCCTTTGTTTCGCAGAAGACTCCAGCCGCCCAATGTAAGGGCACTGAGTACAACGCTACCGAGTTTCAGGGCCTGGCGTCGCAGCATGATCAGTCACCGTCGTTGGCATTGAAGCCCAACTGAATGTTCAACGCCTTGGCCAGCTCGCCCTCATGCAGGCGGTGCACCACGTTGAGGCTGTCGTAGATCTGGTTGAGGGTCTGCTGGCCAGCGTCGTCGGCCAGCAGCTCGCCCAAGGTCTTGTGGTTGTCGGCCAGCAACTTTAGCGATGTGGCGTAGGCGTCGTCTATCTTTTGCGCCAGTGCTTTCTGATCGCTAGGCAACAGCCCACGCAGGCCCTGGTTGTCTACACCCACCCAGACTGCCTGCGCGGCCTTGAGGCTGGCCTCGAGGCTGTTCATGGAATTGTGGCTGCGCCAGGCTTCGGCCTGCAGTGGCTGCGGGATGCCTTTGCTCTGCCGGCCCATGGGCGCACCCAGCTTTTTCTTCAGCGAATCGAGGGCGGTCACCTGGGCCCGGAGCAGGTCAGCGATCGCCTCGTGTGAATCGGCATAGCGCTGGTTGGGAAACTTGGTCATCTGCGAGAGCATGCCATCGGTGCTGTTCCAGCCCTTGAGAATTTCTTCAGCCAGGCCTTTCTGGTGCTCGGCGATGGCCACCAGCATTGGGCAGTAACGCGCCTTCTGCTCGGCCGTGGCGATATCTGGCTTGCTGTCGAACAGGATGTATTCATAGGCCGACAAGCCGCGAACCACGACGCTCGCCTTGGCGAGGGAGGCGGCATCGACAGGTTTGTCGGCATTGACCAACTGCTCCACCTGACGACCGACGAGGTTCTTCTTGTCAGGCCAGAACTGGACTTGCCAGGCACGGTTGCCTTCGGCCAGCGGCCCGACCAGCAAGGGCTGCAGCTCAGCCCAGGCCTTCTGCGCATTGAGGAAATCGGCGCGCGCCTTCTCCAGGGTCTCCTTGCCTTCGCAGAACGCCAGGGCACTGGCGGCCAGCATGCGGTCGGCTTCGACCCAGCGGCTATAGGTGGGCAGTATCACCTGCTTGGCGATGGCCGCAGAGGTGACGGCCTGAGGGTCCTGGGGCGAGCAGGCGCCCAGGGCCAAGGCAGCGAGGCTGGTAAACAACAGTTTGGGTCGGAACATGGCCGGCTCCTATGCGTGTTCAAAGTGAGGTCAGAAAAGCCAGCAGGGCGTCGCGCTGCTCGGCATCGAATGTAAGGACGAAATCGCGTGCTGCCTGGGCTTCGCCGCCGTGCCACAACACGGCCTCGAGCAGGTTGCGTGCGCGCCCGTCATGCAGGAACTGCGAGTGACCGCTGACCGTTTCGCTCAAGCCGATCCCCCAGAGTGGCGGCGTGCGCCAGTCTTGGCCGTTGGCGGCGAATTCGGTTCGCTCGTCGGCCAGGCCCGGGCCCATGTCATGCAGCAGAAGGTCGGTATAGGGGCGTATGGTCTGGCCGGCGAGTTCCGGTTCGGCGGCATCGGCGGCGGTGGTGAACTGCGGGGTGTGGCACCCCTGGCACCCGGCCTGATAGAAGAGGTTCTTGCCTGCCAGCACTTGGGGGGTGCTCACATCCCGACGGGCCGGTACGGCCAGGTTGCGGGTGTAGAAGGTGACCAGGCGCAGGATGTTGTCACTGACTTCCTTTTCGCCCCCAACGCCATCGCCGTTGGGTGCCGCTCTGCAGGCGGCCTGGGCCGGAGTGCAGTCGTCGTTGGGGTGCAATGTCGTCGTCAGGCCCATGTCGCTTGCGAACGCGTGCGCGTTCTGTTGGTTCACATTGGGCTGGCCCGCCTTCCAGCCGAAGCGGCCCGTGACCGTGCGCCCTTGTGCGTCGTCCCAGACGCGATTGGCACGCCCTCGGATACCGTCGCGGTTTCGGTCGTCCGGGTCCTCGTTGGCCAGCAGGTCGGCCTCGGGGATCGCTTCGAGCAGACCCAGGCCGATCATCGGGGGCGCCACGCGTGCCGAAAAACGTGTGTCCGGGTGCATCGCCCCGTAGCCGAGCTGGGTGATCTGCAGTGCAGGCATGCGCAGTTCGACCTGGTGGCCGTCCTTGAACGAGACCGTTTGTGGGGTGTAGGTCACGCGCACTTTGCCTTCGGGCGTCACGCCCGGGATGGCCATGTCCTGAAGCTGGGTGCCGTAGACAGGTTCCGGCACTACCCCCAAACGTTCGATGACGTTGGCCAGGTAGGGCTGGTCCGGAATCGACAGGCGTACGAGCATGCCTACGGCATTGCTGGCATCGGCCGCAGGCGGGTGACCGCGGCCGTCTCGCACATGGCAATTTTGGCAGGCATTGGTATTGAACAAAGGGCCCAAGCCGTCGCGCGCCGTTGTCGTGGAGGGCGCAATGACCCAAGGGTTGCGAAAGAAACTGTTGCCCACCGCAAAGTCCAGGCGCCGCTCAGGGGAGAGGTTGGCGGCAGGCAAGGCGTACGCGTTGCGATCGCTGCGCAACACGGTCGTCTTGCCACCTGACAGCGCTTCGCCTGGCTCGGCCTGGGTAAAACGCGGAGCGTCGTCACAGGCGGCCAGGGCACAAGCCAGCAGCAAAGGGGCAAGTCGGGACAGCGGCAGGGACATGCAGAATCCTGGGTTTGAGCAAAAAACCGGCGTGCAAGCTTATCAGGCCCAGGATCATTGAATAAGAGCAATTTGCGTTTGCTAGATGAAATCGTCCAGCACCGCTCACGCCATGAGCAGTTTGAAATGGCGGTTGACCAGGCTCACGATGAGGTTCTTGTTCCCACCCTCCTGGTTATCCCCCGGCACCTCCTTGACCGACTCACTGGTGTAATCCATGGACGAACCGGTCAGGTACTTCACGGCATCCTTATGGGCCGGCAGCCAGTAGTCCTGGAACACCCAGATATTGGTCTCGGCATCAGGCCCGAGGATCAAGCGCAGCGCTTTGTAGTCTTCGTCTTTATTTCCTATCCAGGGCACCGCAAGGGAGCCGTTCCAGACGCTCTGAGCGCCCACCGCCAGGCTGTGGCTGCGGTTCTCTCCATCGACCAAGGTCAAGGTATAGGGTGTGTTGTTGGCAATCGAACGCAGGTAGGTGACGCTGGCCATGATGGCGTTCCTTTTAGGGGTGAGGGCTGGGACGGGGGAGGGGCGTGCTCGGGGCACGGTAGACGTAGGCCGCGAGCAAGGTTATTTCGTTGAATGGCGGCTCGAGCATGGCCGGGTCGAAGCGACCCAGAGGCTGGAGGCCATGGGCATAAGCGACGGCTTCGAACAGGCGGCGGTCGGTTTCGTTGGGGTCGTACAGGTAGATCTTGCCCAGCCCGGCCAGCACTCGACACATCTCCTCGGCTACAGCGGGAGTGATCGGGGCACCCATGAGCGTGACATGCGGTACCGAGTGGTCGTCGATCGGGAACTGCGGCGCATCGTATTCGTAGACGACGATCAAATTCGGGATGTGCCCCCCTGTAGAGGGGCCATTGGAAATGCGCTGGCCGGCTTTATTGAGGTTGTAGGCGTTGTAAAAGCCGGTCACCAGGTTCGAGCCGTCAATGCGTTGCACGATCCGGCCTTCTCCCCAGACATCGAGAATCTGTAGCACCGCTGCCTCCTTGATGGCGCTTGAACGAGGCGCCGAGGATGAGCGATGGCGCGCGTGCCAGGCAGCGGGAAGTGTTGCCGCAAAAACCAAAACGCCCGGCTCAAGGCCGGGCGTTCGGGTATAGCGCTAGCGTGGGATCAGAACTCGTGGTCTGCGGTGTCCGGGTTCAGGTTGTCGATGCCCAGCTTGCCGGCTGCCTGCTCGATGGCACCGGTCTGCTTGACCAATGCAGCAATGGCCTCGCGCACGACCTGGTTGCCTGCCGTGTTATCGGCCGCGATCAGTTGGTCGTAGTGCTCGCCTTTGAGGGCGTGATCGACGATCACCTGAATCTTGGCTTCGGTGGCTTCAAGGTCCGCCCGCAAGGTGGCATCGGCCGCAGGGTCGGCCTTGGCCACCAGTGACGATAGGCTAGGCCCGGTCAGCTTGGTGCCGTCGGGGCGGGTGTACTCGCCCAGGTAGACGTTGCGAATGCCCTTGGCGTCGTAGAAGTGCGAGTAGTGCGTGTTGTCACTGAAGCAATCGTGCTCGTCTTCGGGCGAGTTCGCCTCCAGAGACACCTTCATGCGCTCACCGGCCAGTTCGCCCAGCGACAGGCTACCCATGCCGAACAGCATTTTGCGCAAGCCGTCGGTGGCAGGCTCGGCTTCGAGTTTGGCGCGATAGTTGTCGGCCACGTTCGGCGCCCAGTTGCCAACCATCTCTTCAAGGTCGGCGACCAGCAGGTCGGTAACCGCCTTGAGGTAGGCGCGGCGGCGGTCGTTATGACCCCCGGTGGCGCCCTGGCCTTCGAGGTAATCCGACGCCGGACGGTTACCCGCACCCGGGCCGGTACCGTTCAGGTCCTGGCCCCACAGCAAAAATTCGATGGCGTGGTAGCCGGTCGCGACGTTGGCTTCGGAGCCGCCAAGCTCGTTCAGGCTGGCCAGCTTCTCTGGGGTGATGTCCTTGACGTCGATCTTCTCTTCACCCACCTGGATCTGGGTGTTGGCGATGATGTTGGCGCTGGCTGCCGGGTTGCCCAGGGCGTGCTCGTAGCTGGAATCGACGTAGTCGATCAGGCCTTCGTCCAGGGGCCAGGCGTTCACCTGGCCTTCCC
>CAURYQ010000055.1:0-31661 GCA_963529135.1 uncultured Pseudomonas sp. | reverse complement strand
TCCCCATGTGAGAGTAGGTCATCGTCAAGATTCATTTCGCAAAACCCCTATCTGCACATGCAGGTAGGGGTTTTGTCTTTGTGTCGCCGTAAACCCTATCCGTTAGCGCTTGCGCAAAAGCAGGCGAATAACCGCAGTCGACCGAACGGCGTTGTATTACGCCGCGCCTGGCATGCTTTGTAGCATTAAAATCCCCGGCGCCAGCGCCTCTAAACCGTGCCTCGCCCCCGCCCTTGACCCGCTCCGTGGTATCGTTTCCACCCAAGTGACCCCCGCCCGAGAGAGACCTGCCGATGCCCAGCACCCACCTCCACCCTGGCTTCATGATCGTCCATGGCAATCGTCCGGACGACCTGCGCAGCCTGGTAGTGAGCTGGATGCGCCGTAATCCACTGGCGCCCCTGGAAAACGAAATCGCGCTGGTTCAGAGCAATGGCATCGCCCAATGGCTCAAACTCGCCCTGGCAGAAGACCCTCTTGAAGATGACCAGGGCGGCTGTGGTATTGCCGCCGCCATCGAGATGCAGTTGCCGGGCAGTTTCATGTGGCAGTTGTACCGCACCGTGCTCGGCCGCGATCAGATACCGGAAGTTTCGTTGCTCGACAAGGCACCGCTCACCTGGCGTCTCATGCGTCTGTTACCTGAGCTCGTCGAAAAGCCCCACTTCGAGCCGCTGCGACGCTTCCTGACTGATGACACTGACCTGCGCAAGCGCTACCAGCTCGCCGAGCGCCTGGCTGATCTGTTCGACCAATACCAGGTCTATCGTGCCGATTGGCTGAAGGACTGGGCCGCAGGCCGGCATGTGCTCAATACCGCTCGAAGCGAACGCAAGCCGTTGCCCGTCGGTAACTGCTGGCAGGCGGAGCTGTGGCGGGCCTTGCTGGAGGACGTAGGTGAAGAGGGCATGGCCCAAAGCCGAGCCGGCGTGCATCAGCGTTTCATGGCCTGCATCGACAATTTGGCGCAAGCCCCAGACAACCTGCCCGCCAGGGTCATCGTCTTTGGTATCTCCTCGCTGCCTGCCCAAACCCTCGAAGCACTGGCCGGTCTTGCTCGCTTCAGCCAGGTCCTGTTGTGCGTGCATAATCCTTGTCGCCATCATTGGGCCGATATCGTGGCCGACAAAGACCTGCTGCGCCATCAATACAAGCGTCAGCAACGCAGGCCCGGCATGCCGTTGGAGCTGGACGAGCAATCGCTGCACCAGCATGCGCATCCGTTGCTGGCCGCTTGGGGCAAGCAAGGCCGCGACTACATCAACCTGCTCGACAGCTACGACGATCCCGGCAGTTATCAGGGCGTCTTCAGCGATGGGCGTATCGACCTGTTCACCGAAGGTTCACCCGCCACGCTGCTCAACCAGTTGCAGGACGACATCCTCGAACTGCGCCCGCTGGCCGAGTCTCGGGACCAGTGGCCACCAATCGATGCGCGCCGGGATCGCTCGATGCGCTTCCACGTTGCCCACAGCCCGCAACGGGAGGTGGAGATCCTTCATGACCAACTGCTGGCGCGCTTCAGTGCCGACCCCACGCTTCGTCCGCGCGATGTCATCGTCATGCTGCCCGATGTCGATACCTACGCACCTCACATACGGGCAGTTTTCGGCCAGTTGCAGCGTAAAGACCCGCGCTACATCCCCTTTACCCTGACCGACCAAGGCCAGCGTGGTCGCGAGCCGCTGCTGATCGCACTGGAGCACTTGCTCAAACTGCCCGAGAGCCGCTTCGCCGTCAGCGAAGTGCTGGACCTGCTGGATGTGCCGGCAGTGCGAGCGCGGTTCGGCATTCGCGAAAGCGACCTGCCCACCCTGCACCGCTGGATCGAGGGGGCGGGTATCCGCTGGGGGCTCAATGCCGAACAGCGGGCTAGCCTGGGTTTGCCAGAGGGGCTTGAGCAAAACTCATGGCGTTTCGGGTTGCGGCGGATGCTGCTGGGGTATGCGGTAGGTGTGGGTGAGGCCTGTGATGGCATCGAACCATATGACGAGATAGGCGGCCTGGATGCCGCACTGATCGGCCCGCTTGTCGCGCTGCTCGACGCACTCGAAGTAGCATGCCAAACCTTGTCGGCCCCAGCTTGCGTCAGCGAGTGGAGTGATCGCCTCAATGCCTTGCTGCACGTTTTCTTCTTGGCCGTGGACGAGCAGGACGAGTTTCTGCTGATTCAGCTGCAAGACCTGCGCGAGTCATGGCTGGATGTCTGCGAAACCGTAGACCTGCAAGACACATTGCCCCTTACGGTGGTGCGCGAAGCTTGGTTGTCTGGCCTTGATCAGGGCAAGTTGTCCCAGCGCTTCCTGGCCGGCTCGGTGAATTTCTGCACCCTCATGCCCATGCGCGCCATTCCGTTCCGGGTGGTCTGCCTGCTGGGCATGAATGACGGCGACTATCCACGGGCACAGCAACCGCTGGATTTCGACCTGATGGCCACCGATTACCGCCCAGGTGACCGTTCGCGTCGTGAGGATGACCGCTACTTGCTGCTCGAAGCCGTGTTGTCGGCCCAGGAACAGCTGTACGTGAGCTGGGTAGGGCGCAGTATCCGGGATAACAGCGAACGCCCCGCCTCGGTACTGATCGGCCAGCTCCGCGACCATATCGCCGCCGGTTGGCAACTGGCCGACGCCAAAGCCGACGTCAAACACGATCCGGGCCAGCAACTGCTCCATGCCTTGACCCAGGAACACCCATTGCAGCCTTTCAGCCTGCGCTACTTCGAACAGGGCAGCACCCTGTTCAGCTACGCGCACGAGTGGCAAGTGCTGCACCAGGCACAAGCCGATGTACCTCACGACCGGTTAAAACTGTCGCCATATGAGGACGACGAGCCGCTGACGTTGAGCCAACTGGCCGATTTTCTCAGGCACCCTGTGCGGCACTTCTTCAGTCAGCGGCTCAAGGTATATTTCGAAGCGCTTGAAGCGCCTACCCCGGATGTGGAGCCTTTCGTACTCGATGCCTTGCAACGCTATGGCGCAAGTGAGGCCCTGCTCAGCGCCGCCCTGAGCGATCCGGGGGATGCCCAGCGCGCCTTGCAACAGCAGGCACGCCGTCTGCAGGCTCAGGGCTTGTTACCGTTGGCAGGCTTCGGCGAGCTGTTGCAGCATGACCTCATCGAGCCACTGCCCGACTTGCTGCAACGCCATGAGCAGTTGCTCAAGCGTTGGCCGCACCCGGTGGAAGGCGCGCTCCCCGTGCATTTCGAGCACGCTCCTCATCGACTGGAGGGCTGGCTTGGCCGCGTGTTCCAGGGCGACGACCAGAGTATGCTGAGCATCACCACGGTTCCCAACACCATCAGTGCTGGGCGCAACAGCCTGAAATGGCACCGTCTCATCGCGCCCTGGGTTACCCACCTGGCCGCCTGTGCCGCAGGTTATGCCTATCACACTGCGTTGGTAGCCAGTGATGTGACCTTGCTGTTGGCGCCGCTTGGTCAGCAAGCGGCGGCCCAGATGCTGGGAGAGCTGCTGGTGGCGCGACAGGCCGGCATGTCGGCCCCGCTTCCGGTGGCCCCCAAGACGGCGTTCGCCTGGCTCGCCCAGGACGACCCGGACAAAGCGCTGGCGGCCGCTGCCCGTGCCTATGAAGGCGATGACCGCAACGGCGCCGGCGAGCGCGGTGAAAGCGTTGCCCTGGCCCGGCAATTCCGCGACTTCGCTGCGCTGACGGCCGACGAAACCTTCGAGGGGTGGTGCGAAGCCTTGTACCGCCCGCTGTTCGACGCCCCTTGGCAAACCCTGGGCAATCCGGAGAAAAGCGCATGACCCAGGCTCGGCCACTGGCCCTGAATTTTCCCTTGCACGGCAGCCAACTGATCGAAGCCAGCGCAGGTACCGGCAAGACGTTCACCATTTCGGCGTTGTACCTGCGCCTGATCCTCGGCCACGGTGGCGAGCAGGGCTTCGAGCGCGAACTGCTGCCGCCGCAGATTCTGGTAGTGACGTTCACGGACGCCGCCACCAAGGAGCTGCGCGAGCGCATCCGGACCCGGCTGGCTGAAGCGGCCCGTTTTTTCCGCAGTGACCTCGACGCAGTCGACCCGCTGCTGGTACAGCTGCGCGACGATTATCCTCAGCACGCCTGGGCACGTTGCGCCGCTCGGCTGGAGACGGCCGTGCAGTGGATGGACGAAGCCGCCGTATCGACCATTCACGGCTGGTGCCAGCGAATGCTGCGTGAACACGCATTCGACAGCGGCAGCCTGTTCACCCAGACCCTGGAAACCGACCACAGTGAACTGCTGGGCCAGGTCGTGCGCGACTACTGGCGGCGCTTTTGCTACGGCATGCAAAGCCAGGCGCTGGCCTGGGTGCGTAGCCATTGGATCAGCCCTGATGCGCTTCTGCCGCGGATTCGTCCACTGTTCGGCAGGGTGCGCACCGCCCACGACGGGCCTGCGCCCGAGGCACTTATCCTTGACGCATTGCAGGCTCGCGACGAGCAGTTGGCTCGGCTCAAGGCGCCGTGGGCGGCTTGGGCCGAAGAACTGCGCCAGCTCTGTCGCGATGCCGTGGCCGCCAAGCAGGTGGATGGCAGGAAGATGCAGGCCCGATATTTCGAACCCTGGTTCGATAAGCTGTGCCTGTGGTGCAGCGACGAACACTGCGTAGAGCTCGACCTGGGCACCGGCTTCACCCGCCTGACCTCTGCGGGGCTGGCCGAGGCCTGGAAAGTCGGCGAGCCGCCGGCGCACCCTGCACTGGATGCCATGCAAACGCTGCAACAGGACTTGCAGGGCCTGGCCAGCCCGGATGCGGCGCTGCTCGAACATGCCGCCAGTTGGGTGTCGGCGCAGTTCGAAGTGGAGAAGCGTCGCCGCGCGGAGATGGGCTTCGACGATATGCTCCTGCGCCTCCAGCAGGCGCTGCACAGCGAAGCCGGCGAGCGCCTGGCAGGTTTGATCCGCGAGCAGTTTCCGGTCGCGCTGATCGACGAGTTCCAGGACACCGATCCGGTCCAGTACGGCATCTTCGAATGCATCTACCGCATTAGCGAGAACCATGCCGACACCGGCCTGTTCATGATCGGTGACCCTAAGCAGGCGATCTACGCCTTCCGTGGCGCGGATATCTACACCTACCTGGCAGCCCGGCGCGCGACCCAAGGGCGCCTGCACAGCCTGGACACCAACTACCGTTCCAGCCAAGGCATGGTCGCGGCGGTCAACCAAGTATTCCAGCAAGCCGAAGCGCGCAGCACCGGGCGTGGCGCATTCCTCTTTCGAGAGGCTGACGACAACCCTTTGCCCTTCGTGGCGGTGCGCGCCCAAGGCCGCAGCGAACAATTGATGGTCCAGGGCCAGCCCTGCACGGCCCTTCAGTGCTGGCAACTACCAAGCGACGAGCCGGTTTCGGTGGGTGTCTACCGGCAGCAGATGGCAGCCAGTTGTGCGAGCCATATCGTGGCCTTGCTCAACGCCAGCCAAGCCGGCGCGACAGGCTTCCAAGGCGCTGATGGTCATCTGCGCCCGTGCCTGCCCTCGGACATCGCGATCCTGGTGCGCGATGGCCATGAAGCGCAGCGCATCCGCGCAGAACTCGCTGCACGTGGCGTGCGCAGCGTGTACCTGTCCGACAAGGACTCGGTGTTCACCGCCCAGGAAGCCCATGACCTGCTGGCCTGGCTCAAAGCCTGCGCGGAGCCGGACTCCGAACGATTGCTCAAAGCGGCGCTGGCCAGCTTGACCCTCGATCTGACGTTGCCCGCGCTCGACCGCCTGAACCAGGACGAACGCGTGTGGGAAAGCTGGGTGATGCGGTTTCGCGCCTACCGCGACACCTGGCAACGCCAGGGTGTGTTGCCCATGCTGCGCCAGTTGCTGCATGACTTCGAGCTGCCGCGCACGCTCATTCGCCGGACTGACGGCGAGCGGGTGCTCACCAATCTGTTGCACCTGGCCGAGCTGCTCCAGCAGGCTGCTGGCGAGCTCGATGGCGAACAGGCGCTGATCCGTCACCTGGCCGATCACCTGGCCAGTTCGGGCCAGGCCGGGGAGGAGCAGATCCTGCGCCTGGAGAGCGACGAGCAGTTGGTCAAGGTGGTGACCATCCACAAATCCAAGGGCCTTGAGTACCCGTTGGTCTATCTTCCGTTCATCTGCACCAGCAAACCGGTGGACGGCAGTCGACTGCCGCTCGCCTGGCACGACAGCCAGGGCAATGCTCACCTGACGCTGACGCCGGACGCGGCGCAGATCGAGCGCGCCGATGACGAGCGCCTGGCCGAAGACCTGCGTCTGCTGTATGTGGCGCTTACCCGGGCCCAGCATGCCTGCTGGCTGGGTGTGGCCGACCTCAAGCGCGGCAACCACAAACGCTCTCAACTGCATCGTTCGGCCCTTGGTTACCTGCTGGGCGGTGGCGCGGAGCTCACCGATTCCCAGCAGTTGACGAACTGGTTGCAGGCGCTGGCCGCCAACAGCGCGCACATTGCCTGCCCGGGGCTACCAGAGGCGGATCGAGCGCTCTATCACACGCCACAGCTGCAGCACCAACTGGTGTCAGCCCGCACGCCCCGGCGCGCGGCTACCGAACAGTGGTGGATCGCCTCCTACAGCGCACTGCGAGTCGGGGAGCAGACACTGGGTGCCGACAGTTCCTTGGCGCAACAGCTGGTGGATGATGAGCGTGTCGATACCCAGACGCTGCGCGAGGTTCCTGCGGACAGCGGGGACATCCACCGCTTCCCGCGCGGTCCCAACCCCGGCACCTTCCTCCATGGGTTGCTGGAGTGGGCAGGACGCGAAGGCTTCGCGCACGTGCGCAACAACCCACGTTCGCTGGCCCGAACGGTAGGCCAGCGCTGCAATCGACGCGGCTGGGAAGGCTGGATCCCGACGTTGACCCAGTGGCTTGCGCGCCTGCTCGACGAGCCGATGCCGCTGGCGGGAAACGGCCTGACCGTGACCCTCAGCCAGCTTACCCAGTACCAGGTGGAGATGGAGTTCTGGTTTGCCAGTCATCAGGTCGATGCCCAGCAGCTCGATCGCCTGGTGGCCCACCACACCCATCAGGGCCAGCTGCGCCCGGCCGCGCAGCCGACCTTGCTCAACGGGATGTTCAAGGGCTTCATCGACCTGGCGTTCGAGCTGGACGGACGCTACTACGTGACCGACTACAAATCCAACTGGCTGGGCGCAGACATCCAGGCCTACGACTCTGCCGCCATGCAGCGGGCCATCCTTGAGCACCGCTACGACCTGCAGTACGTGTTGTACCTGTTGGCCCTGCACCGACAGCTCCGCGCCCGGCTCCCCGATTATGACTACGACCTCCACGTCGGCGGCGCCCTTTTCATCTTCCTGCGAGGGGCAAGCAGCAGCGGGCATGGCATCTATCACGCCAAGCCTCCACGCGCGCTCATTGAAACCCTCGATGCGCTGTTTCGCGGCGAGCATCCCCCCGTGCAGCACGACTTGTTTGCCGGAGACGCATCATGAGCAGAAGCCTCCTCGACCTGTTACCTAGCCCTCTGCAGGCCGAGCACCTGCTGGCCTTGGCGCCTCAAAACCGCAGCGGCGACCTGTTGCAGTTGCTCGATCGTTGGGTGGAGCGCGGCTGGCTGCGGGCGCTGGACCGTGCCTTCGTGTCCTTTCTGGAAGCACTCGCGCCAGGCAGTGACCCGCTGTTGCTGCTGGCAGCTGCCCTTGCCAGCCATCAGCTGGGGCATGGCCACGTCTGCCTCGACTTGCAGCAGACCTTGACCGAACCCGATTTCGCCTTGTCGCTGCCGCCCGAGGGCGACGCCTTGGTCGGCCCGTTGCTGTTGCCCTCGCAGCTGTTGGCCGGCCTGGACCTGCACGCCTGGCGCCAGCGCATCGCCGCCAGCCCGCTGGTGGCCGCCGCAGCGGCGCCCGGCCAGCACACGCGGCCGTTGGTCCTGAGCGGTGAACGGCTCTACCTGCGCCGCTACTGGAGTTATGAGCGGCGTATCGACAGCATATTGCGGCAACGTCTGGCCCAGGCCGATGCCATACCGTCAGACCTTCCGCTGCGCCTGGATGGCCTGTTCGACGGCGCCAGCCTCACCGGGCAGGTGGACTGGCAGAAACTTGCCTGCGCACTGGCCACCCGCGCCGGGTTCAGCATCATCACTGGGGGGCCTGGTACGGGCAAGACGACCACCGTCGTGCGCTTGCTAGCCTTGCTTCAGGCCCCAGCAGTGGAAGACGGCAGGCCGCTGCGCATCCGCCTGGCTGCGCCCACCGGCAAGGCAGCCGCACGCCTGACCGAATCCATTGGCCAGCAAGTCGAGCGTCTGCAAGTCAGCAGCGCCGTGCGGGGTCACATTCCCACCGAAGTCAGCACCGTGCATCGCCTGCTCGGTAGCCGCCCAGGTTCCCGACATTTCCGTCACAATGCCGCCAACCCGCTGCCCTTGGACGTACTGGTGGTCGATGAGGCGTCGATGATCGACCTCGAGATGATGGCTAACCTGCTCGATGCCATGCCGGCGAAAGCCCGTCTGGTGCTGCTGGGCGACAAGGACCAGCTGGCCTCGGTAGAAGCAGGGGCGGTGCTCGGAGATTTGTGCCGCGATGCCGAGCAGGGCCGTTATTCCCCAGCCACCCAGGCGTGGCTGGAGCGCATCGGTGGGCAATCGCTGTCTGAAAGCGGTCTGGAACCCGGTGATGAGCAGCATCACCCGTTGGCTCAGCAAGTGGTCATGCTGCGTTTTTCCCGGCGCTTTGGCGAGGGCAGCGGTATCGGGCAGCTCGCTCGGCTGGTCAACCGCCAGCAAAGCCACGCCGCCCGCAACCTGCTGGCGATGCCACCGCCCGATGTCCACAGCCTGGCCTTGAAACAGGAACACGACCGCGCCTTCGATCGCTTGCTGCTCGATGGCCTGGACCGTGGCCCGGAGGGCCCACAGGGGTATCGCAGCTACCTGCGTACCCTGGGTACGCATCGGCCTGCGCTGCACACCCCGTACGACGATCCGGCCTGGGAACACTGGGCCGCCAGAGTCCTGCACAGTTTCGAGGATTTCCAGCTGCTCTGCGCCGTGCGCCGCGGGGCATGGGGCGTCGAAGGGCTGAACGAGCGGGTGGCGCGGGTGCTGCACACTGCCGGCCTGATCGACAGCCAACTGCCTTGGTATGAAGGTCGCCCCGTGCTGGTGACGCGCAACGACTATGGGCTGGGGCTGATGAACGGTGACATCGGTATCGCCCTGCACGTGCCGGATGAACAGGGCGAAGCGCTGCTGCGTGTGGCGTTCCCTCGCAATGATGGCAAGGGCGGTGTGCGCTTCGTGCTGCCCAGCCGCTTGAACGAGGTGGAAACGGTGTTCGCCATGACCGTGCACAAATCCCAAGGCTCGGAATTCGGCCATACCGCACTGGTCTTGCCCGACGCGCTGAACCCGGTGCTGACCAAGGAGCTGATCTACACCGGCATCACCCGTGCCAAGCACTGCTTCAGCCTGGTGGAGCCGCGCCAGGGCATCTTCGAGGAAGCCGTGGCGCGCAAGGTACGGCGCATTTCCGGGCTGATGCTCGAGCACGTGTAAACGCACCGCTTGCAGCCCGTGGTTAGGGCAGGCTGCAGCCCTTGGCAAACCGCATCACCGTGTCCTGCCCCATCATCAGTGGGGCATTGGCTTCGGTGGCGTCGCGGATGTAGTCCCATAGCAGGGTGATGCGCTTGAGCTTGCGCAAATCTTCCCGACAGTACATCCAGAACTGCCGCGTCACTTCCACCTGTTCGGGCAGCACAGCCACCAGCCGCGGGTCCTGCGCGGCCAGGAAGCACGGCAGGATGGCCAGCCCGCGCCCCTGCAGCGCAGCGGTGTACTGTGCAATCACGCTGGTGCTGCGCAAGTGGGCCGTGGCGCCAGGGATCAGGTTGGCCAGGTACAGCAGTTCGGAGCTGAAGGCCAAGTCATCGACATAGCTGATGAAGGGGTGCCCGGCCAGGTCGCCCACTGCGCCAATCGGCGTATGGCTGTCCAGATAGGCCTGGGTGGCGTACAGGCGCAGCCGGTAGTCGCACAGCTTGCAGCATACGTACGGCCCGTGTTCCGGGCGCTCCAGGGCGATGACGATATCCGCCTCGCGTTTGGACAAGCTGATGAAGTGCGGCAGGGGCAGGATATCCACTGAAATTGCCGGGTAGGCATCGACGAAGTGGCTCAGTTGCGGGGTGACGAAGAAGCTGCCGAAACCCTCGGTACAGCCCATGCGGACATGCCCCGACAACGCCACGCCGGAGCCCGACACCTGCTCGCACGCCATGTGCAACGTGCTCTCGATGGCCTCGGCATAGCTCAGCAGGCGTTGGCCTTCTGCGGTCAGCACGAACCCGCTGGTGCGCGATTTCTCGAACAGCAGCGTGCCAAGCGCGCCCTCGAGCGAAGTGATCCGCCGCGAAACGGTGGTGTAGTCCACGTTCAGGCGTTTGGCCGCGCTGCTGGCTTTGCGGGTACGGGCTACTTCAAGAAAGAACTTCAGGTCGTCCCAGTTGAGCGCGCTCAGGGATGTGAGGTCTTTTTGCATGATGATCCGGAATTTTTATGCGTTCTTGTTGGATGTTTGCACATCTATACTCGAAATATGCCCCCTCACGCCACCCTGCGTCAGTTCCGGCGCTGGCGATCTCGTCCTGACAATAATTCCAAGGAGAACGCAGATGAACGCACCCCAGTCCCCTGACCAGACCATGATCGAGCAGGCCAAGCTGCTGATCGATGGCCAATGGGTGGAGTCCCGAACGAACGAGTGGCGCGATATCGTCAACCCGGCCACCCAGGCTGTGCTGGCCCGTGTACCGTTTGCCACTGGGGAAGAAGTCGACGCCGCCGTGGCGGCGGCTCAGCGTGCCTTCCTGACGTGGCGCCATACACCGATCGGCGCGCGCATGCGCATCATGCTCAAGCTCCAGGCGTTGATCCGCGAGCACAGCAAGCGCATCGCCCACGTGCTCAGCGCCGAACAGGGCAAGACCCTGGCCGACGCCGAGGGCGATATCTTCCGTGGCCTGGAAGTGGTCGAGCACGCAGCTTCCATCGGCACCCTGCAAATGGGCGAATTTGCCGAGAACGTGGCAGGCGGCGTCGACACCTACACCTTGCGCCAGCCGATCGGCGTATGCGCCGGCATCACCCCGTTCAACTTCCCGGCAATGATCCCGCTGTGGATGTTCCCCATGGCCATCGTGTGCGGCAATACCTTCGTGCTCAAACCCTCCGAGCAGGACCCGCTTTCCACCCTGTTGCTGGTGGAACTGGCCCTGGAGGCCGGAGTGCCCCCTGGGGTGCTCAACGTGGTACACGGTGGCAAGGAGGTAGTCGATGCCCTGTGCACGCACAAGGACATCAAGGCGATTTCCTTCGTTGGTTCGACCGAGGTCGGTACCCATGTCTACAACCTGGCGAGCCAGCACGGCAAACGCGTCCAGTCGATGATGGGTGCCAAAAACCATGCCGTGGTGCTGCCAGACGCCAACCGCACGCAAACCGTTAACGCACTGGTCGGGGCGGCATTTGGCGCCGCAGGCCAGCGCTGCATGGCGACTTCGGTGGCCGTGCTGGTCGGCAAGGCCCGCGAATGGCTGCCGGACATCAAGGAGGCCGCCAGCAAGCTCAGCGTCAACGCCGGCTGCGAGCCGGGTACCGACGTAGGGCCAGTGGTGTCCAAGCGGGCCAAGGAGCGCGTCCTGGGTCTTATCGAGAGCGGCATCCGTGAAGGCGCCACGCTGGAACTCGATGGTCGCGACGTCCAGGTGCCCGGCTACGAACAGGGCAATTTCGTCGGCCCCACCTTGTTCTCGGGTGTCACCACCGACATGCAGGTCTACACCCAGGAGATCTTCGGACCGGTCCTGGTCACCCTCGAGGTCGATACCCTGGATGAAGCCATCGCCCTGGTCAACGCCAACCCGTTCGGCAACGGCACTGGCCTGTTCACCCAGAGCGGGGCGGCAGCACGCAAGTTCCAGAGCGAGATCGACATCGGTCAGGTGGGCATCAACATCCCTATCCCGGTGCCGGTGCCCTTCTTCAGCTTCACGGGTTCGCGCGGCTCCAAGCTGGGTGACCTGGGCCCGTACGGCAAACAGGTCGTGCAGTTCTATACCCAGACCAAGACCGTCACCGCCCGCTGGTTCGACGACGACAGTGCCAATGACGGCGTGAACACCACCATCAGCCTGCGCTAAGGAGCACGTCATGCGTATCGCATTCATCGGCCTGGGCAACATGGGGGCGCCCATGGCCCGCAACCTGATCAAGGCAGGTCACCAACTTGCCCTGTTCGACCTGAACCAGGCGGTATTGGCAGAGCTCGGCGCCCTGGGTGGGCAGGTCAGCGCCTCGCCACGCGAGGCCGTGGCCGAAAGCGACCTGGTCATCACCATGTTGCCGGCAGCGGCCCACGTGCGCAGTGTCTATCTCGGCGACGACGGGGTGCTGGCTGGCATCCGCCCTGGCACACCTACCGTGGATTGCAGCACCATCGACCCACAGACGGCCCGCGAGGTTTCCAAGGCAGCGGCGGCCAAGGGCGTGGACATGGGCGATGCCCCCGTTTCTGGTGGCACGGGCGGTGCGGCGGCAGGCACACTGACCTTCATGGTCGGCGCCAGCGACGAACTATTCGCCGCGCTCAAGCCGGTGCTCGAGCATATGGGCCGCAACATCGTGCACTGTGGCGAAGTGGGGACGGGGCAGATCGCCAAGATCTGCAACAACCTGCTTTTGGGCATCTCGATGATCGGTGTGTCCGAAGCGATGGCGCTGGGTAATGCCCTGGGTATCGACACCCAGGTGCTGGCCGGCATCATCAACAGCTCCACGGGGCGCTGCTGGAGCTCCGATACCTACAACCCGTGGCCCGGCGTGATCGAGACGGCGCCGGCCTCGCGTGGCTACACCGGTGGCTTTGGCGCCGAATTGATGCTCAAGGACCTGGGGCTGGCCACCGAAGCGGCGCGTCAGGCGCGCCAGCCGGTGATCCTCGGCGCCGTCGCCCAGCAGCTGTACCAGGCCATGAGCCTGCGCGGCGAGGGTGGCAAGGATTTCTCGGCCATCATCGAGGCCTACCGCAAGAAAGGCTGATCGAGCGGAGCACGTCATCAACACGCGGGGGGCGGAGCATGCCGCTCCCCGTGGTTGCGACGCTGGCGCCGGTCAATCAGGCGAAGACGAAGTACTTGCGCACCGTCTCCACCACTTCCCAGGTGCCCTTCATGCCAGGCTCGATTACGAAGACGTCACCTGCCTTGAGGTGCTTCGGTTCCTCGCCTTCGGGAGTGACGATGCAGTAGCCATCGAGGAAGTGGCAGTATTCCCACTTGTCGTAGTTGACCTCGAATTTGCCCGGGGTGCAGATCCAGGTACCCATGATCTTGCTGCCGTCGGCCGACAGGTAGGCGTTCAGGTTCACGGTGTGCGGATCGCCGCCGATGCGTTTCCACTTGGTAGCGTCCACGACCGGGGTGGGGCAGGTTTCACGCAGCACGGTGATGAAATCGGACATGGGACAACTCCTGTGAATGGTTGGATGACCCGTCACCATAGGAGCTAAAGCGCCCGCGCAGTTGCCTGAATTCGACGTCCAGGTGCCTGGTCGCGCTGTGCCTACCGGTTCACGTCACCTCAGGGGCCAACCGGCTGTTTGCCATTACCCCGATTCACGCCCACCAATAACGCACGAAGTGGAAGAACACCGGTGCAGCGAAGCAGACTGAGTCGATGCGGTCGAGCATGCCGCCATGGCCTTCGATCATGTGGCCCCAGTCTTTCACCCCACGGTCGCGCTTGATCGCCGACATCACCAGCCCACCGAAGAAGCCCATGGCATTGACCGCCAGGGCCATCAAGGCGGCCTGCCAGAAGCTGAACGGCGTGATCCAGCACAGCAGCGCGCCGATCAGCGTGGCCAGCGTCACGCCGCCCACCAGGCCCTCGAGGGTTTTGGAGGGCGAGAGGTTGGGCGCCACCTTGCGCTTGCCGAACAGCTTGCCGCACACGTACTGCAGCACATCGCTGATCTGCACCACCAAGATCAACCAGGCGATGAGCAGCAGGTTGCGCCCCTCAAAGCCCGGGATTTCCAGCGTCATCAGCGCGGGTACCGACGACACGCAGTACACCGCGATCATCAAGCCCCACTGCACCTTCGAGGCCCGCTCCAGGAATCGCGTGGTGTCGCCCCCGAGGCTGGCCAGAATCGGCAGCAGCAGAAACAGGTAGACCGGAATGAAGATGCTGAACAGGCCATACCAGTCCATGGCGATGAGCACGTATTGCACCGGCAGCGCGATGTAGAACGCCGCAGCCAAGGCGGGGTAGTCGCTGCGTCGCGTGGGCGTGAGCGTCATGAACTCACGCAGCGCATAGAACGACACGCCATAGAACAGCACGATCACGCCGTACTTGCCGAACACGAAGGCGATCCCGATGACCAGCACCATGACCCACCAGGCATTGATGCGTGCGTTCAGGTTGTCGATGACGGCATGCGGCCCGGGGCCTGCACGCCATTTCAACGCACGGCCGATCACGCTGGCGAGCAGCAGCAGGGCGCCGATGCCGGCAAACAGCGCAAGGGTATTGTCATGCATGTCAAACATCCTTGGGTGCTAGGTTGAGCAGCGCCTGACCGGCCCGCTCCAGAAAGGCCTGTTTGCTTTCGTCGGCCTGCAGGTGCAAGGGTTCGCCGAAGCTCAGCGTGCACAGCAGCGGCAACGGCAAGGCACGCCCCTTGGGCATCACCCGGTTGAGGTTGGCGATCCACACCGGCACCAGCTCGACCTGTGGGTGAGCCGCAGCCAGGTGATACAGGCCGCTTCGCAACGGCAGCAACGGTTCATCGCTGAGGTTGCGTGTGCCTTCGGGAAAGAAGATCAACGAGTCGCCCTGGGCCACGGCATCGAGTACCGGTTGCAAAGGGTGCCCCTGGCCCTCGTCGCGTTGCCGTTGGATCAGCACGCCATTGAACACCTTGCGAATGAGAAAATCGCGGATGCCCGGCTTGGCCCAATAGTCGGCACCGGCGACGGGGCGTGTGCGACGACGCAGCGGCTGGGGCAGCGACGCCCAGAGCAGGACGAAATCGCCATGGCTACTGTGATTGGCAAAGTACAGGCGCTGCACGGAAATGGGCGAGCAACCCAGCCAGAGTGCTCGGGCCCCGGTAATCAGGCGAGCGGCGGAAGTGATCAGGTAGGCGGTCAGGTTGGCGAGCATGGAGCGTTCATCATCCTTTGATCGATAGTATCAGCAGAGTAGCCAAGGCCACCGTCAGTTGCAGGCTCAGGCACAGGGCCTGGCGTCGTAGCAGGCCCAGCGCCGCCTGGCTGCGGGCTGGCCAATTTCGCGCATCGGCCGGCTGCGGCTTGAGCCCGTGCTCGTACAATGCGCGGTCCAGCGCCTGGGTGTCTGCCGGCAGATCGTGGCTGGCGGCCATGCGCTCGAACAGGTCGGCATCCAGTGCAACGCGAATGGCCAGGTACTTGTGCAGCACGCCAAGCCCGGCAAGCATCAGGCACGGCACGGTCGCCAGCGATTGCAACGTCGCGCCAAGCAACGGCGCCAACCCGATCCCGAGCGCCAGCAGCGTCAGGCCGTCCGAGAACCATTCCAGTTGCCTGCCTCT
The DNA here is from genome assembly GCA_963529135.1 of uncultured Pseudomonas sp. Classification (GTDB taxonomy): domain Bacteria; phylum Pseudomonadota; class Gammaproteobacteria; order Pseudomonadales; family Pseudomonadaceae; genus Aquipseudomonas. Next base: position 16,057 of record CAURYQ010000055.1, on the reverse strand, counting down.
GCGCAGCACGGCGGCGACCAACAGAAGGCCCATTCAGCGCACCCGCTGGGCGAGGCTTACGCTGAAAATCCCCCATTCATCGATGCGCTGGGTGACTTTGCGAAAGCCTGCCGCCTCCACCAGCTGGTCCATTTCTGCCTGACTGCGACGGCGCATGACCCACGCTTCACCGCCCCGGTGGCTGGTCAAGGCACGCGCGATCATCTCCAGTTGCGGGTGCCACGGTTGGCCGGTGTAGACCAGGTAGCCGCCGTCGTCCATCGCCTGCGCCAAGCCTGCCAGAGAGTTACTCACCCAGTGATTGCTGGCGAACAGTTCGTACAGGCCTGACACCACTGCCAGCGTTGGCGGCTGCTCCAGGGTCGCCAGGCTTTGGCGATCGAAGGCATCGCCTTGGACGAAGCGGGCAATGTCTCCCAGGCCCTTTTCCTGGATGAGGGCCGTGCCCTGTTGCACGTTGAGCGGGCTGTAGTCGCGCAGCAGGATCGAGTCAGGCAACTGATCCGCCTGGTGTAGGGCTTCGAGAATGTAGCGGCCATGGCCGGCAGCGATGTCCACGATATGCACCGGGCGGCCGGCCTCGCGCAGACGATCCATGGCCAGTCGCAACAGTTCTTCGACATGCACCTTGCGCTGGCGGATGCCCCGCCAGCCGATGGCATTGAGGTAGTTCCGGTCGATCAGCCGACCCAGGCCACCTTTACCCGCAGGCTGGTTGCGATACACGTAATCCAGCGTGCTGCCTGAATCGAAGCCGGTGTCGAAGCCAAGCCGCACGCCGTCCGCGACCTTGCTGCCCAGGCGCAGTCCGGCGCGGGTCGCGCGCCAGTACAGGTCGCGCAGCGAGTGGCGCGGCAATGGGGCCGCCAGGCTTTCGGCTTCGGCGCAACTGGCGCCGGTCTTGTCCGCATCGAGCAACGAGGGCCGCTCGGCCGGGCGGGTGAAGCAGTGCTCGACGAACCGCTCGATACGCCTTAAAGCGTGCGCGCGCTCGCGCTCGCCCAGGGTGTCGTGGAAGAACCCCGGCAACACGTGCATCTCCTTGCGAGCGCTGCCGAGGCGGTCGAAGAAGCGTTGCTGTGGGCCTCGCTCGACCACCAGGTCAGCACCGGAGACCAGCAGTTGCGTGGGTAGCTGGATCGCCTGGGCGTCGGCTACGATCCGGTCGGCGGCTTCATACAGACCCAGCAGCATGGTCACCGAAATGGGCCGGCTGATCAGCGGGTCTGCGGTGTACGACATCACCCGCTCTGGGTCATGGGTCAGCAACTGCGGCTTGACGTAGCTGTTGACGAAGAAATTGCCGCGCACGGCCTTGAGCAGTTTCAGGCCGGGGCGTGCGAAGGGCACGTACAGCTTGACCTTGAATGCCGGGGACGCCAGCACCAGGCAGCGCACCTTGGGCGCGTAGTCATGCGCCCAGGTGGCCACCAGTACTGCACCGACACTCTGCGCCAGTACCACCAGGTCCTGTTCGGCCAACCCATGGCGGGCCTGGATGTGCTCGATGAACGTCTGGACATCGCGCACGCTGGTCGCAAACCCCGGGCTGTCCCCGCGCGCGCCAGGCGACAGACCATGGCCGCGCGCATCCCAGGCGAAGAAGTCATAGCCCGGCATGTCCAGCTCATCGGCCAGGTGGGCCATCCGCCCGCCGTGTTCATGGCCGCGGTGAAACATCACCACTGCCCGACGCGGCTGGTGTTCGTTGCGCGTGGCAGGCCAGTGTCGGTAGTGCAGCTCGACACCATCATGGGTGGAGAAATGCAGGGTTTGCGCTTGGCGCATGGTCGACATCCTTATGCGACGGGCAAGACTCAGCGGGTTTCGGCCAGCCCGCGACGCACCCGGTTGTAGAGGGTATAGAGGGAGAGCGCGAGGACGACAAGCAACAAGCCGTTGATCCAGGTGCCGTTAAGCAAGCCGAGGGCAACACCGGTACCCAGCACGCCGAAGGCGAAAGCCCGGTCACTCTTGCCCATGGGCCCGTCGTAGCGGCGTGAGGCACCCGCCAACGGGCCCATGACACCGGCATATTCGCTGACGGTGGCCAGCAGTACCACCAGCACCACCAGTGCCGGCCACACACCCACCAAGAGGGCGAACGGCAGGTAGAGCGCGGCATCGGCAATCACGTCGCAAAGCTCGTTCAGGTAAGCACCGAGCTTGGACTGCTGGCCGAACTCCCGCGCCAGCATGCCATCGATGGCATTGAGCGCCATGCGCAGTACCATCCATACCGGCACCAGCATGAACAGCCCATGGATATGGGGCAGGGCGGCCAGCAGCAGCCCTAGCACCACCGAAATCACGGCGGCAGTGACCGTCACCTGGTTGGCAGTGACGCCCCGGTCGTACAGGCGCTGCACCAAAGGCCGCAGCAAGGCTTGGAAACGTGGTTTGAGTTGGTAGATCGATGCCACTGACAAGTCCTTTTTCGCGGGGCGTTTTTACGCATTCTGTTGCAGTCTTCATGGCCGGTAAAGCCGAATGAGTGACGGCCTTGCGACTGACCTGCTAACGCTGCGGGAAGTTTCAGGGGCCTATGGATGACTCACTGAAACTGTGGTGGGTGAGGTGTGCTTCACCGGTCAGGCTTCGCTGGTCACGCTTCGCCGGCCGCACCTCGCCGGCCGCACCTCGCCGGCCACACCTCGCCGGCCGCTCCGAGAATACCGTCACCAACTCCGCGGCGTAGCCTGGCAATGCCGCGAAGTCGCGCGCGCACAACAGTAACGTCCGGTTGGCCCAGGGTTCGGGCAGCGCCACGGCGTGCAGCGCCAGCTTGCCCTGCCAGCGCTGCACCGCCGCCAGCGGTACGATCCCGACGCCAGCTCCACCTGCGACCATGCGCAAGACCCCTTCGAATCCCTCGGCCCGGACCCTGACGCGCATGCGCTGGCCTGCACGCAGTGCTTGCTCCTCCAGGTGAAGCGCCAGAGCGCTGGCCGGCCCGAGGCCGACATGACCATGGGCCAGGCTGTCGACGAAGCGCGGCGAGGAAAGGTTGGCGAGGGGGTGATCGGGCGGCGTCACCAGGACCAATGGATCATCGCGAAAGGGCCGTGTCTGCAGATGCTCGCTGGGGGCGGCGCTGGAGACGATGCCCAGGTCAGCCATACCCTGCGTGATGGCCTGCACGATACGCAAGCTCGGGTATTCCTGCACATCCACGCTCATCCCGGGGTTGTCAGCCAGGTAAGCTGCCAGCAGCTCAGGCAGGTATTGGGTCAGGGCTGCGGTATTGCACAGCAAGCGTACCTGGCCCTGATGCCCTTGTGCGTACTGGCCGAGATCGAACTGCAAGCGCTCGACCTGTTGCGCGATCAGCCGGGCATGTTGCAGCAACGCCTGCCCTGCCGGCGTGGGCTGTACACCGCGGCGATTGCGCAGCAAAAGCGCGGTGCCCAGCGAAGCTTCCATGGCACGAATACGGGCGCTGGCCGCTGGCAGCGACAAATGGCTGCGGCCGGCACCGGCGGTGATGTTGCCGCACTCGACCGTATGCCGGAAGAGCGCCAGGTCTATGAGGTCGAAGTGCATGTGGTTCTGTCCAGACAAGAGGCTGGCAACGAATATGGCAGATTTTCAGGCGGTGCTGTATCCGCCATCATCGACGCATGATGACACTTACAACGTTCTACCAAGAACTTGGCCCTGTGTTGACAGCACTGGTCTTCACCACCTTTCTCCTGGCCGGCGCCGTCAAAGGGGGGATCGGGCTCGGCCTGCCGACCGTGGCGATGGGCCTGTTGGGCCTGACTATGCCACCTGCGCAGGCTGCGGCATTGTTGATCGTGCCTTCTACCGTGACCAACCTCTGGCAATTGGCGGCAGGAGGGCACCTGCGGGCACTGCTGCGCAGGCTAGGGCCGATGCTGGCAATGATATTCGTCGGCACATTACTGGGCAGTGTCTGGCTGGGCATCAACAGCGGGCCCTGGGCCGTGCACGCACTGGGCGCCGCCTTGATCGTGTACGCCCTATACGGGTTGGCTGGGCCGGCCTTGCGTGTCGCTCAAGATTGGGAGCGCTGGCTCGGTCCCGCCAGTGGCCTGGCGACCGGTGTGGTCAGTGCGGCCACCGGCGTGTTCGTGATGCCGGCGGTGCCTTACCTGCAAAGCCTCGGATTGAGCCGTGAAGAAATGGTCCAGGCGCTTGGGCTGGCATTTACCGTGTCCACCCTGGCACTGGCAGCCGGCCTGGCCGGGCAGGGCGCTCTGGGTGGCCCCGCGCTGGGGGCGTCATTACTGATGGTGCTGCCCGCCCTGCTTGGCATGCAGGCCGGGCAATGGCTGCGCCGGCGAGTGAGCGCCCAGGTGTTTCGGCGCTGCTTCTTCATGGGCCTGGTGCTGCTCGGCGGCCATTTGCTGATCAACGGCTAGCAGACGACCTGCTGAGCATATCGACTCGTTGGATATCGAAGTCGCGCTCGAGATAATCCATGCGGCGCTCGAAGAAGGCGGCCATGTGCGGCAGCGCCGAGTGCACATCCAGTGCTGCCTTGTCCGCCCACACCTCGAAGAACACGAACAGGGTGGGGTCCTGCTGATCGCGCAGCATGTGGTACTCGATACAACCTGGCTCCTGGCGGCTTGGTTCGACGTAAGGCCGGAACAGTTGCTCGAATGCTTCTGCCATGTCCGGGCGGGTCTTGGCTTTGAGTATGAATGCGTACTGCTCGCTCATGAGCATCTCCTGTGCGTTGAAAGCTTAAGATTAATGCAATAATTCCTGATGATTCGTGATCTTGAGTCAAATGTATTTTGCCGCTTTCTGGCTGTTTCCCGCGCTTGTCCGGCTTTAACCTGCCCTCCTGAAATTAGCCAGGCCCGGGGGCCCCATGAAAAAGATCCTGCTACTCAACGGCGGCAAACAATTTGCTCATTCTGCCGGCCAGCTCAACACTACTCTGCATGACGCCGCACTGGCATACCTTGATCGCGCAGGTTTCGACGTGCGCCAGACCTTCATCGACGGCGGCTATGACGTGCAGGAAGAAGTGCAGAAATTCCTCTGGGCTGACGTCGTGATCTACCAGATGCCAGGCTGGTGGATGGGCGCACCCTGGACCGTCAAGAAATACGTCGACGAAGTCTTCACAGCCGGTCACGGCAGCCTCTATGCCAGCGATGGCCGTACCCGCTCGGACCACACGCAGAAGTACGGCAGTGGCGGCCTCATTCAAGGTAAGCGGTACATGCTCTCGCTCACCTGGAATGCGCCGCAGCAGGCGTTCGACGAAGCTGATGATTTCTTCGAGGGCAAAGGCGTCGATGCAGTGTATTTCCCGTTCCACAAGGCCCAGCAGTTCCTTGGCATGAGCGGCCTGCCCACCTTCCTGGCGACCGATGTAATGAAGCGCCCGGACGTTCCGGCCGCGCTGGCGGCCTATGAAGCGCACCTGCGACAAGTGTTCGGCGAGGCCCGCTAAGCGGCCTTTCCTGACAATGCTGGACTTCACCTGCGCAAGCGGCTATTTAGTCCCTGCCCGGACTGACCCACAGGTCTCGATGTGAAAACCCGATCAGAAGAACTCCAGGTGTTCGTCGCCGTCATCGACTGTGGCTCGATCTCAGCTGCGGCCGAGCAGATGAGCCAGACGCCCTCGGCCGTCAGCCGCACCTTGTCACGGTTGGAGGCCAAGCTAGGCACCACGCTGGTCAACCGCACAACCCGGCGCATGGACCTTACCGAGGAAGGGCGGTTCTTTCTCGACCAGGCCAGGCAAGTGCTGCGCCAGATGGACGAAATGGAAGAGCGCCTGGCGATGAACCGGCAGACCCCCACCGGTCGTCTGCGGGTCAACGCGGCCACACCGTTCATGCTGCACGCCATCGTGCCCTGGATCGGCGAGTTCCGGCAGCACTACCCCGGCATCGAGTTGGAACTCAACACCGATGACCTGATCATCGACCTGCTCGAACACAGTACCGACGTGGCCATTCGTATCGGCGCGCTGGCCGATTCCAGTCTGCATGCCCGCAACCTGGGCTGCAGCCCGGTCCAGGTGCTGGCCAGCCCGGCCTATCTGGCGCGCCATGGTACGCCGCAACGGGTCGAGGAGCTTGCCGGGCACTGCCTGCTTGGCTTCAGCCAACCCGAGACGCTCAACCAATGGCCCCTACGCCATGCGCAGGGCGAGCAATGGGCCATTCGTCCCACGCTGGTCGCTTCCAGTGGCGAAACCCTGCGTCAACTGGCGCTGGCCGGGGAGGGCATCGTCAGCCTGTCGCACTTCATGACCCACGAGGACATCCGCAGCGGTCGCCTGCAGGTCGTGCTGCCCGAGGCCTACAACGGCCACCGCCAGCCCATCCACGCGGTGTACTACCGCAATACCCAATTGGCACTGCGCATCCAGTGCTTCCTGGACTTCATCCAGCGCAAGTTGGCGATCTACGCCTGTTCAGTTGCCTGATCGCGACATCTGCTGCCTATGGGCGGCGCCTTGTGGCGGATGAGATTGCGCAGGCCTGACGCTTCGGCCTTACTGACGATTCCACAAGAACAACACCCAAGGAATGTGTCATGCGTAGCGTCCCTTTCCAGTACCTGGCCCTGGCAGCCGCGCTCCTTAGCAGCTCATCGGTATATGCCGTCGCGCTGGAGGGTGGGGCTGTCGCCGCGCCTGACCAGTATGGTGCCCAGGTGGCCGCCGATATCCTGAAAAAAGGCGGCAATGCGGTAGACGCCGCTGTAGCTACCGCCTTCACGCTGGCGGTGACTTACCCCGAAGCCGGCAACATTGGCGGCGGTGGTTTCATGACGCTGTTCGTGGACGGCAAGCCCTACTTCCTCGATTACCGCGAAGTGGCCCCCAAGGCGGCCACGCGCAACATGTACCTGGATGACAAGGGCGAAGTGATCGAAAACCTCAGCCTGGTTGGTGTCCGTGCCGCAGGCGTGCCCGGCACGGTCATGGGCTTGTGGGAGGCCCACCAGAAGTTCGGCAAGCTGCCGTGGAGCGAGCTGTTGACGCCGGCCATCGGCTACGCCAAGAACGGCTTCAAGGTGGCGGACAAGCAATACCAGTATCGCAACGATGCCCAGGGCATGTTCAAGACCGCGACCAACTTCAACGACTATTTCGGCAGCATGAAAGTCGGCGAGCTGTTCAAACAACCCGAGATGGCCCAGACCCTCGAGCGCATCGCCGACAAGGGTGTGAGCGAGTTCTACCAGGGCAAGACCGCCGACCTGCTGGTGGCGCAGATGCAGGCCGACAAGGGGCTTATCACCAAACAGGACCTGAAGGACTACAAGGCGGTGTGGCGCGAGCCGATGGCCGTAAGCTGGCGCGGAAATGTCGTGTACACCGCACCACCGCCCAGTTCCGGCGGAGTCGCGCTGGCGCAGCTGCTGGGCATCAAGGAAGACCGCGCCGCTGACTTCAAGGGCGTGGCGCACAATTCTGCGCAGTACATCCACCTGCTGGCCGAGATCGAAAAGCGCGTCTTCGCCGACCGGGCCGATTACCTCGGCGACCCGGCCTTCACCAAAGTCCCTGTGGATCAACTGGTGGCCAAGGACTACCTGGCCAAGCGGGCAGCGCAGGTCAACCCCAAGGCCATTTCCGCTACCGATCAGGTCAAGCCGGGGCTGGAGCCGCACCAGACCACGCATTTTTCCATCGTCGACAAAGCCGGCAATGCGGTCAGCAACACCTATACGCTCAATCTCGATTACGGCAGTGGCGTTGTGGTCAAGGGTGCCGGGTTCTTGCTCAACGACGAGATGGACGACTTCAGCGCCAAGCCCGGCGCGGCCAATGCGTTCGGCGTGGTTGGAGGTGATGCCAATGCCATCGAGCCTGGCAAGCGCATGCTGTCCTCAATGAGCCCCAGCCTCATGACCCGTGACGGCAAGGTGGAACTGGTGATCGGCACCCCGGGTGGGTCGCGCATCTTCACCTCGATCTTCCAGGTGATGAACAACCTGTACGACTACGGCATGCCGTTGGACAAGGCAGTCGCTGCGCAGCGGGTGCACCATCAGTTGCTGCCCAAGGACACCATCTACTTCGACAGCTACGCACCGCTGACCGGGCAGGTGGCCGATGGTCTGAAGAAAATGGGTTATGTGCTGGAGGATCAAGGCTGGGAAATGGGCGATATCCAGGCCATTCGGGTCAATGGACAGAAACTTGAGACCGCTTCGGACCCGCGTGGGCGTGGGGTAGGGATGGTGGTGAAATAATAGACTGATGGCGCGCCGAGTGCTCGCGACGAGCGAGCCGTTCAAGCCGGCGGAGAAAGCAGAGCGAGCTGAGGCCGCTCTGCGGCCTATCGCGGCACAAGGCCGCACCCACACGGGTGGCCTGAACGGGCATGGAAGAGCCCAAACTCCTGCATCGCATTTTTTCCCTGTGGGAGCGGCCTAGCGCCGCGATGGGCCGCAAAGCGGCCCCAGGTTTTCAGCGTCACAGCCCATACTGCCGAGGCTGATGTGCACCCCCATCGCGGACGGTCCGGCGCTGCGGCAAAGCAGCCCCCACGCGCCGCATCGGCCCGCTGCCGCAGGTCAGACGCGGAACCGACTGACCAGCATCTGCAACTCACCCCCGAGACGCGCTAGCTCAACGCTCGAGGCCGCCGTCTCGTCGCTGGCCGAGGCCGTCTGTTCCGATACATCGCGCACGTTGAGGATGCTGCGGCTGATCTCTTCGGCAACCGCGCTCTGCTGTTCGGCCGCTGCCGCGATCTGCTGGTTCATCGACTGGATGCTCGACACGGTGCCGGTGATGTTCTCCAGCGATTCGCCGGCCTTGCGCGCCAGTTCGACACTGCTGTCGGTCAAGGCACGGCTGCCCTGCATGGCGTTGGCCACCTGCTGGGTACCATGCTGCAGGCTGGCGATCAGTTCTTCGATTTCCTCGGTCGACTTCTGCGTGCGCTGAGCCAGCCCGCGCACTTCGTCCGCCACTACGGCAAAACCACGCCCGGCTTCACCCGCACGCGCCGCCTCGATGGCCGCATTGAGGGCCAGCAGGTTGGTCTGCTCGGCTACCGATTTGATCACGTCCATGACGCTGCCGATCTTATGGCTTTCCTGCTGCAACGAGGTCATGGCTTCGGTGGAGCGGTGCATGTCCTGGGCCAGGCGCTCGATCTGGCTGATCGCCTCGCCGACCACCCGGTCCCCAGCCCGCGCCTCACCATCGGCGCCTGTCGCAGCCTGCGATGCCTGTTCGGCATTGCGTGCCACTTCCTGAACCGTGGCGGCCATCTCGTGCATCGCCGTGGCTACCTGGTCGGTTTCGACTTTCTGGCTATTGGCTCCGGCACTGGTCTGCTCGGTGACAGCCGACAGCTCCTCGGCAGCGCTGGCAATCTGCGTGACGCCGTCACGAATACCGCCGATCAGGTCGCGCAGCGTAGTACCCATGCGGGCAATGCCTTGCTGCAGGACGCCCAGTTCGTCGCGGCGGGTGACATGCAGTTGCTGGGTAAGGTCGCCGCTGGCGATCTTTTCCACCGCCGCCAAGGTGTCCTGCAGCGGCCGGGTAATCTGGCGGGTGATCAGCACGGCGGCCACTATGCCCACCAGCAGTGCCAACAAGGTGGCGATGGACTGCAACGTGCGTGCCTGGCTGCTTTCAAGGTCGCGGCGCTCAAGCTGGATCTTGTACAGCGCATCGCTGTGCTTGACGATGTTCGCACCCTGAACCGTCATTTCAGCGCGAGCGACGGTGATGCTGGCAACGGCGTCGCGGAACTGACGCGTAGCGTCACGGTAGCTGGTGACCGCACCTTCAAGCTGTTGCACCCGGTCGCCTGGGCCAGAGAGTTCGCGCTTGAGGCTGTCGACCACCGCCAGCGCGGCATCGAGCTGGCGCAGTGCCGCCTGTTCATTGTCCGCCGTGTTGTCGGCGATATAGCCGCGCACGTCGATGCGCACCTGCATCAATTGCTGGCGGGCCTTGCTGATCAACTGGTACTGCGCCAGGCGCGCGCTATCGGCCTCGGGGCGAGCCATGACTTCCTGGCTGAGTGCTTCCATGGCCTGATCCGCCTGGGCGCCGGCGCGGGTCATGGCGGCGCGAGCGGCACGGCTGGCGTCGTAGCCCTGGCGCATCTTGGACAGCGACACTTTGTAGGCGCTGATGATGTCGCCCAGCTCGCCCAGCAACTTGACGTTCTCGGGGCTCTTGAACGTGTGCTCCAGGTAGGCCTGCTGCTTGCTGAAGGTATCGAGCTTGGCCAGGGTGTTGGCGGCAGCGGCGTCATCCCCGTTGGCAATCATGTATTGCAAGCGGGCGATACGCAGGTCGGTGAGGTCTTTGTTCAACTGGCCGATGTCGCTCATCCAGTTGCTGCGATCGATAAGGCCGCCCAGGCTCGTCCAGCCCACTAGGGCCAGCAGACCGGTCAGGATCAGCACCAGGCCGAAGCCCAGGCCGAGTTTGAGGTTGACGCTGATATTGGCAAACCAGCTGTTCATGCACGCACTCCAGAAGTTGTTTTCGCTCTCTTGATCTCCGATCGCAAGGCGTTGTTGTTCTGGATGCCCGCTCAATCGTGCTGGAGTTATCGGCCGTTAGCGAGGAAGCTGAAACGCTTTTTCAGCCGTATGGGCGATACAGCGCGTTTCAGCGACCACAGGTAGCGCAATTGCCTATCAACCAGCGCGCAACGCTGCAGACCTTTACAGACTACGTGCGCTGAAGGTGTCGCAGCTGTCGACGTCGCCTTGGGCGAACCCGGCCTTGAACCAGCGTACACGCTGCGCCGAGGTGCCATGGGTGAACGAGTCCGGTACGACGCGTCCCTGACCTTGTTGCTGCAACCGGTCGTCACCGATGGCGTTGGCAGCATTGAGCGCTTCTTCCACATCGCCTGGTTCCAACCAGTTCAGGCGTTTCTGCGCCTGATAAGCCCACACACCAGCGAAGCAGTCGGCTTGCAGTTCCTGACGCACCAGCAAGCCGTTACTGCCTTCCATTCGCTGGCCACTGCGCCGGGCCGCATCCACCTTGGCCGAAACGCCGAGCAGGGTCTGCACATGATGGCCAATTTCATGGGCGATCACGTACGCCTGGGCGAAGTCGCCGGCAGCCGAGAAGCGGGTTTCCATTTCTCGGAAGAAGGACATGTCCAGGTACACCTGCTGATCAGCCGGGCAGTAGAACGGCCCGACGGCCGCCGTGGCGAAGCCACAGGCGGAGTTCACCTGGCCGCTGAACAGCACCAGCTTCGGGTCCTTGTATTGTTTACCGGACTGGGCGAACAGGGCTTGCCACGTGTCTTCGGTATCGCCCAGCACGGAGGCGACGAATTCGGCCTGCTGGTCATTGGCCGGTGGCGCCTTGCCGTCAGACACGGCGGGCGCTTGCTGCTGCATCTGGCCAGTCAGCTGACCCAGGATCTGCAGCGGGTCCTGGCCGGTCAACCAGCCGATCCCGACAATCAGCAAAATGGCGCCAAGCCCCAGACCCTTGCCACCACCAAAGCGCATACCGCCGCCACCTGCGCCTCGTGCATCGACCACATTGTCGCTACGCCGGCCTTTTCGCCATTCCATGAGTGCTCTCCAGAGCGTGAAACAAGAAGACAAATATTAGTTCAACAGCGCTGTCGGTGTGAGAACAGCCCAGCAGCGGTGTAGCGCATTGGAGAGGGCCGAGGCGTCTGAATTCAATTTCATCGCCCCCGCCTGCACGTGGCCTGGGCTCAGCGGCGCACCAGCAACACACCACTTTCCATGTGGTGGGTGTACGGGAACTGGTCGAACACTGCGCAGCGTTCGATCCGATGAGTGTCTTGCAGTTGGGCGATGTTCGCCGCGAGGGTTTCCGGGTTGCACGAAATGTAGAGAATCCGCTCGAAACGGCGGGTCAGCTCACAGGTGTCCGGGTCCATGCCGGCGCGAGGCGGGTCGACGAAGACCGTGCCGAAGGCATAGCTTTTCAAGTCAATGCCTTCCAGGCGACGGAACGGGCGCACATCGTTCAGCGCCTGGGTCAGCTCTTCAGCCGATAACCGCACCAGTCGCACGTTATCCACAGCGTTCTCGTCAAGGTTGCTCAGCGCGGCGTTGACTGAAGTCTTGCTGATCTCGGTAGCCAGCACCTGGCGTACCCGCGTGGCCAGCGGCAGGGTGAAGTTGCCGTTGCCGCAATACAGCTCCAGCAGATCGTCATCGCGCTCGCCCATGGCATCGAAGGCCCAGCCCAGCATCTTCTGGTTCACGGCGCCGTTGGGCTGGGTGAAGGCGCCTTCGGGCTGGCGATAGCTGAACACGCGGCCGGCCACCTCGAGCTTCTCCACCGCATAGTCACGGCCGATGACCAAGCGCTTGCCCTTGGAGCGGCCGATCAGGCTCACGCCCAGCTCTTCGGCCAGTTGCCGCGCAGCCACTTCCCACGCCTCGTCCAGCGGGCGGTGGTAGCACATCGTGACCATCGCATCCCCCGCCAGGGTGGTGAGAAACTCCACCTGGAACAGGCGATTGCTCAGTGCTTCGCTGGCTTGCCAGGCCGCTTTCAGGCGCGGCATGAGGGCGTTGATGCGCTCGCTGGCAATGGGGAAATCGTCGATCAGGATGGCCTTGTGCTTCTCGCCTGGTGCGAACATCGCATAGTGGCGCTGGCCGTCCTCGCGCCACAGGCGGAACTCGGCCCGCAGGCGATAATGCGCGCGCGGCGATTCGAAGACCGCCGGCTCCGGCGCACCGAACGGCGCCAGCAGCTCACGCAGACGGGCGACCTTGTCCTGAAGTTGCGCCTCGTAGGCGCTCGGGTCGAATGCAGCACTCATGCGTTGAACCAGCCCAGCTTGATGACGAACAGGATGGAAAGGATCACCAGCGCCGCGTTCAGGTCCTGGCGGCGCCCGGAAATGAGTTTGATGGCGGTCCAGGCGATGAAGCCGAAGGCGATGCCGTTGGCAATCGAGTAGGTCAGCGGCATGGCCAGCGCGGTGACCACCACCGGAGCAGCTTCGGTAACGTCATCCCAGTTGATTTCCGCCAGGCCCGAGGCCATCAGCACGGCGACGAACAGCAAGGCCGGCGCGGTAGCGAAGGCCGGTACGCTGCCGGCCAGCGGCGCGAAGAACAGCGCCAGCAGGAACAGGACGGCGACCACGATGGCGGTCAGGCCGGTACGGCCCCCGGCGCTCACGCCTGCTGCCGACTCGATGTAGCTGGTGGTGGTAGAGGTGCCCAGCAGCGAACCGGCCATGGCAGCGGTGCTGTCGGCGATCAGGGCACGGCCCATCTTGGGCATATGGCCATCCTTGCCCATCAACCCGGCACGCTTGGCCACACCGATCAGGGTGCCTGAGTTGTCGAACAGGTCGACGAACAGGAAGGCGAAGATGACGCTTACCAAGCCCACGTCCAGCGCGCCGGCGATGTCCAGTTGCAGGAAGGTCGGTGCCAGCGAAGGTGGCATGGACACAACGCCCCCGAATGGCGTGACGCCCATGGCGATCGCTGCCACGGTCACCGCCAGGATGCCGATCAATACGGCGCCGCGCACCTTCAGCGACTCCAGGCCAACGATCAGGAAGAAGCCCAGGGTGGCCAGGATCGGTGCCGGCTGGCGCAGGTCGCCAAGGCCCACCAAGGTCGCCGGGTTATCCACGACGATCCCGGCGTTGTGCAGCGCGATCAGCGCCAGGAACAACCCGATACCGGCAGCGATTGCCGAGCGTAGGGGCAGCGGGATGCTGTTCACGATCCATTCGCGGATACGGAAGATCGACAGCAGGAAGAACATCACCGCCGACAGGAACACCGCACCCAGGGCCACCTGCCAGGTGTGCCCCATGTGCAGCACCACGGTGTAGGTAAAGAACGCGTTCAGGCCCATGCCTGGCGCCAGGGCGATCGGGTAGTTGGCGATCAGGCCCATGGTGGTGGAACCAATGGCCGCCGCCAGGCAGGTGGCGACGAACAGCGCGCCTTTGTCCATGCCCGTCTCACCGAGGATGCTCGGGTTGACGAACAGGATGTAGGCCATGGCCAGGAAGGTGGTGACGCCCGCCAGTATCTCGGTGCGCACATTGGTGTTGTGTGCTTTTAGTTGAAACAGCCTTTCCAGCATGCCCGCTCCCCGAGGCGCCCCCGGCGCCATGAATATGTCGACCCCATCAGCAAAGCACAGACCGTACCGGCTGCCGTGATTTTATGGGGCAGAAAAAAGCCGCGCATCATACCAGCATGGCGGGCAGGGGCCTATGGCCGTCGGGGAATAGGGCTTGTCCACGCAGCATCGCGACCCATCGGGCCGACACGGTGGCCGTCACTGCTCGTGCAACCGGTCCCGGTTGGCCAGCGTGGGGAACAGTTTTATCCACACCCCCGTGACCACCAATGTGCCCACGCCACCCATGACCACGGCCGGGACTGTGCCAAACCAGTGTGCCGTGACCCCCGACTCGAATTCGCCGAGCTGATTCGAGGCACCGATGAAGAGCCCGTTGACGGCGCTGACCCGGCCACGCATTTCATCCGGTGTGTGCAACTGCACGAAAGCCCCACGGATGACCATGCTGATCATGTCCGCAGCGCCCAGCACCACCAGCACCGCCAAGGAAAACCAGAAGGACGTGGACAGGCCGAATGCGATGGTGGCCACGCCGAACACACCCACTGCGGTGAACATGGTTCGGCCCACCTTGCGCTCGAAAGGGAAGCGCGCCAACCACACCGACATCAGCAACGCGCCGACCGCGGGCGCCGAACGCAGCAGCCCCAGGCCCAGGGGGCCTGTCAGCAGGATGTCCTTGGCGAACACCGGCAGCAGCGCCGTGGCGCCGCCCAGCAGCACGGCGAACAGGTCCAGCGAGATGGCGCCCAGAATATCCGGCCGGCTGCGAATGAAGCGAATACCGGCCAGCAGCGATTCGACGGTGGCACGCCCCCGCTGAACGACCTGCCCGCGCGCTTGCAAGCTCAGGGTCAGGACACAGGCTGCCCCATAGAGCGCCACGGTCGGGCCATAGACCCAGCCGCTGCCAAAGGCGTACAGAAACCCGCCCACGGCAGGCGCGACGATGGTCGCCGACTGGGTGGCCGAGGCCGAGGCAGCCACCGCCCGGGGGAACAGGCCCGCTGGCACCACGTTAGGCAACAGGGCCTGGGTCGCGGGCATTTCGAACGAGCGGGTGGCGCCGAGCAGAAAGGCCAGGAGGAAAATCAGTTCGCGGCTGACCTGATCGGTGGCACTGCCCAGTGCCAGGGCCAGCGCAATGAGCCCTTGCAGGCATTGGCACAGGGCTGCGACCTTGCGCCGGTCATAGCGGTCGGCCACATGACCGGTATGCAGCATGAACAGCACCCGCGGTGCGAACTCCACCAGCCCGACCAGCCCCAGGTCCAGCACGTTTCCGGTCAGCTGATACAAGTGCCAGCCAATCGCCACGGTCAGCATCTGGAAGCCGCTGGCGGTGAACACCCGTGCCAGCCAGAACGCAAGAAAGGGGCGATGATGACGCAACAGCAGCGGCTCAGTCTCGGACATCGTAAACCTGTGACCTCAAGGCAAGGGGCGTTCAGCAGCCTATCATCTGTATGTAACAAATAGTTGCTGTTTACCCGATTAGGCACAGTTGTGCGCCGGTCGGACAGGGGGTGGGGCAACAGGTCACGCGGCAAACAACCACACCTCGCACCGGGCTATTCGGGGCTATGCTTGCTCCATATCGTTGACTTGGATCAATCGTTGCATTTGCAACGGTCCCGACGATTTCGGCCTCTGGCCGCAATCCCTGCACATCGAACAGAACAATTCCAATGCGCCGTACTCGACTATGTGGGGGCAGTGGGCGACAGGGCCGAGTGCCCGACCGCCGGATTATCTGATGAGGTAGCACCTATGTTCGGTCTGGAGGCACTGGATCTTGCCCGGATCCAGTTCGCGTTTACCGTATCCTTCCACATTCTGTTTCCAGCCATCACCATCGGCCTGGCCAGTTACCTGGCGGTGCTCGAAGGGCTGTGGCTGAAGACGGACAAGCAGGTCTATCGAGACCTGTACCATTTCTGGTCGAAGATTTTCGCGGTCAACTTCGGCATGGGGGTGGTGTCGGGCCTGGTCATGGCCTATCAG
>CAURYQ010000054.1:0-32172 GCA_963529135.1 uncultured Pseudomonas sp. | reverse complement strand
GGCACGCGCCCCGACCAGCAGCGCCATCGGTACCATGACCAGTTGGGCCGCCACGATGCACGCTGAAGTCAGCGGTGTGGCCAGGCGCAGATCGACTTGCGACAGCTTTTGGCTAACCAGCGGCAGCATGGCTGCATTGGCCAGATGGAACAATGCGCAGCAGATCGCGAACAGCAGCAATGTACGGTTATGCAACAGCAACGCGAACCCAGCTGGGTGCTCCTGATCGGTTGGACCGTGCGCCAGACCGCGTGCCACGTGATGATCGATGGCCGCCCCCGGCACGCAAGCAACCGCGATGATACTGGCCACCGTTAACGCAGCCATCAGGTAGAACACCACCACGGGGCCATAGAGATAAGCGAGCCCGCCGGCTAACAGTGCCGAGAAGGCATTGCCGGCATGATTGAAGGTTTCGTTGCGCCCTACGCGTCGAGTGAACGCCTTGGGCCCAGTGAGCCCCAGCGAGATGGCAGCGATCGCCGGCGCAAACACCGACCCGGCCAAGGCGCTTAGGGTCTGGGTCACGGCGACCCAGGTGAAGGACGTAGTGAAGGGCAACAGCAGACAGCTGCCCGTTACCAGGACTGCCGCCACAACCACCACCGCACGCTTGGCTGGCGTACGATCGATCAAGGCGCCAGCAGGCGTCTGGGCGAGCAGGGCGGTGACACCTGCGATGGTCATCACCAGCCCGATGCTTGCCGGTTGCCAATGATGGACTGCAAGCAGATAGATAGCGAGATACGGTCCGAGTCCGTCACGCACATCGGCCAGGAAGAAGTTCAACCAATCAAGCGAGCGATGCGGGGCGGATGACCGTGGATTTTCCAAGGACGTATTCTCAAGAGGGCCATGCAACCATCGCGGGGGTGAAGCCGTGCGGGGCGGCAGGCAAGTAGCGTTGCTGGGGTGTGTTGGCAAAAGACTGCGAGTGTTGGGTATAGGTTCCAGGGCCGCATTGAAGGTTGTTCTGGATAGACCATCGGTAAAACAGACGATGGGGTATGGGCAAGGAACGAATGAAATAGGCAATAATATATAACTAAACTAAATGAATATTTAGCATAGTTATCACAGAAACGCATATTAAGTCAGGGCAGGCGACGCCCTAGCCATACTGTAAGCCCTCCGGATTCAGGATCCTCTACGATGTGGTCCAGTATCTCGAAACCGTTATCGTGCAAAAGTGCGGTGTATTCATAAGCATCGAGACTTGCGTGATACAGCGTTTCGCGCTCGAAAACACCTAGGGCCTCACCATATGAAGGCCCGCTGGTGAACATGAGTAACGCACCCGGTGTTGCGTGAAGGCGAAAGATCGGAAACATTCGGCGCTGATCATCAGGGTTGAGATGGAAAAAGCTGTTCCAAGCCAGTATGCCGTCGAATTGGCGGTCGAGCGCGAGCTTGCGCATGTCTGCATGAAGCCATTGCTGCCCAGGGAATCGCGCACTGCACAGAGCCAGCATGCGCTTTGAGGAGTCGACACCCACGACCGACGCGCCAAGTTCGATCAAATGACCAGCCACAGGTTGCCCGGAGCCACAGCCCAGATCGAGAACGGTTGCGGGCGAACTCAACATCGCACCAAAACGTGCGATCCATTTGTGGTCGATAAAGTGGCCGGCGCGCAGTTTGTTCCAGGTGGATGCGTGGCGATCGTAGAGGTCGATGATCTGAGCTGCGGAGGGATGATGGGACATGAGCTGAGGGCGTCCGTGGTTGGGGCTGCGAGAACTGATTGAGAGGCTTCACATGTGGTCGGGGTCGTGGGAACTCTGCGAGGGGCTTCACAGCGTCGAATGTACCCTGGGATGGTGTCGGATGGGAATTCCGGGTGTGCGCATAATGTGTATTATGTTAAATGGCGCATAAGAGTAGATGTTAGTCATTGCTTGTCCGCTTTCACTCGCCATTTTGTGCGCTATGCGGATTCCGTTGAGTGAGTATGGGGTACTGCAACCGAGCCGCCTTTAAGCAGGTTGGCCACCCTACGACTGGCTTGGAGTTTCGCATACTTGAGATGGTAAGAGATAAATGCATCCCGAACCTTGCTGTCCTTCAGCGTCAGCCTCATCCCATTACCAGTGGTCTCCAAAGATGACAAATCGACCTGATGCTCTCTGCAGAATTGAGCAAGCAGCCGCCAGAATGGCTTTTCATGATCCACATGCAAATCATTGGGGTGAACGATTGGCTCACCACTGATCGCGCATGTGACCGGATAGGCCAACTGAGCTCTGAAAGCATCAAGTTGGGGGCGAACTGCAAATCTCAGAGCCTCACATGCTTTGCCATGCGGCGACTGCGGTACACCCGTTATGCATTTGGAATAGGAAAAGCTATCTTCGGTACCGTCCGAGCGCACCAGGCGGAAACCTCGACCTGATAACTCGTTTTTAACAATAAGAAAGTGGTCGACCCCGACTCCAATCTTGCGCTCAGCATCAGGGTGCAGCGCCAGCAACAGATGAAGCTTCTGAATGGCTATCGGGTGACTTACCCTGCCCATGCGCGCGGTACGCAGATACTCTTTCAACCCATCAAGCAAAGCTTGTTTGCAGCGGTATTCGAATGGCCCGAGCCAGTACATCCCTACCCCTCTCCTTCGATTACAACAGAGCCAGATGCTCTGGCAAGCGCATTGCAACGATTCAGTAAGCGCTTGAAGTGTAGCACAGCACGCTTAGAGCACTTATGTACTCCTTGCCTGGCCAATAGCTCTTCCAGCGGTAGATGTAATCGATGAACTCTTGATGGGCGCTTCGCTCAAGCCGCCGTGAGCTCGTATTGAGAAGGTCGGCCCGATACTAAGCTGTAGTCACCACCAGCCACCTCTCGTCCCTTGATAATCCAACAAAAAACGTACATCGAACCTCGTGGTGATCCTTGCCCCAATATGCTTGGTCTTCGACACCCCGGAGCACTATGGTGTCAACTCCAAGCCCTTGTCCTTGTGTGTTGGTCATTAGCATCTGGAAGTGAGATCTCAAGCCCAGGCCAGAGGTGTGCCCTTCGTTTCGCCCTATAACGATCTGCAGGTATTTGCCGGTCAAGGAACTATCGGCCTGGAGCTGTTCGAGCAGGCTCTGGATCTGGTGGAACCAGGCGCCATCACCCTACCCCTGTGTCAGGCCTTGCTGACAGATACCGTGCTGGTCAGCGAAGCCGAAATACGCGCTGCCATGCGCGAGATCGCCAGCAGCGAACGCTGGATCATCGAGGGTGCAGCAGCCGTTGCAGTCGCCGCCATGAAAAAACGCGCTGCCCAGTATCAGGGCAAGCGCGTGGCGGTGGTCCTGTGCGGACGCAACATCACCTTGGACACGTTCCTTGCGGCCATCAGTTGAGGCTCATGCCCAAGCCTCAGATCTTAGCGAACCTGGACACCTAGCAATCCCTGCGCGCCATCGTGAATGGCTACCAGAAACGCCAAGTGCTCTTCACGCCAAAACTGCCGTGCTCAGAACGCGCGCTGTACTTGCGCCGGCGTGCGCCGCATCAACACCTTGCCGTTACGCACCGACACCAACGCGTGGCCCTGGCTGCGCAGCATCTCGTAATCGTCAGGTGCCGAAAGCAGCAGCAGGTTCGCAGGTCGACCGGTCTCGATGCCGTAGCGCTCACCCAGGTTCAAGGCGCGCGCACTGTTGTCGGTGATCAGGTCCAGGCAGCGCTGCAGGTCCTGGTAACCCAGCATGTGGCAAATGTGCAGGCCTGCTTCGAGCACGCGCAGGATATTGCCATTGCCCAAGGGATACCACGGGTCGACGATCGAGTCCTGACCGAAGCACACGTTCATCCCGGCGCGGTCGATCTCGGCCACGCGGGTGACCCCGCGGCGTTTGGGATAGGTGTCGAAACGCCCTTGGAGGTGGATGCTCTCGGTGGGGCATGACACGAAGTTGATACCCGAAAGTTTGAGCAGGCGGAACAGCTTCGAGCAATAGGCGTTGTCATACGAACCCATGGCCACCGTGTGGCTGGCGGTCACCCTGGCGCCCATCTGCCGCACCCGGGCTTGCTCGGCCAGCACCTCCAGAAATCGTGATTGCGGGTCATCGGTCTCGTCGCAGTGCACATCAACCAGGCAACCGCTGCGCTCTGCCAGGTCCATCAGGAAGTGGATCGACGCCACCCCCTGCTCGCGGGTGTTCTCGAAATGGGGGATGCCGCCCACCACATCGGCACCGATGGCCACCGCCTCGCTCATCAGTACGCGGCCGTCGGGATACGACTCGATGCCCTCTTGTGGAAAGGCAACGATCTGCAGATCGACCTGATCACGCACTTCGTCACGCACCTCGACCATGGCCTTGAGGGCGACCAGACCTGGCTCGGTAACGTCCACGTGCGTGCGCACATGCTGGATACCGTGATCGACCAGCATGCCCAGCGTGGTCTTGGCCCGAGCCTTGATGTCCTCATGGCTGATGCTCTGCTTGCGCTGGGCCCAGCGCTCGATGCCCTCGAACAAGGTGCCGCTCATGTTCCACTCCGGTTGCCCGGCAGTCAGGGTCGCGTCGAGGTGAATGTGCGGCTCGACGAAAGGCGGCACCACCAGGTTCTGGCAGGCGTCCAGATCATCGCCGGCTGCAGATATCACCCCCTCGGCCTGCGGGGCGACGGTGCCGATGCGCTGGCCCGCCAGTTCGATGCGGAACAGCCCAGGCTTGCCACGTAACCGTGCATTGATGATGTTCATGCTGCGCTTCCTCGTCCTGGATCGTGTTCACAAGGTCCGGGCCAGTCGCACCGATCACCCGTGTGTCCAGCCCTGCTGCACCCCAGCTTGCCAGCCATTGGCGTACGGAGCCAGCGTGGGATGGGTAACGCCGCCTACGCGGTCATGCCATGTCGAGGCCCATCTGCCAGAAATCGCCCTCCAGCCTGGACGCCTGGGCGAAAATGGCGACCAGATCGGCAAAACGCTGATCCGTCATGCTACGGGCCGCCAACGTGTCCAGGTGCTGGCGTGCGGCCGCTGCGACAGCTTGGTAGCCGGCACCGGCGTACTCATTGATCCACTCGCGGTAGGGATGCTCGTCAAGGTCGCCGATACGCCCGGCCAGGGCTTGCCCGATTTCGGCGTAGCCGATCACACAAGGGGCCAGCGCCACATGCAGCTCCAGCAAGTCGCCAGCAGCCCCGCAGTCCAGTACGTAGCGGGTGTACGCCACAGTGGCCGGGTGCTCGGGTGCGGTTTCGATGTCGGCCTGGCTCAGGCCCCAGCGCGCGCACAGGCGCAGGTGCAGCTCGGTCTCGTCGAGAATCGCCGCCAGGCCCGCCTGAGCCGCGCGGATGTCCACCGGGCGTCTGCTTTTATAAGCGGCCAGTGCCCAGGCGCGGGCGAACTGGATCAGAAACAGGTAGTCCTGCACCAGGTAGGCGCGAAAGGCACCTTCGCTCAATGTACCCTCGCCCATCTGCTGCACGAACGCGTGGTCCACATAAGCGCTCCACTGCGGGGCAGCCGCCTGCTTGAGGCGCTCGAAGATGTCCCTGCTCATTTCGCCTCCGGGTAGATGGCGTCGAAGAAGGCCAGCTCCAACGCCACGGTGCGTTGGTGGAAGTCTTGCGCTACGGCGGCGTGCTGAGGCCCGACGCGGTCCAGTTCAGCTTGCAGGAACGCCACGAACGCCTGGAACGCCGGGTTATCGTGCAAGGTGATCCATTCGGCGTGAACGAAGCGCGGCGGCAAGGGCGTGGGGGCTTGAAGCGCCCAGTCCAGGTAAAGGCCCTCGGCTACGTTCAGAACGGCCAGCGCCGCGGTATACGAACGGGTGGCGGCCGCCTCGCGCATGATGGCCTTGAAAGCTGCCGTGGGGACCGTGTCCATCGGCTCGTCACGCTCAGCCGGGCTCACGTCAAGTGCCTGGAACGCACGCAGGAAGTAGGTGTTCTCTTCACTGCTGATCATGCCCGCGAAGCGCCCCAGTTGCAGGCGCGCCTCGAAGGTGTCGGCACTGGCGATGGCAGCGCCCAGCAGCATCAGGAAACTGTCCAGGAAGCGATGATCCTGAA
Source organism: uncultured Pseudomonas sp. (assembly GCA_963529135.1). Lineage (GTDB taxonomy): Bacteria > Pseudomonadota > Gammaproteobacteria > Pseudomonadales > Pseudomonadaceae > Aquipseudomonas. The sequence goes on along the minus strand of CAURYQ010000054.1, from coordinate 26,145 downwards.
TCAGGTAGTCGATCATGATGGGGTCAGGCAAGGTGCCGTCACACAGTTGGGTCACGAAACGATGGCCGGTGGCGGCGCACCAGGTCGCTTCGCTCTGGCGGCGCAGGGTCTGGGTAAAACCTTCGGTCATGGCGCTGTCCTTTGAAAGTGGCAGCGAGACCCGAGCAAACGTCATGAGGAGGTCTCGCCTTGAGACCGACGCAAAGGCAGGAGATGTTGCTTCCCATCCCTTCGCCGGCATGATCCGGATCAGGTTCGAAGGGTCACCGCGCTGCACAGGGCTCAGCGGTTTCTCAGCCCGTTATCGGGCTCCCCTTGGTAGGGCAACGTATACCTGACTCGAGCCGTCGCTGTCACCTCTGGCCTTCGACCTTTGCCACGCCAAAAGCTGCCGGCCATTAGCCATCAGTCATGGCCCTGTCATGTTGCTGTCGTAATGTCCTCGCCTCACCCAGGGTTGGGAAGCACTGCAATTGATACGACGCTCCTTATCGTCGGCAAGCCTGCTCAGGCTGCTGATCCTGCTGCTGTGCGCCGCCACGCTGGCTTTTCTGTGGGGGCTGCATGTGTCGCAGAAAACGTCAGCTCGCCAAGCTGCCCTGGCCGATCGCGCGTCCGAACATCAACGGCTGGCTACCCTGGTTGCCGAGAGCCTCAGCCAACTGCTTGACCGTGCTCAAGGCGCAGCCCAGGGTATGGCGGATTCGCCAGGCCGGTGCCCGACAGATCCCGCGTTTTCCAGCTTTGCCCGCTATGATCGCTTTGGGCGATTGGTACAGGCATGCGGGGCCGGCGCAGAGGCGGCCTTGCCTGAGCGCTGGTGGGTAGACGTGCAGCGGCACGTAAAACGGCATGGGTATGGCTCGACCTTGGCCGATCAGCCCCCACCGGCCAAACCGACGTCGCTCACGGTGCTGGTACCGATGCGCGGCCGGCCTGGTACAGCATTCGATACGGTCATGACGGTGCAGGTCAACGCGCAGTCTCTGGCTGACCTGCTGCAGCGGGTCGATCTGGGCGACTCGAGCCGCGTGAGCGTGCTGCAGGCCGACGGCGCCGAACGACTGCGCGTCGGTCCCTCGGGCCTGACGGCAATCACTGCCCCCTTGCAGCCGCTATTGGCCGAAGATGCCGCCCCTGCTGGCCTGTTTGTCCAGTACCTGGCCGGGGATGCCTACCAGAGCGCATTCTGGCGTCGCCCCGAGCACGGCTTTGCCGTCATGATCAGCCAGCGCGAGGACGAAATCGTAAGCCCGGTCGAAGCGACTTACGCCTGGCAATTCTGGCTGACCCTTGGCATGACCTCGATGATCCTCGCCAGCCTGGCCTGGACGCTGCGCCTGCTGCGCAAGCGCCAGGAGGCCTTCACCGCGCTTGAACAGGCTCAGCAGATCAATCAGCAACTGATAGGACGGCTGGAAGACGCACACCGGCGCAGCAGCCATGCCGCTGCCACCGACCATCTGAGCGGCCTGCACAACCGCCGTCAATTCGTCGAAGTGGCAGGTGCCGCCCTCACCCGTCAGCGCGGCAGACGCCAATTGATGGCCATCCTGTTCATCGACATGGACCGTTTCAAGTCCATCAACGACTCGCTGGGCCACAAGGTCGGCGACCTGCTGCTGCAAGCCGTCGCCGGGCGTATCCAGCGCCTGCTCGAGCCGGGCGATGAAGCCTCGCGCTTTGGCGGCGATGAATTCGTCGTGCTGCTTGCTGGCCAGCGCAGCGAGGAGCAGATCGATGCCTGGGTGCGCGAGCTGGTGCGCAGGCTGTCTACCACGTATGCCCTGGAAGGCCAGGAGGTCAACACCAGCCCCAGCGTCGGAGTCAGCATCTGCCCGCGCGACGGCCAGGACGTCGACAGCCTGGTGCGCAGTGCCGATGCCGCCATGTATTCGGCCAAGCAGGCCGGTCGTGCGCAGTACCGCTATTTCGACCCCTCCCTGAACGTGGCCGACATACAGGCATTCACCTTGGAACAGGCCTTTGGCGGTGCGCTGGCCGGCCGGCAATTCGTCTTGCACTATCAACCGCAGATCCACCTCGATGAACACAAGGTCGCCGGCTATGAAGCGCTCGTGCGCTGGGACCACCCCGAGTTCGGGCTGCTGTATCCAGACCGCTTCATCGACCTGGCCGAGCGCAGCGGCTTCATCGTCGATCTGGGTTGGGAAGTGCTGCGCCTGGCCTGTGAGGCCTTGTCGGCATGGCACATGGAACGACGTCAGGTGCGCTTGGCCGTCAATGTGTCTGCACTGCAACTGCGGCAGGCCGATTTCGCGACACGCCTGCTCGCTCAACTGAGCTATCACGGCATAGCCCCCGAACAGCTGGAACTGGAGATCACCGAGACGACCATTCTGGACCCGGAGGGCACGGCGGTTGCGCATTTGCACACTCTGCGTCAGGCAGGCCTTGGGATCAGCCTGGACGATTTCGGCCGTGGCTACGCGGGCTTTGCCCACCTGCACTCGCTGCCCCTGAGCAAGCTCAAGATAGATCGATCCCTGATCGCCTCGCTGTCCAACAGCCCCGATGACAGCCCTATCGTGTCCTCCACCATCATCCTGGCCAAACGCCTCGGCCTGGTCGTGGTGGCTGAAGGTGTGGAAACCCGTGAGCAGGTCGTGTGCCTGCGGCTGGCGGGATGCGATGTCGCCCAGGGCTATCATTTCAGTCGGCCACTGTCGGCCGCGCAGTTGCGTGACTATGCGCCCTTCAAGGATCAGGAACAGCACCTCGCCACGTTGACATGACGCAACGGCTGGCGTGCAAAAACCTGACTGCCGCTTGGTGCCACCGCGTCTCTGGGTTTAAGGTGGCACCACCGCCTCCACTCGCCGACACCTGCACCATGACCGATATCGAGCGCTACCTGCGCGCCGCCACCCGCGACAATACCCGCCGCAGCTACCAGGCGGCGGTGGATCACTTCGAGACCCAGTGGGGCGGATTTCTGCCGGCCACCGCCGAGAGCATCGCCAGGTACCTGGCCGACCACGCCCAGCAACACGCGGTCAGTACCTTGCGCCAGCGGCTGGCGGCGCTCAGCCAATGGCACATCAGCCAGGGCTTTCCCGACCCCACCAAGGCGCCTCTGGTTCGCCAAGTGTTGCGTGGCATACGCACGCTTCACCCCATGCCGCCCCGGCAGGCAGCGCCCTTGCTGCTGCAGCATCTGCAAACTGCCGTGACCTGCTTCGAAGAAGAGGCCCGCCAAGCCCAGGCATCTCACGACCTTGCCGCCCTGCGCCGGGCACGGCGCGACACCGCGCTGCTGTTGCTCGGGTTCTGGCGTGGCTTTCGGGGCGATGAACTCGCGCGCCTGCGGGTCGAGCACATCCAGGCCGAAGCGGGCGTGGGTATCACGCTGTTTCTGCCGCGCAGCAAAGGCGACCGCGAGGCACTGGGCGTTCAGCATCGTACCCCTGCCTTGAAGGCCCTGTGCCCGGTCACGGCCTACCTGCAATGGGTGCAGGTGGCCGGCATCGCCCATGGCCCGGTGTTCCGCAAGCTCGATCGCTGGGGCAACCTGGGTGATCGACCGCTCAACAGCAATAGCCTGGTGGGGCTGCTGCGCCGCATGCTGACCCGCGCGCAGGTGCCAGCAGCGCTGTACACCGGCCACTCGCTGCGCCGTGGCTTTGCCACCTGGGCCAGCGCCAATGGCTGGGAGCTCAAGTCGCTGATGAGCTACGTGGGCTGGAAAGACGCCAAGTCAGCCCTGCGCTACATCGATTCGGCGCAGCGCTTCGGCGACCTGGCCGTGCTGCCAAGCGCCCCACTGCCGGTGCTTGCGCCTTGATCCGCGCCATCGCTACATTCAGGCGCGCTTGAGGCAGGCCCATAGCCGGCCGATATCGCAAGCACGTTCGTGCAGCAAGCGGGCAGTGTCGCGGCAGGCCTGATCCAAAGTCATCGGCCCATCCACCAGGGCGAACGCGGCATCTATGCCATGGCTATAGAGCTGCTGGTAGCCCTCGCCCAACATACCCGCGAGCACCACCACCGGGACGTCATGGCGCTTGGCGACCCGAGCAACCCCCATGGGCGTCTTGCCACGCAAGGTCTGGGCATCGAAACGGCCTTCGCCGGTCACCACCAGGTCTGCATCCTTGACATGCCCATCCAGGCCCGCCAGTTCGGCCACTACCTCGACCCCCGGGCGGAACTGGGCGGCCATGAAGGCCCTGGCCGCAAAGCCCATGCCACCGGCAGCGCCGCACCCCGGATAATCGCGCACATCCTGATCCAGCAGGCGGGCGCAGTGGTCGGCGAAATGGCTGAGTGCATGGTCGAGGGCTTCGACCTGTTGCGCATTGGCCCCCTTCTGCGGCCCGAAGATGGCCGACGCTCCATGGGGGCCGCACAGCGGGTTGTCGACATCGGCTGCGACTTCGAACTGCACCTGCGAAAGGCGCGGGTCCAAGCCACTGGCGTCGATCCGCGCCAGCCCCGCCAGCGCCAGGCCGCCCTCGCCCAGGGGCTGGCCGTGCGCGTCCAGCAAGCGCAGGCCCAGCGCGCGCAGCATGCCGCTGCCGGCATCGTTGGTGGCGCTGCCGCCGATCGCCAGCACTATCCGCTGCGCGCCGGCATTCAGGGCGGCGGCGACCAGTTCGCCGGTACCCCACGTGCAACTGCGGCAGGCGTCGCGCTGGCCGGTATGGACTTGCTGCAGGCCGCTGGCCTGCGCCATCTCGATGATCGCCGTGCGGCTCTGCGGCAGCCAGCCCCAGCCCGCTTCCACAGGCTGGCCCAGCGGACCCCGCACGACCCGCCGGCGCAGCTCGCCGTCGCTGGCTGCAAGGATGGCCTGCATCGTCCCTTCCCCGCCATCGGCCATGGGGCATTCGATCAATTGGGCGTTGGGCAATGCGTCGGCCAAGCCCGCGGCAATGGCCCGTGCGACGTCGGCCGCTTCGAGGCTGTCCTTGAACGAATCGGGCGCGATGACGATCTTCATGGTGATTCTCCTGTCCTGATAGCCGCATGCTGACAGCTGGCTGCCAGCGCCGCGTCGGTCAAATGCACAACCCGGTCGGCAGCTTGTTGGGCAGATGCCTGCGCCGGCCAAGCGATGCTAGGCGGACACTGGCTATTGCGCAGGCAGTAGCTGCAGCCCCAGGTACAGGCTGAGCATGCCTTCCAGGCGCATCGGGTCCACTTCGCCCAGTTCGGCGATGCGTTCGAGCCGGTAACGCAAGCTGTTGCGGTGAATACCCAGCGCGTCGGCGCAGGCCTGGCTCTGGCCATCATGGGCACACCAGGCGCGCAACGTTGCCAGCAATTGCCCACTGCTGTCACGGGTCTGGATACGCAGCAAGGGCTCGAGCAACTCGTCCAGCGCCTCATCGTTGCGATGTCGCCAGAGCAAGGCTGGCAGACGATACCGCTGCAAGCTCAGCAGCCGCTCGCGCGGCAGCACCTCGCGCCCGTATGCCAGCAGGTCGCGCACACGACGGTAGCCCCGACGCAGCTGTTCAAGCCCTTGTGTCGGGCTGCCCAACGCCAGGCGCTCGACCGCCCAGCCATGGCGCTCGACGCGCTCGAGCAGCCGTGGCGCGTCGAGCGCCACCCCAGCCGGGCGACACCATAGCAACGACTGACGCGCCGGGCTGACGCACCAACTGTCCGGGTAACGGCTCACCAGCCAACCCGCCAGCGCCTCGGCATCTGGGCCACTGGCCAATTCGAACAGACAGGGTATGCGCGGCAACTGTGGCTTGAGCCCCAGCTGGCGGGCTTCATCGAGTAACCGCGATGCGTCGCCGGCGCCGCCCAGCAGCAGGGCAAGCACGTCGTCGCAGCGTTGCTTGCGCCACTGCTGATCGGTTTGCAGATGACGTTGGGCCAGCAACATTTCGGCAGTCATGCGCACCAGTTCGGCATACACGCGAACCTGGGCTGGGTCACCGGTCAGGCCCAGTACACCCATCAGTCGATCATCGAGCATCAACGGTAGGTTCACGCCCGGCTGTACGCCCTTCAGGCACCGGGCCGCTTCCTGGTCGAGCTCCACGATGCGACCATTGGCCAGGACCAACTGAGCCCCTTCGTGCCGGGTGTTGACCCGTTCCGGCTCGCCGCTGCCCAGGATCAGGCCCTGGCTGTCCATGACGTTGACATTGCAGGGCAAAATGGCCATGGCACGGTCTACGATGTCCTGTGCCAGGTCGTGGTCGAGTTCGAACATTCAGCGGTCCTTGGGGGCGTGCGGTTGGGCTCGGGCACAGCAGCAAGGCCCAGGCCCTGTGCAAAAGCACAAAGACAGCCACGCCGCCGTCCCCGAGACTCGTTGTGGCGAGCGCCGGAACAGGCGACGCGGTGACAACCATAACAACAGAGAACCCGATCATGGCACACAGCCCCGCCCCTGACCAAGGCACGGACACCACCCGCAATGCGCTGTACCGGCGCATCACCCTGCGGTTGATTCCGTTCATTTTCATCTGCTACCTGTTCAACTACCTCGACCGCGTCAACGTCGGCTTCGCCAAGCTGCAGATGCTCGACGCGCTCAAGTTCAGCGAAACCGTGTACGGCCTCGGCGCCGGCATCTTCTTCATCGGCTACGTGCTGTGCGGTCTGCCCAGCAACCTGGCGCTCAACCGCTTCGGCCCGCGGCGCTGGATCGCCCTGATGATGATTGCCTGGGGCAGTCTATCGACCTGCCTGCTGTTCGTGACCACCCCGACCGAATTCTATGCCCTGCGCTTGCTGACAGGCGCCGCCGAGGCAGGCTTCTTCCCAGGCGTGGTGTTGTACCTCTCGCGCTGGTTCCCGGCCGCCCGCCGTGGCCGCATCATGGCCTTGTTCATGTCCGCCATCCCGGTGTCGGGTCTGCTGGGCAGCCCATTCTCTGGCTGGATCCTCGAGCATTTCGCTGCCGGGCAGCATGGGCTTGCCGGCTGGCAGTGGATGTTCCTGATCCAGGGGCTGCCTACCGTGGCCCTCGGTGTGCTGGCGGCGTTCCTGCTCAGCGATGGCTACCAGAAGGCTGCCTGGCTCAGCGATGAAGAGCGCCAGCTGGTTGCCGCCGACCTGCAGGCCGATGCCGACAGCAAGCCGCGCACCACCGGCGACGGCGTTCTGGCCGTGCTGGCCAACCCGCTGATCTGGACCTTCGGCTTCATCTACTTCTGCATCCAGAGCGGTGTGTACGCCATCAACTTCTGGCTGCCCTCGATCATCAAGAACATGGGTTTCGACAACCCGTTGCTCATTGGCTGGCTGAGCGCAATCCCCTACCTGCTGGCCGGGGTGTTCATGATCCTGTGCGGGCGCTCGGCCGACCTGCGCAACGAGCGCCGCTGGCACCTTGTGGTACCGATGTTGATGGGTGCTGTGGGCCTGCTGATCGCGGTCAACTTCGCGGCCACTCCGGCGATCGCCATCCTCGGCCTGTCCATTGCCACCATGGGCGCCCTCACCGGCTTGCCGATGTTCTGGCCCATGCCTACGGCACTGCTTAGCGCAAGCGCGGCGGTGGCCGGTCTTGCGTTGATCAACTCGGTAGGCCAGATGGCCGGGTTCCTCAGCCCCTACCTGGTCGGGTTCATCAAGGACCAGACCGGTTCGACCGACGCCGCGCTCTACGCCCTGGCGGCGTTGATCGTGCTCGGTAGCCTGGTGGCCCTGCGCGCCACGCGTGCCAGCGCGCTGAAGTCCGCCGTGGCCAGCTGATTCCCTTGCCGAGGGCCTTGCCTGCACCCGTGTGCTCAATGAGTGTAGGCAAGCCCTCCCCCTTCCGTTGGTCGCCGCTCTCCAGTCGTCAGCTCGACGCAGCCTGCCTGCGCAAAACAAAGTCCAAGGTTTCCAGAGGCCCTCTTTGGAGAATTCCCCATGACTGACCACGCCGTGGCCCACCTGGCCGACCTCGATGAACACAGCCCCCTGCGCGTACAGGCCGGTAGCGAAGAACTGATCATTCTCCGTCAGGGCGATCAGGTTCGCGCCTTCCAGGGCAACTGTCCCCACGCCGGCGCGCCGTTGGATGATGGCCGGGTATGCGGCGGTTTGTTGATCTGCCCGTGGCACAAGGCGGCGTTCGCCGTTGACGACGGCATGGTGTGCGAGCCGCCTGCCCTGACCGACTTGCGGCGCTACAAGGCCTGGGTCAAGGACGGCCAGGTCTGGGTCGATGACCGCCCCCTGCCCAAGGCGCGCCCACCGCGGCACAGCGATGCCCGGTGCTTTGTGGTACTGGGCGCTGGGGCAGCCGGTACGGCGGCCGTTGCCACCTTGCTGGGTCACGGGTTCAATGGCCGCCTGGTATGGATCGACCAGGAGCGCCAGCCGGCCTATGACCGCACAGCCCTCAGTAAATTTGTGCTCGCCGGCCAGATGGCCCCCGATGAGGTGCCGATGTTGCTGGAGCCCGATGATCTGCGCACGGGCCAGCTAGAGCGACGGCACGCCAAGGTCAAGTCCCTGAATGCCCAGAAACGGCAGATCTTGCTGGCCGATGGCCAACGAATCGACTACGACGCCTGTGTACTGGCCACGGGTGCCAAGGCCCAGCGCCCCGACATCCCGGGGCGCGACCTGCCAGGGGTATTCACCCTGCGTTCGCGTGCAGACGCGGCGCAACTGCTCGATGCAATCGACCCTGGCAAGCCCGTGGTCATCGTGGGCGGCAGCTTCATCGGCCTGGAGGCCGCTTCGGCACTGAGCGAATACGGTGCCAAGGTCCATGTCATCGGCCGGCATGAGGTGCCGTTGGCCAAACAGCTGGGCGAGCGTATCGGCCGGGCAATCCTTGCCCTGCACGAACGCAAGGGGGTAGCGTTTCACAGTCCGGCCGAGGTAACGGCGATCCAGGGCTCGGATCAGGTCGAAACGGTCGTGCTGAGCACAGGTGAGCGTCTGGACTGCGCCGTGGTGCTGCTGGGCACGGGGGTAGCCCCGGCCACGGCGTTTCTCAACGGGGTTGCGCTGGCCGAGGACCACTCGGTGACCGTCAACGGTGAACTGCGCGTTGCCGACGGCTTGTGGGCTGCAGGCGACATGGCCACCTTCCCGCTCGCAGGCCAGCCGGTGCGCATCGAGCACTGGCGGGTGGCGCAACAACATGGCGTCATCGCGGCTGCGAACATGCTGGGCGAACAGCGCCGGTATGCCGATGTGCCGTTTTTCTGGACCTACCATCACGGGCAGCGGTTCGAGGTGCTGGGCCATGCTCGGCAATGGGACGCCATCACCTTCGTCGGCGCTCCCGAAACCGATGATTTCATCGCCCTGCAGTGCCTGGGCGACCACGTGCAGGCCGTGATCGCCAAAGGCTACGCGCCAGCCATGATGCAGCTCTCGCAGCGCCTGAGACAGCCGCTGACCACTGCTCAGGCGCTCGAACTGATCGATTGAGCGCCCAGCCTGGCACGCCCGGGCTGGTAGCGCCCCATCAGCTATGGTTATCTGCACCTTCGATAACAAGCACTGTGGAGCGCCCATGCCCGCTCAGAACCCTGCCCTGGAACTGGCTGCCTTCGTCGACAGCCATTTCGGCCACCGCGGTCTGGTGCCGGAAACGGTGATTGCCGAATCCTGGTACCGCAGCGTCACCCAGCACCGCCTGGACCCAAGCGCGCACCCAACGGACAACGTACTCAGTGCCGCCGAAGTGCGTGAGCTGCACGCCCAGCATCAGGCCTACCTCGCCATCGCGAGTCAGGGCGTCAGTGGCTTGGCACGGCGGGTGGCAGATGCAGGCTTCGCCGTCCTGCTCAGCGATGCGGCAGGCGTCACGCTCGATGCCCGCCTCCCCGCCGACGCCGGCCGCTTCACCGGCTCCGGGCTGGTGGTAGGCGCGCGCTGGGACGAATCCATCGCCGGCACCAATGGCATCGGGACTGCATTGGCTTCGCAACAGGCGCTGACCATTCATCGGCAGGAGCATTTTCTGGCCAGCAATGCCCGCCTCAGTTGCTCGGTGTCGCCCATTTTCGACAGCCACAACCAACTGCTGGGATGCCTGAACGCCACCTGCCTCTACAACGACGGACCCAAGCAAGCTCAGCACCTGACCCTGCAATTGGTGACGCTGTACGCCCGTCTGATCGAAAACGCGCACTTTCGCCAACGTTACCGCGACTGCCTGACCCTTGCGGTCAAGCCTTGTGACGCGGCTGCCGATCTGGCAGCCGAACAGCTGCTGGCGCTCGATGAGCACGGCCGAATCGTCGGCGCCAACCGGGCCGCGTTCAGCGCCTACTCCGGCACCTTGCGGGGTCAGTCCATCGAGCAGCTGCTAAGCGCCGACATCGACCAGTTGCTGACCCTGACCCAGGGCGGCTCTCGAGGCGCGCAGTTGCACGCGGCAGGCCAGGCCATGGGCCTGGAGGTCGGCTTGCGTGTTCCGCGCACCTATCGCCAGCCTGCGGCGATCGTGCGGCCGGTAGCCGCTCCCGGCCACCCCAGCCTCGACCAACTGGCGGGCAGCGACCCGCAGCTGCAGCAGGCCGTCACGCGCTTGCGCAAGGTACTGGACAAAGACATCGCGCTGCTGCTCAGTGGCGAAACGGGAACCGGCAAGGAAGCCTTCGCCCGCGCCCTGCATCAGGCCAGCGCCCGATGTGCCCGGCCGTTCGTGGCATTGAACTGTGCGGCCATCCCCGAAGCGCTGATCGAGAGCGAGTTGTTCGGCTACCGGGCCGGCAGCTTCACCGGCGCCGACCGCAAGGGCATGAAGGGCAAGCTGGAACAGGCCAATGGCGGCACCTTGTTTCTCGATGAAATAGGCGATATGCCGGCTGACCTGCAAACCCGCCTGCTGCGCGTGCTGGCGGAACGGGAGCTGGTACCGCTGGGCGCGTCGACGCCGCTGAGGCTGGATATTCAGGTGATATCGGCGACGCACCAGGACCTAAGTGCGAGGATCGGCACGCATCAGTTTCGCGAAGACCTCTATTACCGGCTCTGCGGCATGCGCATCACCCTGCCGGCGCTGCGCGAGCGCAGTGATCGAGGGCAATTGATCGAGCATCTGCTCGCGGGCCTGGCGCCTGGGATGCAACTGTCCGAGGGGGCACGCGCCAGCCTGCTGGCCTACCCCTGGCCGGGGAACATTCGGCAGCTGCTCAATGCGCTGCGTCAAGGCGCGGCCCTGGCAGAGGGAGGGCGCATCGAGCTGGCCGACCTCCCCGCGGAGCTGCAGGGCGCTGGCGCCAAGGCGCCTAGGGCAGACCCCGACACTGCGTATCTGGAGCAGACGGTCGAGGTGGCCGAGGCCGACCACCTTCTGGCGGTGCTGCGACGCACCCACTGGAACATGAGCGCCGCAGCCCAGGCCGCAGGCATCTCGCGATCGACGCTGTACCGCAAGATGAAGCGCCACGGCATCGTGCAACCCAACCGTCAGGGCAACTGAGCCGGGTACCCCGCTACCACGCAGGGGCACCTGGCGGCCCATGCCGTTTCAGCCCTGGATATAGACCACCTGCGTACGCGTGTACTCGTACAAGCCATGTTTGCCGTCCGCCCCGCCAATGCCCGACTTGCGCGCCCCGGCGTGGAAGCCCTGCATGGCCTCGAAGTTTTCGCGGTTTATGTAGGTCTCGCCAAAATCGATTTCCCGGCAGGCCTTGAGCGCCGCGTTGAGATCGCGGGTGTACAGCGACGAGGTCAGCCCGTACTCGCTGTCGTTGGCCAAGGCGATGGCTTCGTCCAGATCTTCCACCACCTGGATCGGCAGCACCGGGCCGAAGATTTCCTTGCGCATGATCTCCATGTCGGCGGTGCACCCGGCCAGCACGGTGGGTTGATAGTGAAAACCGCTGCCCAGGTCAGCCACCTGCCCGCCTGTTACCCGCTGTGCACCCTGGGCCTGAGCCGTGCGCACCATCTGCGCCACCTTGTCCAGGCCGGCTTGGTTGATCAGCGGCCCCATGTGCAGGTTTTCCTGAGTGGAAGGGTCGCCATAGCGGGTGGCGGCCATCGCCTTGGCCACCTGGTCGATGAAGCGGTCGGCCACCTTGCGCTCTACATACACCCGCTCGGCGCAGTTGCACACCTGCCCGGTATTGATCACCCGCGAGGCCACGATCGCGTTCACAGCCAGGTCAAGGTCGGCGTCCGCCAGAACGATGGCGGGGGCCTTGCCGCCCAGTTCCAGGTTCAGCTTGGTGATGTTCGGCGCCGCCGCCGCCATGATCCGCGCACCGGTCGCCACACTGCCGGTGAAGCTGACCATGTCCACCCCCGAGTGACTGGAAAGGCCGTGGCCAACCTGGGCGCCCGCACCGCCAACCACGTTGAAGACCCCTGCCGGCAGCCCTGTTTCGGCCACAAGCCGGGCAAACTCGAAGCAGTTGATCGGGGTTTCCTCGCTGGGTTTGACCACGATGGTGTTGCCGGTGATGAGCGCCGGCGCCATCTTGCGGGCGATCAGGAAGAACGGAAAGTTCCACGGCAGGATGCCTGCCACGACGCCCACGGGCTTGCGCATGAGAAAGACATGTTCGGCCTGGCGATCGCTGGTCAGGACCTCGCCCTCCAGGCGTCGCGCCCACTCGGCCATGTAGTCGAGGTAGTCGGCGGTGAAGCCCACTTCCACCTGGGCCAGGGCCGGTACCTTGCCGCCTTCCAGGGTAATGATACGGGCCAGCCGATCGGCATTGGCCCGAATCCTGTTTGCGATGGCGCGCAGGTAGCCTGCACGCTCCTGTGCAGGTCTGGCTGCCCAGGCTTTCTGCGCCTGGCGCGCTGCGGCCACAGCGCTGTCCACCTGAGCCTGAGAGGACTCCGGCACGCGGCCCAGCAGCTGGCCATTGGCAGGGTTGTGGACCTCGAGCAAGGCTTCGCCCGCTTCGAACCGATTGTCGATGAAGTTCTGGTATACCGAGTCGTTCATGATCGTTTCACTCCTGTGGGGCGTTGTCGGCCAGCGATGAAGCGCTTGCCGGGCGAGCGCTGAACTGCTTCCAGATCGCGCCTTCTTCCTGCAAATCGTGGGCACGCTTGATCAGATATTGATGCACCTGTTCGACTTGCTCGGGGTTGAGGTTGTCGGCGAACGAGGGCATGCCATCGGGCACCCGGCCACCGTAGAGAATGCCCAGGAACATCTGGTGTTTGTCGGCGCTCAGCTTGCGCAGATCAGGCAGAACCCCGCCACTCACGGCATGGATGCCATGGCACTGGGAGCAGTTGCCGTCATACAGCGCAGCGCCTGCGGCCACGGTCTCGGCAGTGGCCGTCAGTGGCGGCGGCTTGGGCGCATCTGCAGGCGGGGCCGGCTCGCGCAGCTTGGCCGTACCGCCGAGCTTGTAGGTCAGCACCTGTGCGTAGGGCTGCACGCCTGCACGCAACGAAAGTGCGCCTGCGAAGGTGGAGAAGGCGCCGCCCCAGCCCGCCATGAAGGTGACGTACTGCTCGCCGTCGACGGCATAGGTGATCGGTGCAGCCATCACGCCGCTGGCGGCAGGCGATTCCCACAGTTTCTTGCCGGTCTCGGCGGCATAGGCGATCACCCGCCCGTCGGCGCTGCCTTCGAACACCAAGTTGCCTGCCGTGCTCAAGGTGCCGCCATTGAAGATGGTGACGTACGGCACCTCCCAGGCAGGCGCCTGTTTGACCGGGTCCCAGGCGATCAGCTTGCCGGACCAGGTCTTGGCCATCTCCAGCAGCCCCTCGGCGCCTTCGGGCATCATGCCGGTGCGCAGCCCCAGCTGATAGACGCTCTTGAACGGGTTGCGCTTCGGCGCTTCGGGCACGTGCTCGTAGTAGGCCGACATGATGTGGGCCGGGATGTACACCAGCCCCGTCTGCGGGTTGTAAGACATTGGGTGCCAGTCATGAGCGCCCCAGAACGCCGGGGTGACCAATTTGCGCTTGCCGTCCTTCCAGTACGCCGCAGCCTCGTCGTCGACGATGGGCCTGCCGGTTTTCATGTCGATGCCCTTGGCCCAGTTCACCGGCACGATGTTCCTGGCCGACAGCAGCTCGCCGGTTTCCCGATCCAGGACATAGAAGAAGCCATTTTTGGGCGCCTGCATCAATACCTTGCGCGGTTTGCCGTCGATGGGCAGCTCGGCCAGGATCATGTGCTGGGTGGCCGTGAAGTCCCAGGCATCGCCGGGGGTTGTCTGGTAGTGCCAGGCGTACTCGCCGGTATCGGCATTCACCGCCACGATCGAGGACAGGAACAGGTTGTCGCCCTTGGCCTGGCTGCGCCACTTGGGGTCCCACATCGCGCCATTGCCGACGCCGATGTACAGCAGGTTCAGCTGCGGGTCGTAGGCGAATGAGTCCCAGGCCGTTCCACCGCCGCCCCACTCCAGGTAGGCATCGCCGTGCCAGGTCTTGCTGGCGATCTGCATGGCCTTGTCTTCAGGCGGCAGCTTCGGGTCGCCCGGCACGGTATAGAACCGCCATGCCTGGCGCCCGGTTTCGGCGTCGTAGGCGGTGACGTAACCGCGCACACCGAATTCGGCGCCGCCATTGCCGATCACGACTTTGCCGTTGACCACCCGGGGCGCCCCGGTGATGGTGTAGCTGCGCTTGGCATCGGCGCGGGTATCGACCGACCACACCCGCTGGCCGGTCTTGGCGTCGATGGCTTCCAGCCGGCCATCGAGCACGCCGACATACACCTTGCCCTGCCACACCGCCACGCCCCGGTTGACCGCATCGCAACAGGCCTCGCCTGCACGGTTGCGATCGGACTGCGGGTCGTACTTCCACAACAGTTGGCCGTTGCGCGCGTCCAGTGCATACACCACCGAGAACGGGCCGGTGGTATACATCACCCCGTCGACCACGATGGGGGTCGCCTCGACACCCCGGTCCAGGTCCAGCTTGTAGCTCCATGCCAGCCCAAGCTGGCTCACGTTGCTCTGGTCGATGGTCTTGAGGGGGCTGAAGCGCTGCTCGTCGTATGTCCGGCCGTGGCTCATCCAGTTACCGGGTTCCTTGTCCGCATCGATGATGCGTTGACCATCGACGCTGGCGGCGAACGCGATGGGCGTCCAGCTGAGGGCCAGCGCCAGCCAGCTGAGGGCAAGGCGTTGAGGGCCTGATCGGTTCATGCTCTGTTCTCCGTTCTTGTTATGGCGACGCTGCGACAGGCGTCTGTGCAAGGGAGAGCAACGGGTGTGCCAAGCAGCCACCTGAGGGCCACAAGCGCCGTGCTAGAGCCTCCAGGTAGTCAACGGTAGCGACCACGTGCGAGCCAATCAACGACACAGGTGCGTCAACCCTGGGTCAGCAGTGAGACAGGTGTGTCATCCCTGCAAGAGGGTCAGGGCTTTGATCAGGATCAGGTGCAGCGGGTAGAACGCATAACCCCAGCGGCCCACCGCTGGCACGCCGCCCCGCACGCTGCGCAGCAGCCCGGCGCCGACAGGTATGGACACTGCAGCCACCGCCAGCGTGAGCCAGGTGAAACTTGCGAACAGGTGCGCCATCAGCCAAGCGTTGGTCAGGTTGCCGGCCATCGCCAGCAGGCAAGGCATCAGCCACACCCCCCCGCCATAGCGGCGGGCCAGTACGCAGGCAGCGGGCAGCAGCACCCCTGGCAATCCGTACATCAGGTACGGGCTGGCCGCCCAGGCCACGCTCACGGCGGCCACCCCCAGCAGCCGCGCGGATGGGCGGGCATGCTGCACGCTCCAGGCCACCAGCAAGCCCAGCAGCAAGGTCGGCATTATGCTGAAAGTGGCAGAGCCGTTGTCCAGCCACCGGTAGGCCGGTTCGGACACCACCGTAAACAGCAGCATCAGCCCCAGGTAACGCGGGTGCTGGCGGTGTTGCAGGGTATCAGGGCGGCCGCGGGACACGTTCACAGCCATGGCCAGGCAAAACAGCGGAAACGCCAGGCGCCCAATGATGAACAGCCCATCGGCCTGCGGCCAGACGAAGCGCAGGTGGTCGGCGACCATCGTCAGTATCGCCGTCCACTTGACCAGATCCAGCCCGGCTGAGCGCATGACCCTCTACTGCGCCTGCCTTTGCGCCGGTTGTGCCATACGCGAGGTCCAGGCAGCCAAGGGCAGCGGTGGCCGTTGAAAGACAATACGGCGCCAGATCAGCCCCAGCACGTGCCCGTCGAACATCTCACGCGGGCCGCTGGCGGTGTGCGCAGCCGGCTGTTGAGCTTGCCAGCGGCCATGCTCGTCCAGCCGAGCCATGTCGAAGCGAAAGCTGTAGTTGCCTGGGGTACCCATGCGCAAATCGGTGACCACCAGCCTGTCACCGACCTGGTCGTAACGCAGCCAGTCATCGGTGAACCAGCGCAGCCGCTGGTGCAGCGGGTCGCTGGCCAATACCTCGGCCAGCGGCAAGTTGCGGTTCAGGCGCTGCATCTCTGGCCGGTCGCGGTCCAGCAGGCTGCTGATCCCTTCGTAATATGCGCCGTCCGGCGCCTTGGCCAGCACCCGCCAGACAAGGCTATTGAACGCCATGGGCACTGCCCGGACCTCGTGCACCTGCACCCCTTGGGCGTGGAGCTCGGCCTGAAAGCGATGTTCCGCCAGGGTCCGGCTGGCAAGGCCGACGCCCAGGTACACGGTGCTAAAGGCCAGCGCCATGGCCATGAACCGTACTGCGCGCGGTGTGATGCCACGCAGCGCGGCATAGGCCACCGCCACCAGCAAGGGCACGGTATACACCGGGTCGATGATGAACACGGCGGCCCAGCTTTGCGGCGTCACGTGCAACGGCCACAGCAACTGCGTGCCATACACGGTGAACGCATCGAGCACAGGGTGGGTCACCAGCACCAGCCAGAACGTCAGGAACAGCCTGGACCGTGTATGGCCTTTGTCTGGCCACGTCCTGTTCACCAGCCACGCCAGCAGCGCGGCCAGGGCGGTCAGCACGAATAACGAATGGGAAAAGCCGCGATGATAGGTCATCTGCGACACCGGGTCGGCGTAGCGAATGATCACGTCGAGGTCCGGC
This sequence comes from uncultured Pseudomonas sp., assembly GCA_963529135.1. Taxonomy (GTDB): domain Bacteria; phylum Pseudomonadota; class Gammaproteobacteria; order Pseudomonadales; family Pseudomonadaceae; genus Aquipseudomonas. The sequence continues at coordinate 9,249 of CAURYQ010000054.1, read as the reverse complement.
AATGTGGCCAGTGCTGCGCCGTACGCCAGGGCTCGGCGCCCCTGTATGCGCCCCAGTAGTGTGCCTTGCAGCGCAGCGCCAAGAACGGCTTGGGTAATGGAGTCCAAAGGAAAGCCTTCGTCAGGAGGTGATCGGGCCACGCTACCTGCTTGCAGGGCGATTGTGCAATCGACGCAGGGTGCGCGCGGTCGTGGTCGAAACAGCTTGCAAACAACCAGGCCTGCCCGCCGGTAATATTTCTTACATCTGGGGGGCGGCATTTGATAGAACTACCCAGGTTGCGAGCCTTTTTACCTGCGCCTTGAGCGTTTCCGAGATCCCCATACCCCGTATGTCTACCCGGTTGTTCTCCCACATGCGCCGCCGCTGGCTCAGCTGGCTGTGCGCCACCGCGTTGGTGCTCGGCCTGCCGGCCGGGTGCTCGGTGCTGCAACACAAGGAACGCGAGCTGGTGTTTCGCATCGAGCCGGGCCAGGCCAGCTGGTTCCATGGTTTGCCCAGTGGCGTCAGGGAGCTAGACCTGCGCCCGCGCACCTTCGCCGAAAACCAAAGCCTGCACGCCTGGTGGTGGCCCGCCAGGCGCGCTGACGCCCCGGCGATCCTGTACCTGCACGGGGTGCGCTGGAACCTCACCGGTCAGCTCTTTCGCATTGAACAGCTGCATGCCATGGGCTATTCGGTCCTGGCCGTGGACTACCGGGGTTTTGGCCGCAGCAGGGGTGACCTGCCGTCGGAATCCACTGTGTACGAGGATGCGCGCGTGGCCTGGGAGCGGTTCACCCAGCTGCAGCCTGATGCGAGCAAACGCCTGATCTATGGCCACTCCCTGGGTGGCGCGGTAGCGGTCGACCTGGCGCGCAACCTCACCCGCGAGGCGCGAGACACTGGCACGACCGCGCAGGCGCGCGGGCTGATTCTGGAGTCCACGTTCACTTCCTTGGGCGATGTGGCTGGCGTGGTCGCCAAGACATCGTTGCCGGTGCGCTGGCTGCTCTCGCAAAAGTTCGACTCGCTGGGCAAGATCGGCGACATCGACCTGCCAGTGCTGCTGGTCCATGGTCTGGACGACCGCTACGTGCCCTCGCGTTTCAGCCAGCAACTGTTCGAGGCAGCGCGTGAGCCTAAAACCCTGCTGCTGGTCCCCGGCGCGACGCACAACAACAGCATGAGCCTGGCCGGGCAGCGTTACCGCAAGGCGATCCAGGCATTGCTGTAGGTGCAGCGCAGGGGTCACTGTACCGGCAGGAAGTTCATCAACAACAGGCTTTGCGCATAGTTCAGGCCAATACGACGGTAACGCTCGTCCAGCAGCTCGGCCAGCAGGTCAAGGCGGGCAACCACCTTGCCGAATTCCACGGCGAAACTCAGGTTGCTGCCCTCCTCCGAAATTTCGTTGGAGAACAACAGCAGCACCCCGTTGGCGTCCTGTCGTTGGCTGAGCATCCAGGTGGCCTTCTCGATGTTGCGCGCAGCGTTGTTGATGAACAACGGGTCGAGGGTATCGGTCATGTAGAACGCGGTGCGCCCGCCGTGGGCGGTGATCAGCATACTGCCGATCGCGTAGATGAATGCGCCCACTCGGTCACCGCGAAACTCAGGGCTCAAAGCGTAACTCAAGGCGGCGAGGTCGCGGCGATTGCCCAGTTGCGGCAACGGTTGACGCTGCTCGATGGCCAGGCGGATCTGGCGTTCCGCCGTGGCCGCATCCAGGTAACCCGAGCGCTGCAGCTGATTGGGGTTGCGCAGGTACAGCTTGTTCATCAACAGGTAGAGGCTTTGCAGGTTGTCGCGCATCGACAAGGTGGCCAGGCGGTCCACGCTGGTCTGGAACAGCTCGCTGGGCTTGCCCTCGCCCAGCTGGTTGACGATGTCTCGCCCCTGCTGCTGGGTGCAGGCGCACAGGCTCGCGAACGTGCCGGCCAGGAGCAGGCGAACTAGGGGGGGAGGAACTGCACGCAACCATCGGCACCGGGTCGTTTTCGGCGGCTGCGGCGGGGATCGCTGCAGCCTGGGCCTAGCATAGAGCCCCGAAAGCCGAAAAAGTGCGACCGGCGCCGGTGCGTGCAGCCGGCTTTGCTACATCGCCTCGCGCAGCAGGGCTACCACCTGTGCATGCAGCGCCGGGTCACCGCAGGCGACCACGCAGCCACCCTGTTGGGCGCTGCTGCCATCCCAGGCCGTGATGACCCCACCTGCGCCTTGGATGATCGGCATGAGGGCTTGAACGTCATAGGGCTGCAAGCTGGCTTCGACGATCACATCCACGAAGCCGGACGCGAGCATGCAGTAGGCGTAGCAATCGCCACCGTATCGCATCAGCCGCGCCTGGCTGGCCACTTGCTCGAACGCCGCCTTGCGCGCGGGCGTATCGAACATGTCTGGCGTAGTGCACATCAGCGTGGCCGCCGCCAGGTCGCCGCAGGCACGGGTCTTGAGCGCTCGGGCGCCCGCCCAGGCCCCATCGGGCGTGCCGATGAAACGCTCGCCGGTAAAGGGTTGGTTCATCACCCCCACCACCGGGCGGGTTCCGTCGTTGAGCGCAATCAGCGTGCCCCACAAAGGCAGGCCGGTAATGAAGGCGCGGGTACCGTCGATCGGGTCAAGCACCCAGGTAAGGGGGCTGGTGCCCACGGCCACCCCGGCCTCTTCACCGAGGATGCCATGGCTTGGATAACGCGCCAGGATCAGTTCGCGCATTGCGTCCTCGGCAGCCTTGTCGGCAACGGTCACTGGGTCGTACAGCCGACCGCCCTTGTCCTCAACCGCCAGGTTGGCACGAAAGTATGGGGTGATGGCGCTGGCCGCAGCGTCGGCCAACTGCTCGGCAAACCCACGGAACTCGGCAATCTGTTCAGCGCTGAGGGACATGAAAATGGGCCTTGTGCTAGGAAGGGAGGCGGCATGATAGCAAACCCGCTGATCGGCATCGCGCCCCGCAACGATGTCATTATGGCATCATCGGCACTGGATTTAGCCGGGGCTCGCTCGTTGTACTAGCATACTTGTCACGCTCCGGCTCACGCCCAGGATAAGAGCTTGTGTTACCGCCGGGCATTTGTCTTGGCCTCAAGGACGATACGATGAACACGAATTCGATTTACCCGCAAATCGGCAAGATCATTGCCAGCACCGGCAGCCGTCAGTTTTCCCGCCTGCTGCACGACCTGATCCAGGCCCACCTCTGCATCGACGCCACGCAGATCCGGCAACTGCCGCGCACCCCCTGCGAAACCGCCGTGCTCGACGAGACCGTGTTCTCGTGCGATCAAGCCCCGAGCGCAGGCTTTGGGGACCCCTCGCGCCTGCACCGTATCCGCACCCGGGACGCCCGTGTCGAACTCCACGTGCTGCGGGCGGACACCACCTATGGTTTTTCCGCCTTGGAGCGCAACAGGCTCGATGCCATCTCGCCGCTGGTGCTGCCGATGCTGGAAAAACACCTGCACGCTTTGCAGCCAACCCCGCAGCGCCAGAGCCCCGAGAGCCTGGAGCAGCGCTTCGTCGAGCGGCTGGCCCAGACGGGCCTCAAGCTTTCCGAGCGCGAGCGCCAGGTCTGTGTGGGGCTGCTGGCTGGTCACACGGCACCCGAGCAGGCCGAGCGGCTTGGCCTGCGCGTCAATACCGTCGAAAGCTACCTGCGCCGGGCAGCGATCAAGCTGGGCATCGGCGGGCGGCATTCGCTGATGCGCTGGATGTACGCCTAGGCCAAGAGCCGCCCGGTGCGCACGAGCGGCCCGTCAGTCCCGAGCCAGCGCCTCGATCGGGTCCAGTCGGGCAGCATTGCGCGCCGGCACGAAGCCGAACACGACCCCGATCAAGGTCGAGCAGGCGAAGGCCATCAGGATCGACGCCGGGGAAAACACCATTTCCCATTGTTTGACGAACAGTTCGAACAGGTACCCCACGGCGTACGACAGCCCTACCCCCACGACCCCGCCTAACAGGCAGACCATGACCGCTTCCACCAGAAACTGTTGGCGGATATCGGCCTGGCGGGCGCCCACGGCCATGCGTATGCCGATTTCCCGCGTACGTTCGGTGACGGAAACCAGCATGATGTTCATCACCCCGATGCCGCCGACCACCAGCGAAATCACAGCGATCAGCGACAGTAGCAAGGTCAGCGAGCGGCTGGTTTTCTGCACGGTCTGCATGATGCTGTCCAGGTTGTTGGTGAAGAAATCCTTGCTGCCGTGGCGCTGCAGCAGGACCCGACTGACCTCTTCTTCGACGCGCTTGCTGGGCACCCCGTCCTTGATCCGTACGCTGATGCTGTCCAGGTGGCGCTGCCCCAGTATGCGTCCGGCAGCGGTCTGGTAAGGCACCCAGATGTTCAGCTGGTTGCTGGCCACGAACAGGTTCTTGTTGCGTGCTGTCACCCCAATCACGGTACAGGGCAGGTTCCCGACCAGGATCACCTGCCCGAGCGGGTCTAGGGTCGGGCCGAACAGCCGTTCGCGGGTATTGTGGTCGATCACCACCACCTGGGCCTGGCGCCGTGCGTCCTCGGCGCTGAACACGATGCCCGCTGCCAATGGCATGTTGCGCACTTGGAAGTAATGCTCGCTGACCCCGTTGAGCTGCACGTCCACGTCCAGGTTGCGATACCGCACCAGCGTGCCCTGGCCGATCACAGGCGTGGCGCTGTCGACGTAGTACAGGGCATTGAGCGCCGTCACATCCGCCGGTACCAGCGTTTCGATGTTCCTGGCCCGACTGTCGCCGAAGTTGCTGCCTGAATACACATCGATGGTGTTGCTGCCAATGGCCTGGATGTCCTTGAGCACATACCCCTTGGCACCTTCGCCAATGGCTGAAATCGACACCACCGACGTGATGCCGATGATGATTCCCAGCATGGTCAGCAAGGTGCGCATGCGGTGTGAAACCAAGGCCAGCCAGGCCATCTTGAAGGCTTCGCGGAACATGCCCAGGTTGGCCAGCAGCCGGCGGCCTGCCGGCCGGTCCAGGGCAGGGGCAGCCGCCCGTACAGGCACGGCGTCGGGCGCCTTGCGCCGATCACTGACGATCTGACCGTCACTGACTTCGATGATGCGCTCGGCATGCGCTGCCACCTGCGGGTCGTGGGTGACCAGGATGACGGTGTGGCCGCAGGCATGCAGCTCCAGCAGGATCTTCATCACTTCCTTGCCGCTGGCGCTGTCCAGCGCGCCGGTGGGTTCGTCCGCCAGGATCACCTGCCCTCCATTCATCAACGCCCGGCAGATGCTCACCCGCTGCTGCTGACCGCCCGACAGCTGGCTGGGCCGGTGGCGCAGGTGCTCGCCCAGCCCCAGCCGGTTCAGCAACGTGCGTGCCCGGGCATGGCGGCGCTCAAGGTCGACGCCGGCGTAGACGGCGGGGATCTCGACGTTGTGCAAGGCGTCCAGGTGCGGCAGCAGGTGATAGCGCTGGAAGATGAACCCGAAGTGGTCGCGGCGCAGTGCGGCCAAGGCATCGACGTCGAGCTCCCGCGTCTGCTGGCCGTCGACCCGATAGCTGCCAGCGCTGGCATTGTCCAGGCAACCCAGGATGTTCATCAGCGTGGACTTGCCCGAACCCGATGCACCGATGATGGCGACCAGCTCCCCTCGATGAATCTGCAGGTCGATGCCCTTGAGGGCCAGGAAAGCCCGGTCGCCGGCCTGGAAGCTGCGAGTGACGCCCTCCAGGCAAAGCAGAGGCTCGGCCTGCCCGGTCGTCGGGCACAGGGGCGATGTCGGTTGCACGTTCATGTTCATGCTCAGGCCCCCGCGTCGCCGCTGATCGGCTCGCCGATCACCACCCGGTCACCTTCCTCCAGCCCCTGCCTGATCTGTACCCGCACGTTGTTGTTGATCCCCACCAGCACCTTGCGCTGCTGGGCAAAGCCTTGGTCGTCGAGCACCCGCACGACGAAGCTGCCGTCGGCGTCGCGCACACCAAGCGCCGCGACTGGCACAGTCAGCACCCGCTGCGCCGTGTCGAGCACGATGTGCACTTGCGCGGTCATGGCGATGCGCAGCCGGTGATCAGGGTTTGGCACTTCGAACAGGGCGTTGTAGAACACGGCGCCGGTTGGCTTGCCGGCCCCGCCATCGGTCTTGTCACTGCTTTGGGCGTAATGCTGCGGCGCAGGCTCGGTGCCGCGCAGCCTGGCGTAGTAGCGCTTGTCTTCGCCCAGGATGGTGAAATACACCTCCTGCCCCGGCGTGATATGAATCACATCCGCTTCCGAGACCTGCGCCTTGACGGTCATGGTGTCCAGGTTGGCCAGCTTGAGCAGCACCGGCGCCAGCTGGTTGGCGATCACCGTTTGCCCTTCCTGGGTGACGATGCCCACCACGTGACCTGTGATCGGCGCATTGATGCGGGTGTAGCCCAGGTTCACCCGGGCCGTGTCGATTTCCACCCGAGCGCTGCGGATCTGCGCATCGAGCGACCCCACGGCGGCCTGCTGGACCTGGTAGTCGGCCTCGGCCTTTTCGAATTCCTGGCGGGAAACCGAAGCATCTACCTGCAGCTCTCGATACCGCTCGTAGACCCCCTTGGCCTGCTTGAGTTGAGCCAGGGTTGAGCGCCGCTGGGCTTGCAGTTTCTGTTCGTCCACCTCTGCCTGACGCAAGGTATTACGCAGCACCAACGGGTCTATCTCGGCCAACCACTGGCCTGCGGTCACCTTGTCGCCCAGCTTCACTTTCAGCGATTTCAACTGGCCTGAGACCTGCGCCCCGACATCCACTTGCTTGATCCCTTCGAGCACGCCCGTGGCCAGCACAGCGTTCTCGATGTCGCCACGCTCGACCTGGGCGGTAATGTACTGCGGCGCCTTGGCCGGAGCCTGGACCGCATACAGGCCGATGCCCGCCATCACGGCCAGGCCCAGCCCAATGCTCCACTTGCGCAGTTTCGTTTTATCCATGGACACGCGTTCTTCCTTTGCTTGACAAGACTGCACCGAGACCTGGCGGCGGCGGGCTCGCCCATCCGCCGCCAGGCAATCGGCTACTGAGCCACCTGGGCCTGCGCAAGCGCCTGCCCGTCATGCCACCAGGCCGCCAGGCTGAACACGTGCGGCACCTTGAGGACGCTGAAATGGTCGCCTGGCGCCTTCCACACCTTCAGCCCGGGCATCAACTGCTGCCAACGCTGCTGCATGTGTCGGTGCTCGGCAGCGTTGCCCTCGGCGTCCATCCCCGGATCGTCCACCAGCACCAGCCCGACCGGGCCTGTGTAGGCGCGCTGGGGGCGATAAGCGGTGCGCAGGGCGGCGCCGAAGGTGCGCACCGTGCCGTCGAGCACCCGTGGGCTGGACCTGGCAGGTAGCAGCCCCACCCGTACCATGGCCGCGTGCAACTGGTGCTGCTGCTGATCGTCACTGGCCTGGGCGAACATGGCCCGATCCAGGCCGAGCCCTTTGCCGGTGGACATCTCAAGCGCTTCGATCAGGCGTATGAGCGTCTCGCTGAAGGTATAGGGCTGGCCGCAGGTGCTGCCCGGCCCAGGGCCCTCGCTGTCGATCAACGTCAGCGAGCGCACCTGGCGCCCCTTGGCCTCGAAGTGCGCTGCGATGGCATGCGCTACCCAACCACCGAACGAGTGCCCTACCAGGTTCAGCGGGCCATCGGGGTAAAGGGCTTCGATCGCTTGCACGTGACACGCCGCGGCGGCCTCGACGCAGCTGTGCGGCAAGGACTGACCATCCAGGCCACGGGCCTGCAGGCCTTGCACGGGCCATTGCGGCCCCAGTGCCTCGGCCAGGCCGATAAAGCTGGTGACGCTGTCGCCGGCACCGGGCACGCAGAACAATGGTGCGTGCGCGCCGTCACCGGTCTGGATCGCCACCACGGGCATGGGCGCGGGTACTGCCGGGCCCTGCGCCCCGGCCAGCGCCTGGGTCAGCACCTGCCCGACCGTCATCACATGAGGGGCCTGCATCAGGCTGCGATGATCCCCCGGCACGGCCAGCGTCACCAGCGCCTGGGACGGCAAGGCTGCTCGCCAGCCCAATCCGGCCGGCGCATCGCCGGCCTCTGCCGCGCACAGCAGGTGTACCGGCACATCCACAGGCACGGGGCGGTAATGGGCCAAGGCATGACCATGGGCAAGCTCGCGGCCGAAATAGTGCTGCAACTCGGCGTCTGTCATGCTGGCCCACAAGCCGTACAGCACCTCGTGTTCACGACAGCCCGCCACCAAGGTTGCAAAGTCGGCCCGTTGCTGCTCCAGGCGCGTGAGCAGCGCCCGTTTGCCGGCGCCCGCCTCGCCCTTGGTTTCCCAATATGCACTGCAGTTGAGCAGCAGTTGCCGTTCCAGTGCCTGCGGGCCTTCCCAGCGTGCCTTGCCCTGGTCGGCCAGGCGCGGTGCGTAGGTGTCGATCAAGCCCACGAAGGCTACCGCCTCGTCCGCACCGCGCAGCTGGTTGACCATCTCCAAGGCCAGCACACCGCCGAAAGACCACCCTGCCAGACGATAGGGACCATGGGGTTGTACGGTGCGCATCTGCTCGATCTGGTAACGCGCCAGGCACTCCAGGGTGCGGGGTTGCGGGGTGTCGTGCGGCACGCCCGGCAACCCATAGATGGCGAAGTCGCCTCCCACGTGCTGGGCAAGCACGGGGAAGTAGAAGTCCAGCCCGGAAAATTCATGCACCAGGAACAACGGCGCCTGGCCGGTACCCGGGCGTACCGTGATCACGGTACGCGCAGCCGGCGCCTTGGTCTCCACCAACCCGGCCAGCATCGCCACGCTCGGGCACTGGAAGACATCGCTGAGCGCAGCCGGTAGCCCCGCCTTGCGCAGCCGGTCCACCAGGCGAATGGCCGCCAGCGAGTGGCCACCCAATTCGAAGAAGTTGTCATGGCGCCCAACCCGCTCCACGTCCAGCAACTCACGCCACAGGCCCGCGACAAGCTGCTCGACCTCGCCACAAGGCGCCTCGAACGGACGCTGTTCCACAGCCGGAGCCGGCAGTGCCTTGCGGTCCAATTTGCCGTTCGGCCCCAGCGGCAACGCGGCCATATGGATGAATTGCGCTGGAACCATGAACGCGGGCAAGCGCGCCATCAAGGTTGCCCGCAACGCTTCGGCAGGACAGCGCTGACCTGTGTAGTACGCGATCAGGTGCTGATCGCAGGCGAGCACGACCGCTTCCTTGACAGCGTCCACACCGGTCATCGCTGCCTGGATTTCACCCAGTTCGATGCGCAGCCCATGCAGCTTGACCTGATCGTCGTTACGGCCCAGGTATTCCAGGTTGCCGTCCGGCAA
>CAURYQ010000053.1:0-32342 GCA_963529135.1 uncultured Pseudomonas sp. | reverse complement strand
AGATGGTTCTGGCCAAGGCCGACGCACAGATTGCAGAGGCCTACGACCAACGTCTGGTGCAACCGCAACTGCTCCCTATGGGTGAACAGCTGCGCGACCTATTGTCGCAGTCCTGCCAGGTCGTACTGAAGCTGACCGGGCAGCAGGTGCTACTGGCGCACAGCCCCGAGACCCTTGAATTCATCCGCCTGCGCAACACCTATCTGGACCCGCTGCACCGGTTGCAAGCTGAGTTGCTGGCCCGCACGCGTACCCGCCAAGCCGCTCTGGACAGCCCGCTGGAGCAGGCATTGCTGGTGACCATCGCCGGTATCGCCGCAGGACTGCGCAACACCGGTTGAGGGGAGGGGCAAGCGCTGCGGCTGCAAGGCGCCTGGCGGCACCAAGCGGTTGTGGCGCGGTGGTTGCGCTGGGCGCAACCACCTGCCTGCTCGACCTGAAGTGGTGCATTCCTGCAACTTTGGGACGCTTGTCGGGCCGGCAGGCGCTGTGTATCTTGAGCAGCCTTCTGACCGATTTATGGTCATACCGAATTTCCGGACTTGGCCCTGGTTGCCGAATCCATTGAATTGCATACAAAAATTTGAGGAGCACAAGATGCGCGTAATTCTGCTGGGAGCTCCCGGGGCCGGTAAAGGTACTCAGGCAAAGTTCATCACCGAAAAGTTCGGTATTCCACAGATTTCCACCGGTGACATGCTGCGTGCTGCCGTCAAGGCCGGTACCCCCCTGGGCCTGGAACTGAAAAAAGTCATGGATGCCGGCCAACTGGTCTCCGATGAGCTGATCATCAGCCTCGTGAAAGAACGCATCGCCCAGCCTGATTGCGCCAACGGGTGCCTGTTCGACGGTTTCCCACGCACCATTCCTCAGGCCGAGGCCATGGTCGCGGCAGGTGTGGACATCGACGCCGTGGTTGAAATCGCCGTGGACGACGAAGAGATCGTTGGCCGTATGGCGGGTCGCCGGGTCCACCTGGCCTCGGGCCGTACTTATCACATCCAGTACAACCCGCCGAAGGTCGAAGGCAAGGACGATGTCACGGGCGAAGAACTGATCCAGCGCGACGATGACAAGGAAGAAACCGTACGTCACCGCCTGTCGGTCTACCACAGCCAGACCAAGCCACTGGTGGACTTCTACCAGAAGCTGTCGGCGGCCAACGGCGGCAAGCCCAAATACAGCCACATCGAAGGTGTCGGCTCGGTCGAGGCGATCACTGCCAAGGTCCTCGCTGCGCTGAGCTGACCGGCGCCTTGCCCCTGAACGACGGCCCGCTTGCGGGCCGTCGTCGTTTCCGGCCTTCCAATCACGTGGCGCCACCCCTCTAGCGACCCGCACAGCGGGCCTTTGGGACATGACGACGTGGCTGCTCTATACTCCCGCACTTTCTCACTCACACCTGGATACCTGTTCGATGACCACCCTGTTGGCCCTGGATACCGCCACCGAAGCCTGTTCCGTCGCATTGCTGCATAACGGCGAGGTAACCAGCCATTACGAGGTGATCCCGCGCATGCACGCGCAGAAGTTGCTGCCGATGATCAAGCAACTGCTGGCCGAATCCGCCGTGGCGCTGGGCGCAGTCGATGGCATCGCGTTCGGCCGTGGCCCAGGTGCATTCACGGGTGTGCGCATTGCCATTGGTGTGGTCCAGGGGCTGGCGTTTGCCCTGGAACGGCCCGTACTGCCCGTGTCCAACCTGGCCGCCCTGGCGCAGGGCGCGTTGCGCCAGCATGGGGCTCAGCAAGTGGTAGCCGCCATCGATGCGCGGATGGACGAGGTGTACTGGGGCTGTTACCACGCCGTGGCCGGCGAGATGCGCCTGCAAGGTCATGAAGCGGTATTGCCACCTGAACGCGTGGCCTTGCCTGCCGCGGCGTCGGGTGAATGGTTTGGTGCAGGCACAGGGTGGGGCTATGCCGAGCGCCTTGCTGTAAAGGCATGTGCCAGCGACGCCTTGGCCTTGCCCAGTGCTCTGGATGTACTCACCCTGGCCGGCTTTGCCTGGGCCCGTGGTGAAGCGATCGCGGCGGACCAGGCGCAGCCGGTCTACCTGCGCGACAACGTTGCCACGCCCAAGAAACAGTGACGCTGTTCGTCGGCCGTTGCCGATAGTGCTACAACGTTTTGCATAAAGTGTGGTCAAGTTATCAATCGAGCATTAGCGGCGGGCAACCGATGCTGCTAAATTGCCATCATTGGTCCCGAGTGCTCATACCATGCGTGTCGACGGTTTTTCATCGCAGTCTTTTCCGATCAAGCGGACGCCGCGCAAGGCCGCCGTCCATGATGACGTGGCCGATGATGTCGAGCTGGTGGAAGAGTTTGCGTCAGCGCCTCAGGAGGCCACTGCCCGTCGCCGTACCGCCGGGTTGCCGGCTCGCCAACAGGACATGGTGTTCCCTCGTGCTCGTGACCGGCGCACCGCCTCGGCGCTCGCCAGCTACCTGAGCACGGCGGGCTTTACCGATTGGGACATGGAAGTGATGGGGCTCGACCTGTACATTTGATGGATGAGCCCATCGACCCTCCCGTATTTCATTGGATGCCCCTCGTGGAGCGAAAACGCCTGGCGTGAGTACCTGTACCCGGCCGACGCCAGCGCTGCGCAAATGCTTGGGCTGTACAGCCAGGTATTCAATGCCGTCGAAGGCAATACGACCTTCTATGCTCGTCCTTCACCTGCCACGGTGGCCCGTTGGGCGGCAACCATGCCGGAGCATTTTCGCTTCACGGCCAAGTTCCCCCGCGACATAAGCCATGGTGGCGACCTGCGGGATCAGTTGGAACCTGCCTTCGATTTCATTCGCCTCATGGCGCCGCTCGGACCGCGCCTGTGCCCTTACTGGCTGCAGCTGCCCGCCTCATTCGGGCCTTGGCGGCTGGGCGAGTTGCGCCAGTTCCTGGAGCAGGTCGGCGTTACCGTGGCGGTGGAGGTGCGTCACCCGGTGTTTTTCGCCAAAGGGGATGAAGAACGCGCCCTTAACCGGCTGCTGGCCGAGCTGGGCGTCGAGCGGGTGTGTCTGGATCCGCGGGCCTTGTTCAGCTGCACCTCCAGTGACCCCGCCATCGTGCATGCGCAGTCCAAAAAGCCCAACGTTCCGCCTCGGCCAGCAGCGTTCAGCCAGCACCCCCAGGTCCGTTTCATCGGCCATCCTGCGCTTGCCTACAACGAACCCTACCTGACCCCGTGGGTGGAAAAGTTGGCCACCTGGATCGAAGAGGGGCGTACCCCTTACATGTTCCTGCACACCGCTGACAACCGCCTGGCGGCTGCGTTGGCGCAACGTTTCCACCAACGGCTCATGCAGCGTCTGCCTGGTCTTTCGGCACTGCCGGAATTGCCGCGGGCGCCGGAGGTCGAACAGCTGGGCCTTATCTGATTTTCTTACCGACTGCTGGAGTTCTTGACCATGGATGTGCAAACCCTGCGAGCCGAAGCCTTCAAGGCCTTGCATCAACGCGACGGCGTCTTCGTCATGCCCAACCCCTGGGACGCCGGGTCAGCCAAGCTGCTGGCCAGCCTTGGCTTCGAGGCCTTGGCCAGCACCAGCGCCGGGCTTGCCTTCAGCTTGGGACGACCTGATGCCGAAGGCGCGCTGAGCCTGGATGATGTGCTCGATAACGCGGGCGAAATCGTCGAAGCCACTGCGCTGCCGGTCGCCGCGGACTTGGAGAACGGCTTCGGTGATCTGCCTGAGGACTGTGCCCGAGCCATCCTCCAGGCAGCGCAGGCGGGATTGGTCGGTGGCTCCATCGAAGACGCCAGTGGCCGTGCGGCCTCACCCATCTACGACATGGGACTTGCGGTGGAACGTGTGCGCGCTGCCGTTCAGGCCGCGCGCAGCCTGTCGTTTCCCTTCACTTTGTGTGCCCGGGCAGAAAACCTGCTGCATGGGCGCCAGGACCTGGATGACACCATCGTGCGCCTGCAGGCGTTCGCCGAGGCCGGTGCCGACGTGCTCTATGCCCCAGGGCTGCGCACGGCCGATGAAGTGCGAGCGGTGGTTCAGGCGCTGGCGCCGCACCCGGTCAACGTACTGATGGGCATGGCCGGCGTGCCGTTGTCCGTGAATCAGCTTCAGGACCTTGGCGTGCGCCGGATCAGCGTGGGTTCGTCGATGGCGCGCGCCGCCTTCGGGGCCCTGCAGCGCGCCGCGCTGGAAATTCGCGAACACGGCACGTTCGGCTATGCCGAGCAGGCCTTGCCGTTCGATCAGCTCAATGACCTGTTCCGGCGCTGATGAAAGTTGCCCTGGTGTTGCTGGGCCTGCTGGTGCTGGTAGCTGGCCAGGCGTGGCACCTGGGCTGGCGTCCACCTGCGCAGTGGAACCCGTTGGCGCCTCTGGACGTGCGCCAGCCGCCGAATGTCCTGACGCCCTATAAGCTCATGCGCCTGCGCGACGACCCCGAACTCTGCCGGCAGGCGCTGCAGAGCAGCCAGCTGCGTTTTCGAGCGCAAGCTGACAGCCCAGCCTCGGCCAAATGCCCATTGAGCAATGTTTGGCGCATCGAGGGAGGGCAGGCCCGCTTGAGCAGCAGTTTTCTGGCCAGTTGCCCATTGGCGGTGGCCTATGCGTTGTTCGAGCGTCATGGCCTGCAACCGGTGGCGCAGCGTGTACTGGGCCAGCCCGTCGTGCAGGTCGATCATCTGGGCAGCTACGCCTGCCGCAACGTCTATAACCGCAAGGCAGGGCGTTTGAGCCAGCACGCCAGCGCCAATGCCCTGGATATCGCCGGCTTTCGCCTGCAGGACGGCCAGCGCATCTTGCTTGCACGCGACTGGAAGGGCGAAGGAGACAAGGCGGTGTTCCTGCGTCAGGTGCGTGAAGCAGCATGCGAGCACTTCAACACGGTCCTGGGGCCGGATTACAACGCAGCGCACCGCGATCACTTTCACCTGGACATGGGCCGTTGGCAGGTTTGCCGTTAGCCTCAGGCGTAAGCCCGCACGTTGTTCAGCACCACTGGGCGCGCCCAGTGCATGTCGAAGGCGAGGTCATGCTGTTGGCGGGCCAGGGTTGGTTCGTCGAACGGCTCGGGGGCCGGGTCCAGCAGGGTACTGTCGAACTCGGCGATCGGCAGGAACAGAGGGCGTGGAGCAGGTCCGGGGCCAGGCTCGACCATCGGTTGGCCCTGACGGGCGACCACGGGCCTGACCCAACTGTTGTCGATGTCGAGCTGGCGCTGTTGTTCGATCATTTCCAGCGCACCGAACGGCTCGGGCGCGGGCGGCAGTAAATGCGCTTCCAGTTCGGCCTTGGGCAGGAACAACGGCTCGGGCGGGGCGACCACGGTATCTTGCACCGGGCAGGCACGTTGCGCGTCGATCAAGGCCAGGGCACGCGCCCCGCCCAGCGGCTCTCCGCTTGCCTGGTCATATTGCACGAATGACTGGCTGACGCTGTCGACCGGCGTTTCGGGCTGTTCGGCCATCGCCCGGGCGAAGAAGTCCTGCCACAGGTGGCTGACGCCCCCGAGTGCCTGGGTATTGTGCTGACTGTAGTTGTCGACAGGCGACAGGTAGGTCAAGCCGATGGGAAGAATTTCTGACATGGCAGTCGCGCGCGTTGTGCTCTGGCAGAATAGCGGGATATTGCCTGTATCGGCCGCCATGGCGGGTTCATTAAGGGCTGGGTTGTTTTTTTCAGGTGTGAGCGATGCAAGAGCAAGGCGTGGGGATCAGGGTCGAGGCGATGTCAGAGGCGTATGCGGACCAGGCGCGGGCGTGGGCAGAGCGCCTGGGCTTGCCTCTGCAGGACGAAGCGGCGCAGTTTGCCGTTCAGCTGGGCGCCGAGGGTTTGCAGGTCCAGCAGTTGGGCCCCCAGGCGCCAGGCCCGGTGCGGGTCGACTTCGTCGAGGGCCAGGCTGCCCACCGGCGCCAGTTCGGCGGTGGCAACGGGCAGATGATCGCCAAGGCCGTGGGCATCGCCCAGGGCATAAGGCCGGTGGTGCTCGACGCCACGGCTGGGCTGGGCAAGGACGCGTTCGTGCTGGCCAGCCTGGGCTGCCACATGACCCTCATCGAGCGCCAGCCTATGGTCGCTGCGCTATTGGAGGACGGCCTGGAGCGCGCTCGCGCCGATGGGGAGGTAGGGCCGATCGTGGGGCGAATGCGCCTGCTGACGGGTAACGCCATCGAGCGCATGCGTGCCTGGGAAGGCGAGCCGCCGCAGGTGGTCTACCTCGACCCCATGTTTCCCCACCGAGACAAGAGCGCCTTGGTGAAAAAGGAAATGCGCGTGTTCCGCCCGTTGGTCGGCGACGACCTGGATGCCCCGGCACTGCTCGAAGCGGCCTTGGCCTTGGCCAGCCACCGGGTGGTGGTGAAGCGACCGCGCAAGGCGCCGATCATCGATGGGCCCAAACCCAGCCATAGCCTGGAGGGCAAGTCGAGCCGCTATGACATCTACCCGAAAAAAGCCTTGAAGCCTTGAGCGTCGCCGGGTGCCGGTGGGTGCCGCGACGTTGTCGTACGCTGCCGGCGGCGAGTTGAATGGGGCCGGTGCTTGGGAGTGCAGACCTGAGGTGATCGGCACAGCGCCTCTCAGGGCGTGAATGCCCGCAGAAACACCCCGACCACTTCGCGCACATGCGCCTCGGCTTCTTCGCCGGTCAGTGGCGCGGCGCAGCCAAGCATCAGGCGGTAGTCCGGCGCGCCCTTTATCAGGCAAAAGAAGTGCTCCGCGGCCCTAAGCGGATTATCGATGCGCAACAGCCCGCGCGCATCGGCCCCGCGCAACAAGGCCTCCATCCCTGCCAGCACGCGCTTGGGTCCGGCTTCGTAGAAATACTCGCCAAAGCTTGGATCGGAGTTGCCCTGGGCCATGATCAGGCGACTGAGCTTGACGGCTTCGTCACTGCTGATCAGGGCCTGGAAACCGCGTGCGATGGTCAGGAGCACTTCTTTGATCGGCGCGTGTTCAGGGTATTCGAAGAGTTGATCGGGCAACTGCAACTGACAGGTGGCCATCACCGCCGAACAGAACAGCGTCTGCTTGTCAGTGAAATGGCTGTATACGGTGAGCTTCGACACACCTGCCGCCGCCGCGACCGCATCCATGCTGGTGCTTGCATAACCCAGGCTCAAAAACAGCGACTTGGCCGCTTCGAGAATGGCTTCGCGCTTGGCAAGGTCCTTGGGGCGGCCTGGGCCGCTGGATACGTCGTTTGACATCGGGATCTGCATCTACCTGAAAGGTTGCCTATCTTATACGGCTTGGGCGTGGCTCGCTTTCCTTGACCGCAATACGGTGCAAAGGCTCCAAAAAAAACCTGCTGCCGATCTTCCCGAGACTTGGTGGCTGACTTACTATACCGGCCAGTTCAAATATTCGATCAGCATTTTGCGAAGGGATTCCCGATGTTGCCCCGTGCCTTCAGCCTTGCCCTGCCCATCGTCATCTTGATGCTTACGGCATGCAGTCAGGAATCGTCGCCGCCCGAGGCGGTCCGCCCTGCACTGGTGGTCCAGCCGCAGCCTGCCGAAGCTGCGGCCGACAGCTACCCAGGCGAAGTGCGGGCGCGACTGGAGCCTGAACTGGCTTTTCGCATCGCTGGCAAGGTCACCAAACGGCTTGTCGAAGAAGGGCAGCGGGTCAAGGTCAACCAGCCCTTGGCCGAGCTCGATCCCCAGGATGTGCGCCTGCAGCTGGAAGCCAACCGTGCGCAGGTAGCGGGAGCCGAAGCCAACCTGGCACTCGTGCGCGCCGAACGTGAGCGCTACCAGAAACTCAGGGATCGGCAGATGATCAGTCACTCGCAGTACGACAATGCCGAAAACCTTTACCGCGCAGGGCTCGCCCGGCTCAAACAGGCCAAGGCCGAGTTCGACGTGGCCGGCAATCAGGCCGACTACGCCGTGCTGCGTGCGCCCCAGGCGGGGATCGTTGCCAGGCGTCAGGTCGAAGTCGGCCAGGTGGTCGCCGCCGGGCAGACCGTATTCACGCTGGCTGCCGACGGCGAGCGTGAAGTGGCCATTGCCGTTCCAGAGCAGCAATACGCACGCTTTGCCATTGGCCAGCCCGTCACTGTAGAGCTGTGGTCGCACCCAGGGCAGCGCTTCGAGGGGCGTATTCGCGAGTTGTCGCCGGCAGCCGACCCCCGTTCCAGGACTTTCGCCGCGCGGGTTGCCCTCATGTCTACCGAGGTGCCGGCAACGCTAGGGCAGAGCGCCAGGGTGTTCATCGACCACCCGGGGCAGGTGCCGCTGTCGGTTCCGCTCTCGGCCGTTACTGCCGAGGCCGGCCAGGCCTTTGTCTGGCGAGTCACGCGCGAGAACCGCGTGCAGCGCGTCGCGGTGCAGCTGGGCGCGTATGGTACCAGCAGCGTTCCAGTGCTCGCCGGTCTTGCCGTGGATGACTGGGTGGTCGCAGCGGGCGGTCATGTACTGCGCGAAGGCCAGCAGGTGCGTCCGGTGGACCGCACCAACCGTGTGGTAAAACTCATGGGCAAGGAGTAAGCCGCCATGGGTTTCAACCTCTCTGCCTGGGCGCTGCGCAACCGCCAGATCGTGTTGTTCCTGATGTTGTTGCTCGCAGGGGTTGGCGCCCTGTCCTACACCAAGCTGGGTCAGAGCGAAGACCCGCCGTTTACCTTCAAGGCCATGGTCATTCGCACCTTGTGGCCCGGCGCAACCGCCGAGGAAGTGTCGCGCCAGGTCACCGAGCGCATCGAGAAAAAGCTCATGGAAACCGGCGAGTACGAAAAGATCATCTCCTTTTCGCGCCCCGGCGAATCCCAGGTCACGTTCATGGCCCGCGATTCGCTGCACTCGGCCGATATTCCGGCGCTGTGGTACCAGATCCGCAAGAAGGTCGCCGACATCCGCCATACCTTGCCGCCCGAGGTTCAGGGCCCGTTCTTCAACGATGAGTTCGGCACCACGTTCGGCAACATCTATGCGCTGACGGGGCAGGGCTTCGACTATGCCGTGCTCAAGGACTATGCCGATCGCATCCAGATCCAGTTGCAGCGGGTCAAGGATGTGGGCAAGGTCGAGTTGCTCGGCTTGCAGGACGAGAAGATCTGGATCGAGCTTTCCAACGTCAAGCTGGCCACGCTCGGCATCCCGTTGCAGGCCGTGCAGCAGGCCTTGCAGGAACAGAATGCGGTGAGTACGGCCGGGTTCTTCGAAACGCCCAGTGAGCGTGTGCAGCTGCGGGTCAGCGGGCGCTTCGACAGCGTCGAGCAGATTCGTCAGCTGCCACTGCGCGTCGGAGAGCGGACGTTTCGCATAGGCGACGTGGCGCAGGTGTACCGAGGCTATAACGACCCGCCCGCGCCGCGGATGCGCTTCATGGGCGAAGACGCCATCGGCCTGGCGGTGTCGATGAAGGATGGCGGCGACATCCTGACCTTGGGCAAGGCCCTGGAGACGGAATTCGAGCGCCTGGCTCGCAGCCTGCCGGCCGGCATGTCGTTGCACAAGGTGTCCGACCAGCCGGCTGCGGTGAAGGCAGGTGTTGGCGAGTTCGTCCAGGTGCTGTGCGAGGCGCTGGTGATCGTGTTGCTGGTCAGCTTCTTCTCGTTGGGGATGCGCACAGGGTTGGTGGTGGCTCTGGCCATCCCGCTGGTGCTGGCCATGACCTTCGCCGCCATGTACTACTTCGGCATCGGCCTGCACAAGATCTCACTGGGTGCGCTGGTGCTAGCCCTGGGGTTGCTGGTGGACGACGCGATCATTGCGGTGGAGATGATGGCGATCAAGATGGAGCAGGGCTTCGACCGGCTCAAGGCGGCGAGCTACGCCTGGACCAGCACGGCCTTCCCCATGCTGACCGGAACCCTGATCACCGCCGCCGGGTTCCTGCCCATTGCCACGGCTGCCTCCAGCACTGGCGAATACACACGTTCGATTTTCCAGGTAGTGACCATTGCGTTGCTCACCTCCTGGGTGGCCGCCGTGCTTTTCGTGCCGTACCTGGGCGAACGGTTGCTGCCGGACCTGGCCAGGCGGCATGCCGCTCGTCACGGTGATGGCAGCGCTGCACCGGACCCGTATGCCACGCCTTTCTACCAGCGGGTACGCCGTTTGGTGGAGTGGTGCGTGCGGCGGCGCAAGACGGTCATCGTGCTGACCATCGCCGCGTTCGTGGGCAGCGTGTTCCTGTTCCGTTTCGTGCCGCAGCAGTTTTTCCCTGCCTCCGGGCGGCCTGAGTTGATGGTCGACCTGAAACTGGCCGAAGGCGCCTCGCTGCTCAACACGGCGGAGAAGGTCAGGCAACTGGAACAGTTGCTCAAGCAAGAACCAGGCATCGTCAACTATGTCGCCTATGTCGGTTCAGGGTCGCCGCGTTTCTACTTGCCCCTGGATCAGCAACTGCCTGCCGCCAGCTTTGCCCAATTCGTGGTCCTGGCCGACTCGATGCCGGCGCGTGAACGCCTGCGCAGTTGGTTGATCGACGCCCTGGAGCAACAGTTCCCCGACCTGCGCGCGCGCGTCACCCGCTTGGAAAACGGCCCGCCAGTGGGCTACCCCGTGCAGTTTCGGGTGACTGGCGAGCATATCGAACAAGCGCGCGCGTTGGCCCGGGAAGTGGCGGACAAGGTGCGGGAGAACCCGCATGTGGTCAACGTGCACCTGGACTGGGAGGAACCCAGCAAGGCCGTGTTCGTGGAAATCGACCAGGATCGCGCGCGCGCCTTGGGCGTCAGTACCCGGCAGCTGTCCAGCTTCCTGCAGAGCTCACTCACGGGAACCGCGGTCAGCCAGTACCGCGAAGACGATGAACTGATCGAAATCCTCGTGCGAGGCACTTCGCAGGAGCGCAGCGACCTGAGCCAGCTGGCCAGCCTGTCGCTACCCACGGACAACGAGCGTAGCGTGGCGCTGTCACAGATCGCCACCTTGGCCTACGGTTTCGAGGAGGGCATCATCTGGCACCGTGACCGCCTGCCGACGGTGACCGTGCGGGCCGATATCTACGACAAGGTGCAACCGGCCACGGTAGTCAAGCAAGTGCAGCCTACCTTGCAGGGCATCCGCGCCAAGCTGCCCGATGGCTATCTGCTGGAGGTGGGTGGGACTGTGGAAGACGCCGAGCGCGGGCAGAAATCGGTGAATGCCGGCATGCCGCTGTTCGTCGTGGTCGTGTTGAGCCTGCTGATGATCCAGCTGCGCAGCTTCTCGCGCACGATCATGGTCTTTCTGACGGCGCCGTTGGGCCTGATTGGCGTGACCTTGTTCCTGCTGGTGTTCAACCAGCCCTTCGGGTTCGTCGCCATGTTGGGGACCATTGCCCTGGCGGGCATGATCATGCGCAATTCGGTGATACTGCTGGACCAGATAGAGCAAGACATTGCTGCCGGGCTGGGCCGCTGGCAGGCCATCGTCGAAGCCACGGTGCGTCGCTTCCGGCCCATCGTGCTGACCGCGTTGGCGGCGGTGCTGGCCATGATTCCGTTGTCGCGCAGCGTGTTCTACGGGCCGATGGCGGTGGCAATCATGGGTGGGTTGATCGTTGCCACGGCGCTGACGCTGCTGTTTCTCCCAGCGTTGTACGCCGCCTGGTTCAAAGTCAGGAAGATCGACTAGCGGGCCATGCCGGCCCGATGTGACAGGGGGCCGTGTAGCGGCCCCGGTCATGCTGCAATCAAAGCGCGCCGAATACCTTCTTGGCCAGGCTGGTGGCTGCCTGGGCCGGGTTCTGCCGGATGTTCTGCTCCTGTTTGGCGATCATCTCGAACAAACCGTCCATGGCCTTTTCCGTCACGTAGCTCTCGATGTTGGCGTCATTCTTGATCAGCCCCAGGCCCTTGGCCTGCGCCGCGAAGGCGTTGTACTGCTGGGCCACGCCTACCTGATCGGTTGCCTGCTTGACGATCGGCAGGAACTTGGCGCGGATCTGCTCGCGGCTGCTTTTGTTCAGGTATTGGGTAGCCGAATCCTGCCCGCCGCTGAGAATGCCTTTGGCATCGGTCACGGTCATGTTTCTCACGGCGTTGACAAGAATGGCCTGCGCCTGTGGTACGGCGGCTTCGGCGGCCTTGTTCATGCCCGCTTCGAGCGCGTCCACCTGCTCGCCCTTGCCGAACATCTTCATGGCCTTGGCCGCCTTGCCCAGGTTGCCGGGCAGTTCGATGCGTACGTCCGGGTTGTTGCTGAAACCGCCTGGCGTGCTCAGCTGCTTGACAGCCAGTTGCGCGCCTTGGGTCAGTGCATCCTTCAAACCGCCGGTGGCGTCTTTCTGGCTGAGGTCGCCGAGCGACAGAGCAAAGGCGCTGGCCGACAGCAGCAGGCCGGCGCACAGGGTGGTCAGACGCAGGGAGGGGCGGGTCATGGCAGTGTCCTTGTGGTCAGAAAAAAGGTTCATAGGGCCGCCGTCACCAGGCCGTCATCCCGGTGCAGGGCAACCTGGCGGATCGACAGGCGCAGCTCGGCCGACAGCACGCGCTTGGCCACGCCTTCGGCCAACCCGGCCAGCTTGTCGCTGTAGCTCAGTTTGCCGTATGCATCGACACGCAACACACCTTGGTCGATCAGCGTCTGGATGAAATGGCGGAACAGGGTCTTGTCGAAGAACTCCGGTGCGTTCAAGCCATGCAGTATCGAAAGCCGCTGGGCCATCATCACGCACAGCTCCTCGAGCGCCTCGGCACTCAGGCTGCCTTGGCCGCTGTTGAGCAGCAGCGAGGTCGCCATGTAGAAACGCTGCAGGGTCTGGGTGATGCTGCGCGCCAGCAGGGTCAGCAGCACGAACTGGCGGGAACTGGGTGCTGCACGCACGAAGATATCGTTGTCCTGGCGAAGCAGGCCTTGCTCCACCAGGGCGGCCAGCCACTGGTCGATCACCTCGTCCAGTTGCTCTGGTTCCCAGCGCAGGAACAGCTCGGCCTGCAGGTACGGGTACAAGGCATGGACATACTGGCCCAGCAACGTGCGGCTCATGCGCGAACTGCTGAGAAAGAAGCTTGCGAGCAGTGCCGGCAGGGCAAAGATGTGCAGGACGTTGTTGCGGTAATAGGTCATCAACACCGCGTTGTTTTCGTCCAGGTACAGAATGCGCCCGAGCGCGTCTTTCTGCTCTGCGACCAAGTCCATGCCGCGCACATGCTCGATCAAAGCCTGACCGTCGCCTTCGGGCAACGTGGTATGGGCGGAGTAGGGCACCTGGCGCATCAACGCCAGGTACAGGTCGAGCACGCGTACCAGCGCGCGTTCATCCAGGGCCAGCTTGCTGGTTGAGAGCAGCGCCAGCGCCACCAGGTTCACCGGGTTGATGGCTGCTGCACCATTGAGGTGCCTGGCCACGGTGTCGCCCAGGCGCGTAGTGGTTTCGCTGAGCCAATCCGGGCGGTGTTGCGGCCCGTGGTCCTGTTCACGCCAGCCGGGTTGCTGCTGGTCGAGAAAGCCGGCCAGGCGGATGGGTTCGCCGAAGTTGACGTAGACCTGACCAAAGCGCTGCTTGAGCGCACCCAGCACCTTGAAGATGTCGAAAATGGATTCCTTCTTCTTGCTTGCGCCACGCAACTCACCCAGGTAGGTGCGGCCCTCGAGTACGCGCTCGTAGCCGATATAGACGGGTACGAACACGATCGGGGTGCGCGAGGAGCGCAGGAAGCTGCGCAAGGTGATGGCCAGCATCCCGGTGCGCGGTTGCAGCATGCGCCCGGTGCGCGAGCGGCCGCCTTCGACGAAGTACTCCACTGGGAAACCCTTGGTGTACAGCGTATGCAGGTACTCATTGAACACGGCAGTGTACAGCGGGTTGCCCTTGAACGAGCGGCGCATGAAGAAGGCGCCACCGCGACGCAGCAGGTTGCCCACCACGGGCATGTTCAGGTTGATGCCGGCAGCCACGTGCGGGGGCGTCAGCCCGTTCTTGAACAGCAGGTACGACAGCAGCAGGTAGTCGATGTGGCTGCGGTGGCAGGGCACGTAGATCACTTCGTGACCAGGGGCGATCCCCTGCACCTGCTCGATGTGGTTGACCTTGATGCCGTCGTAGATCTTGTGCCAGAACCAGCTGAGCACCACTTCGAGGAAACGGATGGCCGTGTAGGTGTAGTCCGAGGCGATTTCGTTCCCGTAGTGGCGGGCTTGCGCCTCGGCCTTGGACTGCGGCAGGTGTTCGCGCTGGGCGTGCTCGGCGATGGCCTGGCGGACCAGTGGCGCGTGTATCAAGCCCTTGACCAGATTGCGTCGGTGCGAGATGTCCGGCCCGATGACCGCTGTCTTGAGGTTGCGCAAGTGCACGCGCATCAGGCGCTGGGCCATGCGCACGGTGCGCGCATGGCCTTTGTTGTGCTGCACGAGTTCGCGCAGGTGGATCGGGGTCGAGAACTGCACCCGGGTCTTGCGCCCCAGGATCAGTACGGTCAGCAAGCGGCGCAAGCGCCCGGTCACCGCCCAGCTGTCGGCGAACAGCAGCTTCCAGGGGCTCGACTCGCTGTCGGGCGACTGCCCCCAGAACACGCTCACGGGGATGATCTGTGCATCTTCCTCGGCATGCTCGCTGAGCACTTCCACCAGGCGCTCCAGGGTTGGCGGAGCGCCGCTTTTGTCGTGGCGGCCCAGCCAATCCGGGTCGGGTGTGAGGTAGAAGAAAGCGGCCCCCTCGTGCAAAGGGCCGACCACCACCGGCAGTACAGGGCGTGGCAGCCCTGCCTTGGTGCATTCATGGTCGAGCACCACCAGGTCAGTCAGCGCAGGGGAAGGCAGCGCGTAGAAGACCGGCCGGCTCCGGTCGAGCTTGAGGGTCAGGGCCGACTGATTGATGGTTTCGGAGCGCACCCACAGGTACAACAGCCGGCGCAGGACGCCGAATACCAAGCGGTGCAGGGGGGAACGGGTCATGAAGATGGGCCCTGGTTGTAGGTGAAGAACGCTGCCCGGCCAGCACATGCACGCCAGTCGTTTGCATTGCGCCTAGCTTGACGTGCCGGTCGCCTGTCATCAAATTTTTTGTGTGCAGGCACGGATCAGGCCTGCCGCTTGCAGGAGATTTACGTACGCGGCGTTGATTCGGGGCGATTGTCTCGCGTCTGCAAGGCGATTTTCACAATAAAAATCCGGAGTAGTTCAGATGTCGTCTCGTGAGACTGGGAATGTGAAGTGGTTCAACGATGCCAAGGGCTATGGCTTCATTCAACGGGAGGGGGGCGCGGATGTGTTCGTCCACTACCGGGCCATCCGAGGTGAAGGGCATCGCAGCCTGGTCGAGGGTCAGCGGGTCGAGTATGCCTGCGTGCAGGGCCAGAAAGGCCTGCAAGCCGAGGATGTCGTGGGGCTCTGAGCGACACTACTGAAAGCCTGGCGCTGCAGGGCAGTTGCCCTCGCAGCACCAGGCTTGCCCATCAGGACGACGTACGCCAGGTGATTTCCTCTTCACCGTCGGAACTGATACGCACCCAGCGATCAGCATCCTCCTCGCCGTCTTCCTCGACCCACCCACCGGGAGCGCAGCGCACTTCCACGCCCAGTGCAGCATGGGCATCACGCCCGCAGGCGATATCGTCGGCCCAAGGGGTCTGGTCGCTTTCGAGGTAAAGGCTGTTCCATTTCCCTACAGCCTTGGGTAACCAAGTGACCGGAATGTTACCGGCCAGGCACTTGTAGGTCAGACCTTTGTGCTTCCATTCGGTGCACGGGCCGATCGCCTGGGTGAGCCAAGCCGCAATCTGCTTGTGGTCGACGTCGGCGTCCTTGAGGTAGATCTCGATATCAGGTTGGCGCATAACACCTCCGGGTGTGCTCATGCTTGGCGCACGAAATAATCAAAACGCATGGAGACGGTGACGTCGAACGGTTCGGCTTGCTCGATCACACGGGCCCGACGCTCTGCACTGGCACGCCAGCCATGCGGGGTCATGGCCAGCAAGTCGGCACGTGCCTGGGGCTCGACCAGGCTCAGGCGAAACGCCAGGACTTCGCCGTGGGCGTGATACATGCCGTCCGGTACCAGGGCCAGGTGCTTGTCGTCGGCATAGGGGCGCACTTCATCGTAGAGCACTTCGCGCAGCTCCATCAGGTGGCCGCTGGTGGGGCCCACGCGCATGAGGCCGCCACCTGGGCTCAGCACCCGTTTGGCTTCGGCCCAGTCAAGCGGGCTGAACACGCTGGCGATGAACTGGCAGCTGGCGTCGCCCAGCGGCACGCGCGCCATGCTGGCCACCATCCAGGTGACGTCAGGCGCGCGTCGACAGGCACGCTTGACCGCCTCCCGGGAAATATCCAGGGCATAACCGCCTGCCTCGGGCAATGCCTGGGCCAGTTGCGCGGTGTAGTAGCCCTCGCCGCAACCGATGTCCAGCCAGGCGCCTGGTTGGCGCTCGGCTGCCAGGTGTGCCAGGCGCTGGGCCACGGGTGCGTAATGGCCCGCGTCCAGAAAGTGGCGGCGGGCTTCGACCATGGCCTGGTTGTCGCCAGGATCGCGGCTGTTCTTGTGCTGCACGGGGAGCAGGTTCAGGTACCCCTGGCGCGCGCGGTCGAAGCGGTGGCCGGTAGGGCACACCACGCCGTTGTCGAGCGGGCTCAAGGCAGCCTGGCAAAGGGGGCAGGTCAGCATCAGGCGAGCAACCGTACCAGGGTCTGGTAATAGATTTCGGTCAGCAGGTCCAGGTCGCTGGCCAGGATGCGCTCGTCGACCTGGTGAATGGTGGCGTTGACCGGGCCAAGCTCGACCACCTGGGTACCCATGGTGGCAATGAAGCGGCCATCGGACGTGCCGCCGCTGGTCGAGGGCCGGGTGTCGCGCCCCGTGACGCCCTTGATGCTGGCCGACACCGCATCGAGCAGCTCGCCAGGCTCGGTCAAGAAGGGCAGGCCGGACAGCGCCCACTCCACCGACCAGTCCAGGTCATGCTTGTCCAGAATCGCCGACACACGGGCTTGCAGGCCCTCGACGGTGGACTCGGTGGAAAAACGGAAATTGAACAATGCCGTCAGCTCGCCGGGTACCACGTTGGTTGCCCCGGTTCCGGCATTGAGATTGGAAATCTGGAAACTGGTCGGAGGGAAGAAGGCATTGCCCTCGTCCCAATGCTCGGCGGCCAGTTCCGCCAGCGCCGGTGCGGCCAGGTGAATGGGGTTGCGCGCCAGGTGCGGGTAGGCGACGTGGCCCTGTTTGCCGCGCACGGTCAGTTTGGCGCCCAGTGAGCCGCGACGACCATTCTTGACCACATCCCCGAGCAAGTCGGTACTGGAGGGCTCGCCGACAATGCACCAGTCAAGGCGCTGATGGCGTGCCTTGAGACGCTCGACCACGGCCTTGGTGCCGTGATGGGCCGGGCCTTCCTCGTCACTGGTAATCAGGAAAGCGACCTGGCCTCGGTGAGCGGGGTAATCACGCACGAAGCGCTCGCTGGCCACTACCATGCACGCCAGGCTGCCCTTCATATCGGCCGCGCCGCGACCACAGAGCATGCCGTCGGCATCGATCAGTGCATCGAACGGCTCGTGCTGCCACTGCTGGACCGGGCCGGTGGGCACCACGTCGGTGTGACCGGCAAAGCACAGCACCGGGCCTTCCTGGTTGCCGTGCGTGGCCCAGAAATTGTCGACGTCCTCGATGCGCATCGGTTCGAGCTCAAAGCCCACGGCGCCCAGCCGCTGCATCATCTGCGTCTGGCAATCGGCGTCGACGGGGGTGACCGAGGGGCGACGGATCAGGTCGCAGGCCAGTTGAAGGGTAGGCGAGAGCTCGGCAGGGGCCGTCATGGGGTACTCCGGGGCAAGGCAAGGCGGGAAACTGAGGGGCGTTATCTTATATCAAATGACGCCGGGCTTCACGGCCCAATCGCCGACAGGCCGGCGCCCATGGGTTTGCGCGTACCCGAGGCACCCCCGTTCGGTGGAGGCCAGCTTGCCGGTGATCATCGGCAAGCTGGCGCGAGCCTAGAGCGTGTCGGCAGCCTTCTCTCCAGGCTTGGGCAGTGACGATAGGAAGGCCATCACCAGCGCGGCCAGGTAGGGCAGGGATTGCACCAGCAGCATGGCGACCCAGAAGCGCATGTCCGAACTCGGCAGGCCCTGCACCAGATAGATGCCGCCCGCAGCACCCCACAGCAACAGCATGATGAACAGCTCTTCGCGTGCTTCGGAAATCGCCACCAGAAAGCCATGGCTGTCGGCATTCTTCGGTGTCCGGAAGAACGGCATGCTGCTGGTGAAGAACCCGTACAACACAGCCTTGGCGATGGTGTGCGACAACGCAAGCCCTGCCAGCGCGGCCGCCAGGGCGTCCTTGAGGTTCACCCCCACGGCGCGGCGGTACAGGAACACGATCTTGCCGACCTTGAAGAAGAACAGCGCCAAGGGCGGGATGGCGAAGATCATCAGCGGCGGGTCGACTCGGTGCGGCACGATGATCATGGCCGCTGACCAGAGCAAGGCACCGACGGTGAAGAAGATGTTCATGCCGTCGGCGATCCACGGCAGCCAGCCGGCCAGGAAGTGATACCGCTGGCCCCGCGTCAGTTCGCTGCCTTTGCCGCGCAGCAGGGCGCCGGCATGGTGCTTGATGATCTGGATGGCGCCATAGGCCCAACGGAAGCGCTGCTTCTTGAAGTCGATGAAGGTGTCGGGCATCAGGCCCTTGCCGTAGCTGTTGTGGGCGTAGGCTGCGGACAGACCTTTTTCGAAGACCCGCAGGCCCAGCTCGGCGTCCTCGCAGATGCACCACTCTGCCCAGCCCAGTTCGTCCAGTACGCAGCGCCTGGTCATGGTCATGGTGCCGTGCTGGATGATCGCATCGCGGTCGTTGCGGGTGACCATGCCAATGTGGAAGAAGCCTTTGTACTCGCTGTAGCACAACTTCTTGAAGGCGCTTTCATGTTGGTCGCGGTAGTCCTGCGGCGATTGCACCACGGCGATCTTCGGGTCGGCGAAGTGCGGCACCATGTGCTTGAGCCAGTTGCGGTCGACGCAGTAGTCCGAATCGATCACGGCGATGACTTCGGCGTCTTTGGCCGTGTGCGGGAGCAGGTAGTTGAGGGCGCCGCCCTTGAAACCGGCCAGGGGAGCGACGTGGAAGAATCTGAAGCGCTCGCCGAGCTTTTCACAATGGGCCTTGAGCGGCTCCCACACCGCCGGGTCCTTGGTGTTGTTGTCGATGACCAGCACTTCGTAGTCCGGGTAATCCAGAGCGGCCAGGGCGTCCAGGGTCTGTTTGACCATTTCTGGCGGTTCGTTGTAGCACGGTACGTGCACCGACACCTTGGGCCGGTAGGCACTGTCACCCTGTACAGGAAGAAACTCGCGCCGCCGCTTGTGAGTCCAGACCGCCTCGGCCAATTCATGGGCCTCGGTCAGCAGCACGATGAACACCCCCAGCGCCCCGAGGGCCAGCAGCACGCCTACGGTCAGGCTGAACCAGGTGCTGTACTGCTGGCTGTAGTCGTAGGCGATCCACACCAGCACCGACCCGCACAGGAAGGTGATGAAGGTCAGGAAGGTACGCCCGCGCTGACGCAAGGCCGAGCCGTCGATGAACAGCACCATCAGGGCAATCATCGCCAGCACCACCGAAGCCACTGCGAGGGCTCGCCACTGGGGAATGGCGACCACAGGCCCTTCGAAGTTGAATTTCTGCTGGCGTTCGGCGTTGAACACGCCCCAGTACGCCCCGACCGAGCCTTCATCGCTGGCTTTCCAGGGCTGGTCGTAAGCTTCGATCACAAAGTAGTTGAAACCTCGGCGGTTGAGCGTATTGACCAAGGTGCGCAAGTAGATCGCCTGGTCGGCCTGGGTAGCATCGGCGCCGCCCCGCATGCGCCCGTTGCTCGGCCAGCCCACCTCAGAGAGCAGCAGTGGTTTACGGGGGAACTGGTGTTTCAACTCGCGGGCACGTTCGAGCACGAACTCGACCGAGTCCTGCATGGGCACGAATTCCCAATAAGGCAGGATGTGGGCGGCGATCAGGTCCACATGCTTGGCCAACTCCGGGTTCTGTTTCCAGATGTGCCACTGCTCACTGGTGGTCACCGGCACCTTCACGGCTGCACGCACACGGTCCAGGTACTTGATCAGGTTTTCTGGTGTCACTTCCTCGCGGAACAACGCCTCGTTGCCGACCACCACACGCACCACGCTGCGCGAGGTATTGGCCAGTTCGATGGCCGTGGCGATCTCGCGCTCGTTGCGCTCCAGGTCCGGGCTGATCCAGATGCCGACTGTCACCCGCAAGCCAAATTCCTCGGCCAGTTTCGGAATGTGCGCCTGGGTGCCTTCGACGGTGTAGATACGGATGCTGTCGGTGAGCTTGCTCATCTGCTCGAGGTCCTGACGCATCTCGTTGTCGTCTGGGTACTGCCCCTTCTGCGGGCTTTCCCCCAGGCGAAATGGCGAATAGGAAAAGCCGGAGATCTGCTCGGGCCAGGCAGGTGCCGATACCGGGCGGTTGATCAGCGCCCAGAAACCTGTGAACAGCGCCGCGATGGCCAGAACCACTACCAGGTTCAGCCCGAATTTACGTGAAGACATTGTCGTCCATAAGTGTCGAAGTGTTACGACATTAAAGCAGGGTTGGGGGTGTCTTTCCTAACCGTGCAGGCCACGGCCAGGCTGGCCTATAATGCGCGCCGGTTTTTTGGGGTATGAACATGAGCACAGAAGATCCACGCTTCGCAGGAGTGGCCCGGTTGTACGGCGATCAGGGCCTGCAGCGCCTGCAACAAGCCCACGTGGGCATCGTCGGCATTGGCGGGGTGGGCTCGTGGGTGGCCGAAGCCTTGGCCCGCTCGGGCGTGGGTGAGATCAGCCTGTTCGATCTGGACGATGTGTGCGTGAGCAACACCAACCGTCAAGCTCACGCCCTGGAAGGGCAGGTGGGGCGGCCCAAGGTCGAGGTGATGGCCGAGCGCCTGCGGGCCATCAACCCGGCGTGCACGGTGCATGCAGTGGCCGATTTCGTCACCCGGGAGACCATGGCCGAGTACATCACCGAGCAGTTCGATTACGTGGTCGACTGCATCGACAGCGTCATGGCCAAGGCAGCCCTGATCGCCTGGTGCCGGCGGCGCAAGATCGGCATCGTGACCACCGGTGGCGCTGGTGGGCAGATCGACCCGACGCAGATCCAGATCGCGGACTTGAACAAGACCTTCAACGACCCCCTGGCCTCCCGGGTGCGCTCGACCCTGCGCCGCGACTACAACTTCTCGCGCAATGTCAGCCGCAACTATGGCGTGCCCTGTGTGTTTTCCAGCGAACAGCTGCGCTATCCCAAGGGGGATGGCAGCGTTTGCCTGCAGAAAAGCTTCGTGGGTGAAGGCGTGCGACTGGACTGCGCCGGAGGCTTCGGCGCGGTGATGATGGTGACGGCCACGTTCGGCATGGTGGCAGCCAGCAAGGCCGTGGAGAAGCTGGTGGCAGGTGCCCGGCGGCCATCGGAGCGTGTCAGCGCGGTATGAGCTGCGATGGCGTCATCGTCCCGAAGCCAGCACCGCCATGCGCTGTACCACGGCATGCAAGCCGTTGCTGCGGGAGGGAGACAACTGGCGCTCGAGGCCCAGTTGTGCGAACCACGCCTGTACATCCAGCGCCAACAGCGCCTCGCCGCTCAAGCCCTGTACCCTCACCAGCAGCAGTGCCAGCAGGCCGCGCAACAAGCGCGCGTCACTGCTGGCCTTGAAGTGCCAGTGGCCGTCCACGTGATCGGCTACCAACCAGACCAGGCTTTCGCACCCGTGCACGCGATTGGCTTCGATCCTGTCGGCGTCGGCCAGCGGTTCCAGGCGATCTCCCCACTGCATCAACAGCCGCGCGCGTTGCTCCCAGCCCTTGCTTTGCGCGAAGGCTTCCTGCGCCTGCCGGGCCGGCTCGGGCAAGCTCATCGCAGCAGCTCCAGCGCCTGGTCCAGGGCCTCGAAGAAACGGTGCAGGTCGGCCTGGTCATTATAGAGGCCCAACGACACGCGGATTGCGCCATCCAGGCCCAACCCCTGAAGCAGCGGCATCGCACAGTGGTGGCCTGCCCGTACGGCGATGCCTTGTTCGGTCAGCAGGTGGGCGATGTCGGCGTTGTGTACACCTTCCACGACGAAACTGGCCAATGCGCATTGCGGAAGGCCAAGCAGGCGAACCCCTTCGCGTTGCGTGAGCCCTTCGACCAGCAAGGCATGCAGGCCGGCCTCGTGAGCGACGACCGCTGCCGCGTCCAGGCCCGCCAGGTAATCGAGCGTAGCACCCAGCCCGATCACCCCGGCGATGGGCGGGGTGCCGGCCTCCAGGCCCAACGGCGCCGGACGAAAGCTCGCGCTCTGGTACTCGGCCAGTTGCACCATCTCACCGCCAAACTGCCAATGACGCAGCAGCCGCAGTGCCGGGTCGCGGCCATACAGCACGCCAACCCCGTCCGGGCCATACAGCTTGTGGCTGGAAAACACGTAGAAATCGCACCCCAGGTGCTGCACATCCTGGCGCCCGTGCACTATACCCTGGGCGCCATCCACCACCGTCAGCGCACCCTGTGCCCGGGCATGAGCGAGCAGGGCCGCCAGGGGTTGCCAGGTGCCCAGCACGTTGGACAACTGGCTTACGGCAAGCACGCGGGTACGCGGCCCGATCATCTGCAGCGCCTGATCGAGGTCGATGAAACCGCGCGCATCGACCGGCAATATCACCAGGCGCAGGTTGCGCCTGCGGGCCAGCTGTTGCCAAGGCAGGAGGTTGGCATGGTGTTCGAGGGCACTGATGGCAATCTCATCACCGGCCTCCAAGCGGTGTTCCAGGCCGTAGGCCAGCAGGTTCAGCGCCGCGGTGGCGCCCTGGGTGAACATGATCTGGCCGGTCTGCCCGGCGTTCAACCAGGCGGCCATCTTGGTGCGGCTGGCTTCGAAGGCCTGGGTCGCCAGGGCGCCGGGCAGGTGCTGGGCACGGTGCACATTGGCCGCACCGTGGCCGTAGTAATGGCACAGGGCGTCGAGCAGCGCCTGGGGCTTCTGAGCGGTGGCGGCACTGTCCAGGTAGGTCTGGTGCTGGCGTTGCAGGGCGTCGATGGCAGGAAAATCGGCACGCCAGGGGGAGGGCTGGAACATATTTGCGGGGCCTGGAATGAAAATCGGGTCTGGCGTTGAGGCGCCAGACCCGATCTTAACACTTCGAACCCGGCGGGGTTTTCAGTTGTGAGCGTGCAAAGCTTCATTCAGCTCGATGGCTGACTTGTGGGTCTTGCACTCTACGGCGCCGTTGAGCGAGTTGCGACGGAACAACAGGTCGGTCTGGCCTGCCAGGTCGCGCGCCTTGACGACCTTGACCAGTTCGTTGTGCTCGTCCAGCAGGTTGACCTTGGTGCCGGCGGTGATGTACAGGCCGGCCTCGACGGTATTGCGGTCACCCAGTGGAATGCCGATACCGGCGTTGGCGCCGATCAGGCAGCCTTCGCCAACCTTGATGACGATGTTGCCGCCGCCGGACAGGGTGCCCATGGTCGAGCAGCCGCCACCGAGGTCCGAACCCTTGCCGACGAAGACGCCGGCCGAAACGCGGCCTTCGATCATGCCCGGGCCTTCGGTACCGGCGTTAAAGTTGACGAAACCTTCGTGCATGATGGTGGTGCCTTCGCCGATGTACGCGCCCAGGCGCACCCGTGCGGTGTCGGCAATGCGCACGCCGGCCGGTACCACGTAGTCGGTCATCTTCGGGAACTTGTCCACCGAGAAGACTTCCAGCAGCTCGCCGCGCAGGCGCGCTTCGAGTTGCAGCTCGGCCAGCTCGGCCAGGTCTACCGCGCCGATGTTGGTCCATGCCACGTTGGGCAGCAGCGGGAAAATGCCGGCCAGGCTCACGCCATGCGGCTTGACCAGGCGATGCGACAGCAGGTGCAGCTTGAGGTACGCCTCGGGGGTGGAGGCCAGTGCAGCGTCTTCAGCCAACAGGGTAGCGACCAGCGGCTTGTGGCTTTCTGCCAGGCGAGTCAGCAGGGCGGCTTGCGCGGCATCCACGCCTCGGACGGCTTCGGCCAGTTGCGCAGCCTGGGCATTGCTGAAGGCGATGGCCTGGTTGCCACCCTCATAACCAAGGATCGGTGCGATGGCAGCAACCAGCTCGGCGCTGGGGTCGATCAGGGGCTGTGCGTAGAACACTTCGAGCCAGACGCCCTGGCGGTTCTGGGAGCCGACGCCGAAGGCCAGGCTGAACAGGGAATTGGACATGTAGTTACCTCGTACTAAATGGGTAGGGACTCAGGCCAGGGCGGCGGCGTACAGGTCGGGCTTGAAGCCCACCAGTGTGCGCGTACCCAGGTCGAGTACCGGGCGCTTGATCATCGAAGGCTGGGCCAGCATGAGCTCGACGGCCTTGGCCTGGTCGAGATCGGCTTTGCTGGCATCGTCGAGTTTGCGAAACGTGGTGCCTGCACGGTTGAGGAGGGTTTCCCAGCCGTGTTCGGCGCACCACCGGTTCAGGCTGTCACGGTCGATGCCTTGAGTCTTGTAGTCATGGAATTCGTAGGCGATGGCCTGGGCGTCGAGCCAGGTGCGTGCCTTTTTCATCGTGTCACAGGCTTTTATGCCGTAGAGCGTGTAAGTCATCGTGTGCATCGGGGATACGTGTCGCCCCAATCTCTCCATTTCCGAATGTCAGTCGCGCGATTATGCGATAACGCTCCGCATGGCGCCACGGGCGCTTGGCCTGAACGCGGGCGGTTGATGCCGGGAAACACTGCCGCCATGGTTTATGCGTGGGAAATTGAGCGCAATTGCGTCCAACCACCGGCCATTTACCCAACACCGGCTGAACCCTCGGGCGGTAGATGTATCTTCATGTTACACATTAGTTCGGCACCTGCGACCTTCGTGCAGCGGCCAGGCAACCTTGTCACCCGTTACCATGCTGATCCAGGTGCACGTTTTGTCCTCGAATCCGAGGCTGTTTGAAGAAGGGAACCCAACTGGATGCAGTCCGCCTATACCGTTCTTATCCTGCTGATGCTGGTCAGCGTGTCGAAATTGGTCGGCCGCGTCATTCCTTTGCCCTTGCCGCTCGTGCAGATCGCCGCCGGTGCGCTGCTGGCCTGGCCTACATTGGGGCTGCACGTTGCCCTGGACCCCGAGTTGTTTCTTTTCCTGTTCCTGCCGCCGCTGTTGTTCGCCGATGGCTGGCGTATTCCCAAGCGCGAGCTGTGGCGCATTCGTGGCCCGGTAGTGGCCCTGGCGGTGGGGTTGGTATTGTTCACCGTGGTCGGGGCTGGCTACTTCATCCATTGGCTTTTGCCGAGCATTCCGCTGCCCGTGGCGTTCGCATTGGCGGCGGTGTTGTCGCCGACCGACGCCGTGGCCGTTTCGGCCATCACTCAGGACCGCCTGCCCACGCCATTGATGCACATGTTGCAGGGCGAGGCCTTGATGAACGACGCCTCGGGCCTGGTCACGTTCAAGTTCGCCCTGGCCGCCGCCATTACCGGTGTGTTTTCACTGACCGACGCCAGCCTCAGTTTCGCACTGGTGGCCCTCGGCGGCCTGGCCGTGGGGGTGGCGCTGAGTTGGCTGGTCGGCCGCCTGCGTGCCTGGATGATCGCCCGCGGTTGGGACGACCCGGCCACCCACGTGGTGTTCATGTTGCTGCTGCCGTTCGCGGCCTATGTGCTGGCTGAACGGCTGGGGGTATCAGGCATCCTGTCGGCTGTGGCGGCAGGCATGATGCAAAGTTGGCTCGACCTGCTGCCCCGCCAGACCAGCACTCGCCTGCTCAATCGCAGCGTATGGTCGCTGCTGGAGTTCGCGTTCAACGGGCTGATCTTCTTGCTGCTGGGCTTGCAACTGCCCGACATCGTCAAGGCAGTGGTCAGCCATGAAACCACGCTGTGGCCGACGCTGGCCTGGCGCTGCCTGGATGTGGTGGCCATTTTCGCCGCGCTCATCATGCTGCGGTTCATCTGGGTGCAGAGCATCTGGCGGTTGGTCGGGGTTCTACGTCGCTGGCGTGGCAAGCCGGCGCTGGTACTGTTGCCTACCGCGCGGTCTTGCTGGTTGCTGACCCTGGGCGGTGTAAGGGGGGCCGTCACCTTGGCCGGCGTCATGTCGATCCCGCTGCTGATCGGCGCAGGCAAGGCGTTTCCCGAGCGCGACCTGCTGATTTTCATCGCCGCCGGTGTGATTCTCTTGTCGCTGATCAGTGCCTGTGTCGCACTGCCGGTATTGCTACGCGGTGTGACCAAAAGCCCCGACGAGCGCATGCAGCAAGAGGTGCATGAGGCCTGGCGGCGTACTGCCGAAGCGGCGATTCACGCGCTGGAAGCGGAAGAGGTGGTCGATGCCAACGCGCCCCAGGACGCCGCCCAGGCCACGCTGGCCACCGAGTTGAAGGCCCGGCTGATGGCCGAGTATCGCGACCAGCTGGACAGGCACGACGACAGTGAGGAGGCCAGGGCCCTGGCCGAGCAGAGGGACCTGCTGGAGCGGCGGTTGCGTTTGCGCGCGCTGCGGGCCCAGCGCCTGGAGCTGTACAACCTGCATCGCCAGCACCTGCTGGGCGATGAAGTGGTGCGGCACGTGCTGGGCGAGCTGGACATGAGCGAGGCGAACCTGGGCCAGGTCAAGTGAGCTGGCCCAGCCTTACGGGTTTCAGCGATTGCCCAAGAACGCGCGGATGCGCTCGGCCGCTTCCACGCACTCCGGCAGTGGGGCGACCAGAGCCATGCGTATGCGCCCCGCACCGGGATTCACACCTTCCACCTCACGGGACAGGTAGGAGCCTGGCACCACGGTCACGTGCTCGGCCTCGTACAAGTCTCGGGTGAAGTCGGCATCGCTACCCGGAACCTTGGCCCACAGGTAGAAACTGCCGTCCGGACGCTGCACGTCCATCACCGGTTCGAGGATGGCCAGCACGGCATCGTACTTGGCACGGTACTGGTCACGGTTTGCGCGCACATGCGCTTCGTCCTGCCAGGCGGCAATGCTGGCCAGCTGCGTCTGCACCGGCATGGCGCAACCATGGTAGGTGCGGTACAGCAGGAACGGCTTGATGATGTCGGCGTCCCCGGCGACGAAGCCTGAGCGCAGCCCTGGCAGGTTCGAGCGCTTGGACAGGCTGTGGAACACCACGCAGCGCTTGAAATCGCTCCGGCCAAGCTCCGCACAGGCCGTCAGCAGCCCCGGGGGCGGTGCGTCCTCGTCGAAGTACAGTTCGCTGTAGCACTCGTCGGCGGCGATCACGAAGTCGTGCGCGTCGGCCAACGCAATCAGCTTTTTAAGGGTGTCGATGGGCACCAGGGCACCGGTGGGGTTGCCGGGCGAGCACAGGAACAGGACCTGGCAACGGGCCCAGACGTGTTCGGGTACTGCATCGAAGTCGGGGTTGAACCCGTTGCGCTCAAGGCACGGCAGGTAGTGCGGCGTGGCGCCGGCCAGCAGCGCTGCCCCTTCGTAGATCTGGTAGAACGGGTTGGGGCTTACCACCAGGCCGTCGGCATCACGGTCGACCACCGCCTGGGTAAAGGCGAACAGCGCTTCGCGCGTGCCGTTGACGGGGAGGATGTGGCGTTCGGCATCCAACCAGCCAGCAGGTACGCCAAAGCGACGCTCGCACCACTGCCCGATGGCCTGGCGCAGGGCGGGCAGGCCCAGGGTGCTGGGGTAGACCGCCAGCTTGTCGAGGTTGTCGGCCATCGCCTTGGCCACGAAGGGCG
The DNA here is from genome assembly GCA_963529135.1 of uncultured Pseudomonas sp. Classification (GTDB taxonomy): domain Bacteria; phylum Pseudomonadota; class Gammaproteobacteria; order Pseudomonadales; family Pseudomonadaceae; genus Aquipseudomonas. The sequence continues at coordinate 4,771 of CAURYQ010000053.1, read as the reverse complement.
GGGAGGCGTGCTTGGGCTCGCCGATCGACAAGGCGATTGCACGTTTGTCAGCAGCAGGCGATACGCTGCCCAGCAGGGCGCGGAGCTTTTCGAAGGGGTAGGGCTGGAGCTGGCTCAAGGCAGGGTTCATTGGCGCAAGGTCTCATCAATCATGTCATCAAAAGGTCACGCGGGCAGGGCTGGCACTGGCCTGCCCTGCTTGAAGTTGTTGCACGATGGCTTCCTGCAGGCGGCTGCACAACTGCGGGTCGGACAGCGGCTGGTTGTCGGCGTCCGTGATGAAGAACACGTCTTCCACCCGTTCACCCAGGGTGGCGATCTTGGCGTTCTGCAGCGACAGGTCGAACTCCAGGAAAATGCGCCCCAGTCGGGCGAGCAGGCCTGGCCGGTCCGGCGCGGTGATTTCGAGAATGGTCACCGGGCGCTGGGCATCGTTGAGGATGGTCACCTGCGGCGGGAAGTCGAAGTGCTTCAGTTGGCGCGGTACCCGACGCTGGATGATCGTCGGGTAGTCCTCGGGGTTGCGCAGGGCCTCGGTCAGGCCGTCGCGAATCTGCTTGACCCGCTGCGGGTTGTCGCCGATCGCACCGCCGTCATTGTCCAGCACGATGTAGGTGTCCAGGGTGAACTGGCTGCTGGAGGTAATGATGCGCGCGTCATGAATGTTCAGGTTCAGCTGCGACATGGCGGCTACCGTCACGGCGAAGAAATCGTGCTGGTCAGGGGCATAGATGAAGATCTGGGTGCCGCCCTCGAATTCGCGCTGGGTGGTTTCCTTGATCAACACCAGCGGGCCACCGTCGGCCGGCTGTTGCAGGATGGCATCGGTGTGCCAGGCCACATCGGACGCTGTGTGCTTGAGGAAGTAATCATCCCCCAGCTGTGACCACAGTTGCTCCACGTCATCCGGGTCGGTGCCTTGGCGCACCAGCGTATCCAGCGCCGAAGACTGGGTCTGACGAATCTGCTCCTCGCGGTCCAGCGGGTTCTCCAGGCCGCGGCGCAGGGCGCGCTTGGTTTCGGTATACAGCTGGCGCAGCAGGCTGGCTCGCCATGAATTCCACAACGTGGGATTGGTGGCGTTGATGTCCGCCACCGTCAGCACGTACAGATAGTCCAGACGTGTTTCGTCACCCACGTGCAAGGCAAAGTCGTTGATCACCTGCGGGTCGGACAAGTCCTTGCGCTGAGCGGTGGTGGACATGACCAGGTGGTTCTGCACCAGCCAGGCGATCAGCCGGCTGTCCCAGGCAGGGAGTTGGTGGCGTTCGCAGAACTTCAGCGCATCCACTGCACCGAGCTCGGAGTGATCGCCCTGACGGCCCTTGCCGATATCGTGGTAAAGACCGGCGAGGTAAATCAGCTCGGGCTTGGGCAGGCGGCCCATGAGCTTGCTGGCCAGCGGGAATTTCTCCGACACCGGCGTGTACTGCAGCTTGCGCAGGTGCTTGATCAGGTTGAGGGTGTGGGCATCGACGGTGTAGATGTGGAACAGGTCGTGCTGCATCTGCCCCACGATCAACCCGAACTCGGGCAGGTAGCGCCCGAGAATGCCGTACCGGTTCATGCGCCGAAGGTTGCGATGGATGCCGATTTCACACTTGAACAGCTCGATGAACAGGCTGGTGTTGCGAATATCGTTGCGGAAGGTGTCGTCGATCAGGTGCCGATGCTCGCGCAGCAGGCGCACCGTGTCCGCGCGCACACCCTTGATCTCCGGGTGCTGGGCCATCAGTACGAAAATCTCCAGCATGGCGAACGGGGTGCGCTTGAACACGTTCGGGCGCACCGCCTCGATGTAGCCGTCATGCAGGCGGAAGCGTGCATTGAGCGGTTGGGTGGTACCGCTGTCATCGTCGGCGAGAATCACTTCCTCGAAGTGCTGGATGATCAGGTCGCACAGCTGGCTGATGCTCATCACCACCCGGTAGTACTGCTGCATGAACTGCTCGATGGCGCGCTTGGGGTTCTCGTCGCTGTAGCCGAGCAGGGTGGCCACGCTGCGCTGGTGGTCGAACAGCAGGCGATCCTCGGCGCGGCCGGCGAGCATGTGCAGGGCATAGCGCACTTTCCACAGGAACGACTGGGACGAGGCCAGCAGTTCGTTCTCGCTCTCGAGCAGGAAGCCTTCCCCGGCCAGGGCGTGCAGGTTCAGCGTGCCGTAGTGGCGCCGGGCGACCCAGAGCACGGTCTGGATGTCGCGCAGCCCGCCGGGCGAGCCCTTGACGTTGGGTTCGAGGTTGTACTCGGTGTCGTTGTACTTGTGGTGGCGGGCCTGCAGCTCGGCGCGCTTGGCCAGGAAGAACGCCTTGCTCGGCCACATGTGCGCGGTGCCGGTAGCCTCGAGCATGCGCTTGCGCAGGGCCTCGGGGCCGGCGATGGTGCGGCTTTCCATGAGGTTGGTGATGACCGTGATGTCGGCGCGCGCCTGCTCGGCGCAGTCGGCGACGCTGCGCACGCTCTGGCCGACTTCCAGGCCGATGTCCCACAGCAGGGTGAGCAGCTGCTCGATCGCGCCCCGGTAGCGCTCATGGTCGTCCTCGCCCAGCAGGATCAGCAGGTCGATGTCCGAGTAGGGGTGCAGCTCGCCACGGCCATAGCCGCCCACCGCCACCAGGGCGATGCCGCCCGGCTCGCCCCAGTCGAACTGGTTCCAGGCCTGTTGCAGCAGGTTGTCGACGAGCCAGGCGCGGTCTTCGATCAGCCGACGCACGTCGCGGCCGTCGCGAAAGCGCCGGTCGAGCACCTCGCCGGCCTGGCGCATGACTTTCTTGAAGGCCGCGATGGGGCTGGCCTTGAGCGCCAGCTCGGCCTGGAACTGGCCGCGGTCGAACAGTTCGGGATCCACCTGGGGCATCGTCGGGTTCCTGTCTGGGCAGCCGGCCTGGGGTCAGGCCGACGTACGCGGGATGGTGTCGTCCTTGCGCAGGGTGAAGATCTCGTAGCCGGTGGCCGTCACCAGCAGGGTGTGCTCCCATTGCGCCGACAGCTTGCGATCCTTGGTGATCGCGGTCCAACCGTCGCCCAGCACCTTGGTGTCGGCCTTGCCCTGGTTGATCATCGGCTCGATGGTGAAGGTCATGCCTTCCTCGAGCGCCATGCCGGTGCCGGCCTTGCCGTAATGCACCACCTGCGGCTCTTCGTGGAACACCTTGCCGATGCCATGGCCGCAGAACTCGCGTACCACGGAGAAGCCGTTCTTCTCGGCGTGCTTCTGGATCACCTCGCCGATGTCGCCGAGGCGGCAGCCCGGACGCACCAGCTCGATGGCCTTGTACAGGCATTCCTGGGTGACCTGGGACAGGCGCTCGGCCCAGGGCGCGACGGTGCCGACGTGGAACATGCGGCTGGTGTCGCCGTGGTAGCCGTCCTTGATCACCGTGATGTCGATATTGAGCGTATCGCCATTCTTCAAGGGCTTGTCATTGGGGATGCCATGGCAGACCACATGGTTGATGGACGTGCAGATCGACTTGGGGTAGCCCTTGTAGTTGAGCGGCGCCGGAATGGCCTGCTGGACGTTGACGATGTAGTCGTGGCACAGGCGATCGAGTTCCTCGGTGGTGACACCGGGCTTGACATGCTCTTCGATCATTTCCAGCACTTCGGCTGCCAGGCGGCCGGCGATGCGCATCTTCTCGATGTCTTCTGCAGTCTTGATGGTGACGGTCATTACAGGCTCTCTACTCAGCGCCGCAGGCGGCGCGTTCAAATCAGGAAAGGCGTCATTCTAACAGAGCTGCGGGCTGGTAGCGGCACGCGACCCTTGCAAACACGTCGCATGCTTGCTGCCCACGGCGAGGGCTGGCGCGCACACCTTGCCGTCCGGCGGTTGCGGGGTGAGTTTCGTGTTTTGTTTGTACGCAGCCTGTGGTATAACATGCGCCGCTTTCGGAGCCAGCTCCGTTTGCATCCAAACCCACACACGTGTCGACACGATGGCCTGGGTGCCCCGAGCTGAAGAGTTCGCGGGTTGGTCATTGGGATACGTGGAGGCCCAACCCGACTTATCAAGGAACTATCATGTCCCAAGTCAACATGCGCGATATGCTGAAGGCCGGTGTGCACTTCGGCCACCAGACCCGTTACTGGAACCCGAAAATGGGCAAGTACATTTTCGGTGCGCGCAACAAGATCCACATCGTCAACCTGGAAAAAACCCTGCCTATGTTCAACGACGCTCTGTCGTTCGTTGAGCGCCTGGCCCAGGGCAAGAACAAGATCCTGTTCGTCGGCACCAAGCGTTCCGCCGGCAAGATCGTCGCCGAGCAAGCTGCTCGTTGCGGTTCGCCGTACGTTGACCACCGTTGGTTGGGCGGCATGCTGACCAACTACAAGACCATCCGTGCTTCGATCAAGCGTCTGCGCGACCTGGAAACTCAGGCCGAAGATGGCACCTTTGCCAAGCTGACCAAGAAAGAAGCCCTGATGCGCTCCCGCGATCTGGAAAAACTGGACCGCAGCCTGGGCGGCATCAAGGACATGGGCGGTCTGCCTGACGCTCTGTTCGTCATCGACGTTGATCACGAGCGCATCGCGATCACCGAAGCCAACAAACTGGGTATCCCGGTCATTGGCGTTGTCGATACCAACAGCAGCCCGGAAGGTGTTGACTACATCATCCCAGGTAACGATGACGCCATTCGCGCTATCGAGCTGTACATGACTTCCATGGCTGACGCTGTCATCCGTGGCCGCAACAATGTTGCTGGCGGCACCGAAGTCTACGCTGAAGAAGCGGCTGCACCTGCTGCCGAGTAATAGACGCTAG
>CAURYQ010000052.1:0-32650 GCA_963529135.1 uncultured Pseudomonas sp. | reverse complement strand
CCGGCCCCTTGGAGAAAGGATCTTGCAAGGCTTCGCAATTGCGCCGGTTGATTTCCAGCAGCGTCTTCAGATCGAGCATGAGGGCCCCTGGGGAAGTAAGCGGTGCAGTTGTGTTTCAAGGCGTTGGGCAAGTGGCAGTCTTTGCTCGAGCGCCTCTTCGATGGCGGCCTGCCAGATGGGATCGAGTGTCAGTCTGTCGCCTAGCAGCGCCAGATAGGTGACGTAGGTAATCAGGTCTTGTTGCTCGATGAATCCTGCTTCTCGCGCAGTAGCGAGGTATTTACGCACCCGACCCAGCCGAACGCTGTGGGATTGATTAGCTTGCCCACTCTCGGTCAGCGAGCTTTCCAGCTGATCGGCGAGTCGATGTTCGAGTGGATCCCCGGCCAGCGCCTCCCAGCACGCAGCGTCTAGCGTGATGTTTTTGAATGCTCGGGTTGGGTGCCTGTCGCCCCCCATCAAGCAGCCCCACATTTCTTCATTGACGTCAGGGTAAGGTACCCACCAGCTATGGATCGGAGCGAACCATTCGACAATGTCGGGCAGATCCGTTCGGGCATGTAGCACACGCAGGCAATGTTCAGTGTGATAACGCATCAAGTAGCGTTGGCCGTCTGGCGCCAGCACAACGTTGGCTTGCGCCAAGTGCTTGGCCAACGCAGCTGTGGGCAACGAGCTGACGATCCAGCCCCTGATTGCATCGGCTGCAAGCGACCGTAACTGCCAGAAGAGATCGGATTGGCTCTGTAATGTGATATTGGCCGTGACTGCATACAAACCAGTGCCGCATCGGCGCAAGTTGTTGAATTCATCCTGTTGCATCAGTGGGCACAGTATTCTGTGCTCTCGCTGTACAAGGCTTTCCCACTGCTCAGTGCTTAACTTTGAAAGTTCCAGGACAGCACAAATTCGATAGTGTTCGGCTTGCCGTAAGGGCAAAAACAGTTGTTCGAAGAAGTTATCTTTCATTACGCGCTTCCCGCCATGCGAACGACATTCCGACCCTCTGCGATGGCTTTCAGCAAACAGCTGATGCAGACTGCTTCTGCAGGCGCCGGCGTAGAGCTGATGGCGAGGTTATGTAAACTTCCCGTTGCGCTTTGCGTTAAGGGGCCTTTGATCTGAATGGCAACGGCATCCAAGGTGATGCCGCTGCCGTCGAGCGTTAAGGTTGCTCCCGGCGCCTTGATGGTCAGGCGTTGTGAAACCTGGAGCTCTATGACTTGCGTTTCATGGCGAATCGCTTGCCCGGCCCGTAGATCAACATTTCCGAGCACGTGTTGCTCTAGGTGCCCACCGATCTCTAGCGAGTGATTTGCTGCGGTTTTGTCATATCTGTTGTTGCCCACGTGCTCCGTACGATCTTGTGCGGTATTGATTGTGCGATGACGACCAACTTGAAGGATGTCATCCCGACCGATCTGGCAATGCTGGTCTCCCCCCACTGTCAGACCTTGATCGTTACCCACTTCCTCATATCGGTCATGACCAATGTCGATGTGCTCATCTCGCGCTACACGTTCAGACCGATCGTTTCCAATCTGTGTCGTCTCATCATGCTTGACCACATTGTTCTGATCCCGCTCGGCATGAATGAACACTTCCTGGCGCCCCAGCTCATCCTCGAAACGCAATTCGTTGAAGCCATCGCCTTTATGGGTCTGGCTCTTGATGGTCATGCAGGTCTTGTGGTCAGGCAGGGGGTACGGTGGCAACTGGTTGCCGCAGTAAGTGCGCCCGATGATCATGGGCTGGTCTGGGTCACCGTTGACGTACTGGATGATCACATCCTGGCCGATTCGCGGGATGGCCATCGAGCCCCAACTGCCCCCGGCCCAGCCTTGGGAGACGCGCACCCAGCAGGAGCTGAACTCATTGTTCTCGCTTTCGCGGTCCCACGGGAAACTGACCTTGACTCGCCCCCACTCATCGCAATAGATCTCTTCGCCCTTCGGTCCGACCACGGTAGCCATGTGCGGGCCGTCGATGCGCGGTTTTGCCAGTGGGGAAGGTCGCCATTCGGTTCTGCCGGGTACCAGCACGGCGGTCTGCTCGTACCGTGTGCTTTGCTCGACACTGCTTGCCTCGTCCTGCAGGCTGGTGAGCTGGCAGCCTTCGTGAGTGACCGTGCTCACTCGCCAGTGCGCATTGAGGTCGCCCCGGGGGTGCCCGGTCAGGGTGAAACTGAGCCCCGGTTGCAAGCGCACATCGTCACCTTGGACCTGCGCCAGACGGGCATCGTGACGCAGTGCCGTGATGCGGTTTTCAGTGAACGGTTTACCGACGACATCGCGCTTGTAGCGGCCTGGATAGTCGAAGTACTCGTACTCGCTGGATTGATGCTTCAGGAACGGGCCGCAGGCGCTGTGTTCCTGGCGGTAGGCCGGGTGGGTGAAGGTATAGTCACGCTGAACCTGGCGTGCCGTGCGTACCTGTTCGCTGTAGTTCAAGCGGCGCAAGCAGGGAACAGCCCGGTCGCCTCCGCTGTTGGCATGGTACAGGACGGTGTCGGGATCTACAGGCTCATCGGCATCGTAAAAGCCTTCGTCCTCATCGCCGTCAGCTTGGGCCGCCTGGATGGCGCCATGGCTGATCAACCCCAGAGATTGCAGCTGATCGGTGATGATCAGCTTATGCAACTTTTCACTGTGGGCGAAGCGGTAGACGAAACCCTCTTCGCCAGCCAGGCGAGCGAAGAATGCCAGGTCCGTCTCGCCGGCCTGGACGCAGAACTCGCGGACCTGATGGTCCATGCTGGCACGCAGTTCGTACTGTTCGATGCCCTGACGCTCGAGCATCAGTTCCAGTATTTGCGGCACGGTCTTGTGTTGGAAGATGCGCCAGTTCGAACGCAGGCTGGCGCGGGCCAGTTGCGGCTCGACCAGTGCGTGATAGTAGGTGCGGTAGAAACCGCTTTCGGCCTGACTGAAACGACTGACCAGGCCGTGCACATAGCGCACGGGGCGTTTGGCATTCCAGATGGTGAACAGCACCGGCTTGTCGAGCAGCTCACCGAAATCGATATCGTTCTCGTAGCTGACCAGTTGCAGCTCAAGCGTGAACGGCTGGCTGATGCCCTCCTTGAGGGTGAACGAAACCACCTCGAATTCTGCTCTGCCAACGAGTGGCTGGAAGCTGTAACGCAAGTCAGATTGGCTGGGCATTGGCAATCCTTGTCCGCCGTCAGAGGTGGGAAATACCCCGCCAGCGATGGCCGACTGAGGCAGTTCGGTTAGAGCGGGCGATCGGTTTGCGTCAGCCGTCCGAGCCCTGTGTGGCCGCCGTTAGGTGGGTTCAGAAGGTACGACCGCGAAACCTCGATGCCCCAGATCGCTGCCATGGCGCTGGTAGAAGGTTTTCGGCAGTTGGCAGAAGCAGTACCGACGGGTATCTCGCAGTGCCCGCCCGCTCAGGTTGTGGCGTTGCTGGGGAATCTGGTCCATGGCAATGACCCTGTGTCTACGATATGGCGTGATCTGGTGAGTTGATAATCTGGACAGCGTTCCAGTTGTCATAGTGTATATCGACAAGTGCCATTTTCGTCTTGCAAGGAAGTTCCTAATATCTTGTAGGAAGTGTCCACTGCAGGGCGGCTTTATACTCAGTCGGCTTCAGGCTCTAGTGGGTGTTGAGGGTTGGGAATTTTATTTGCGATACAGGCCAACTTTCAATATTTTCGCAAGCAGCGCGGTATGCCTATCAAAACTGCCAGTAGGCACGCAGGTTGTTGTTAGCGTAAGTTAGCTTTCCGACGCAATGTCACTACCAGGGAAGGGATCGAATGAAAAAAACAATCATGTTGGTCGTGCTTGCTGGATCGATGGCTTACTTGCCCAACCTCCACGCGGGGGCTATGGATGCGCGCGTGCAGTCAGTGCAAACGCATCTCGCGCCGTGCTTCCAGACAAGCGGTAACGCCACAGACAACCCGGTGAACTGCGAGGTGTCTGGCGTAGTACGCCTGGGCGATCACGTGATACTTGCCAATGACAAGCAAGTGCCTGACGCCAGGGCCTCTGCCATCTTCACCATGCAACTGGGTAATCAATACACGCTGACCGGGCAGCCTACTTACCTGGACAGCCTGAAACTCAAACAAGCAGACAAGTATGAAGGGCTCACCACCACGCAGGACGGTGAGTATGTGATTGCCATCACGGCGTTCAACAAGGAAGGAACAGCAGAACATCCGGCGGCTGATGCGCTCAATGCGCTGTTGTATTGGCCTGCAGGCTCGCCGGATGACGCGAAGATCGTCAATGAATCAATTCGGGGTAATGTCGCCAGTTCGCGAGGGTTGCGTGAACGCATCGGCAATGCCGTCGGCTCGCCTTACTACCAGATCGAAGCCCTTACGACGGCCCCCGGTGAGCGCTTGTTGATAGGGGTGCGGAAGTATGGTGTGAGCAGCAAGGCGGCTGTCTTTTCGTTCTTGCTATTGTCGGTGCCGTTCAAGATCGAGGGGCACGAGGCCGTGATTGGGGAAACAGTCGAAGTCGTCAAGCGTATCTCGCCCGCCCAGTTGTCAGAAAAACTGGGCGCCTCCCATCCTTCGCGGCCCGAATTAGGTCTCTCCGGCATCGAGTTCGACCGGTACAATAAAGATCGCCTATACGCCACCACAAGTTTCGAGAAGGGTGAAACGCTCGGCGGGTATCTTCGGGTAATGGCTTATGACGGTCATCACGTCGGTGAGCCGCACCCTGTGAAACTGCAAGACGGTTCAGTGCTGGCTTTCAACCACAAGCCCGAAGGCGTGGAAGTGCTCGACCAGGATCATGTGCTGGTTGTACATGATGATGATCGGGTCAGGGTCAAGGACCCAGGCACGAGCGTACAGCGCGAGACGCACGAATTCGTTTACAACATCGTGGGTTTCAGCATGCCTTGAATCTGCATCCTGTTGATGACGAGGATGCCTGTCATTTTTGTCAGTAGACACCATGCCCTCTCTCCCGTTTGATCACGAGGCTGTCATTGCGACGGCGTCACTATTCAAGGAACTGAATACATGCACCAACTGACAACATGCCTGCTTCTGATCTCACTTGCCTGGGCCAATGCCACGATGGCGTTGGAACCGTACGAAGAAGTTGATGCCGACGCTTCGAGTACCCGTTTCCTGGTGTACGCCGTTACCTGGCAGCCCACATCTTGCAAGACGGTGCCAATGAAAGCAGGCTGCGACCAACCCCCACAGCGGTTCCTGACTCACGGCCTTTGGCCATATAGCGAGAGTGTTGGTGATCGCACGAATCGGCACCCACAGTACTGCACCCAGTCGCCCGCCTGCGATGATGGGAGCGCGTGTGCGATGAGTGACGGCGATAGGGAGGCGGTACTGTCCAATGCGCACCTCAGGGCGCTAGCGCCTGGCCATCCAGCCGAGATGCTTGCTCACCAGTGGGAGAAACACGGCACGTGTTCTGGCAAGACGATGCAGCAGTACTTTCAGGATTTCGTCGATCTGCGCAGGGTCGTCATCTTCAAGGATGAAAGCGCTTTCGAGCGGATGATCGGCCAGGCCACAGCATTTTCGGAAATTCGTAAGGTATTTCCGGCAAATACGGCGTTTCGCTGTCATCAGGATGCCCATGGCGAACAATACCTGCATGAAGTGTTTTACCTGATCGACCATAAGGGCGAGCCTTATCTGGATGAAAGCCATCTACAGACTGGTAGTCAGTGTGCCGAGCGCACCACCTGGATTCCGCGTGGAAAGGTCTAAGGCCGGCCGTGTCCAAGCCTTGCCGCGGCTGAGTGACAGGCCCATGCCCATCGTGTTGGCTGTCCGCCAAGTCAATTACTGGTCAGGGTCGTCCCTGCCTGGCATTTCTGCTAGTTGTGGCGCAATACGCGGCTCTCTATAACTGCAGGCATGTGTGAAAGAACTGGACTCACCCCAAAACGGGCGCGCCTGCCTTGGGTCCAGTTCTTTCACACGCCCATCCTCCTATGCGTTTCAGGCCGTCCATATACGTGAGCTTGGCTTGAGGCATCGCGCCATTTCGATCCAGAAAGGCCGGGTACTTGAATGACTCACGGCTTGACCGACGTTGTCGAGCACAACGACATCGTAGGCGGGTCGTCAGGTGTGAAGGCCAGAGAAGCATCAACGGGCGCCGTCATCATCATGCCCATGGCCCCTTGGTCTTCGGACGCTACGTACGGAGTATGTTCCACAGGCAGCACGGTCAGGGACGTCACGCTGGCCTGCTCGCGGTGGTGCTGTAGCATGCTCTCGACGATGTCCTGGGTGGTTGGGGTTTGGGCCCGGTCAATCACCGAGAGGATGCCGCCAGAACGAAGAATGCGGTCGGCGATCTCGTAAATCCTGTTCTGTACGAAGATCCGATGCTCATAGGAGGTGGGCATCACGCTCAAGTCGATCGCCGCATTGTGGCCACGGGCATCATGAGTGCCCAGTAACCAGCAAACCACGGAGTCGAACTTGGGCTGGTTGTCGAGCCAGGCCTCGAGCGCGGGGTCGTTCAACGCATCGCCCTCGATCAGGATGCAGTCCGCCTGAGGCGCCTGTTCGATATCACCGTAGATCAGCCGATAGGCGTTCTCGTCGAGCCCGATGGGCGTTTCCCGTGCGATGACCGCCACCAGAAAGCCCTCATCGACCAACCGTTTTCGGGTCGCTGCAATACATTCCGGGTTTTCTTCAACACACACGACGGTGTGCCCCTGTTGCAACAACGTGAGCGTGGAATGGCCAATGCCACAGCCGATCTCGAGGGTGCGTGGGAAGCCCTTCACTCGCTCGGCCATCCAGGCGTAGTGCCCTTGCGCCAAGTGACCCTCGGAATTGACGCCCCAGCTCTTGAGGTACGCCTTGCGAAACCGGTGCAACTGGTACAGGGCCGGGGACTGCAGGTCACCACCACCGCCCCCGGGTTTTCTCTTGGCTTTTTTCAGGTCACGTCGTCTTTTGCTGTTGATGCTCATGGCTGCTCTCCCTGGGCGCCTATGGGTCACCTGGGATGTTACTTGGGACGATCGTGCCTGGCTTTAAACGAGGTGTTTGCACGTCTGATGCCGGGGTTCGGCGGTTGTAGGCAGCCTCAAGGTACCGCCGAGAACACCGACCCGGTGATCCGCTCGCTCAGCAACTCCAGCGCACGGATGCCCGCCAAAGAATTGCCCGAGGCGTTCAAGGCCGGCGACCACACGCAGATGCTGTAGCGCCCAGGCACCACGGCCACGATACCGCCGCCCACGCCACTTTTGCCTGGCAGGCCCACGCGATAGGCGAAATTACCGGCTTCGTCGTACAGGCCGCTGGTGGCCATGATGGCGTTCACCTGTTGAGCCTGGCGCGCGCTGAGTACATGCTCGCCGCTATGCGGGCAATAGCCGCTGTTGGCCAGAAACGCGAAGCCGCGGGCCACGTCGGCGCAGCTCATCGACAGCGCGCAGTGGTGGAAATAGCTGCCCAGCACCGCATCCACGTCATTGTGAAAGTTGCCGAACGCAGTCATCAGCCAAGCCATTGCGGCATTGCGCGCGCGGTGCTGGTATTCGGACTCTGCCACCACCGTGTCGCTGACGATGCGCGGGTTACCGGCCAAGCGGCGTACGAAGTCCCGCATCGACAGGGCAGGGGTGGCGAAACGTGACTGATTGATATCGCAAATCACAAGTGCGCCGGCGTTGATGAACGGGTTGCGGGGTCGACCTTTCTCCACTTCCAACTGGACCAGCGAGTTGAAGGCTTGCCCGGATGGTTCGTAACCCAGACGAGACCAGATGGCTTCGCCACTATGGCTGATCGCCTGGACCAGGCTGAACACCTTGGAAATACTCTGGATGGAGAAAGGCGTATAGGCATCGCCGGCGCAATGCAGCTGGCCGTCGAGGCTTTGCACCGCAATTCCGAGCTGGTTGGGGTCGACTTGGGCCAGGGCGGGGATGTATTGCGCGACCTGGCCGTGGCTGAGCAGTGGGCGCACCTGGTCGAGGATCTCTTGCAGCATGTCTTGCATCGCGACGGCCTTGGGAACGAAGAGAGAGTGCTGTCAGACGACGCCGCACGCTCGCAGGACACGCATCCGATCAGCGCGCGCCCGACTGGTCACACTGGGGGAAGGGCGCCCCGCATTGGCAGGGCAGCTCACTGCGCAATCAACCTGCCCCAGACGTGTTTCAGGCTCATCGATTCGGCCATTTTTCCAGCAGGATCGACACGAACTTTTCAGCCGCAGGTGACAGTGAGGCACCCCGCCGATAGACCAGGCCCAAAGTGCGGGTCACCTCCGGTTCGATCAGCGGCACACTTACCAGGGTAGGGTGGTCTGCACTGGGCATGGCCAGGCTTGGCATGGCCGACACCCCAAGCCCGGCTTCGACCATACCCAGGGACGTGGAAAGGTGTTGCACTTCGTAGAACCACTTGGGCCTCAGGTTCAAGCCGGCCAAGGCGTGGTCGAGCAGCATGCGGTTGCCGCTCAATCGCCCCACCCCGATCAGGCGGTAGTCGGCAAGCTCGGCCCAGGTCACCGCATCGCGGTCGGCCAAGGGGTGGTCCCGTCGGCAGGCCAGTACGAAATGCTCCTGTACCAGCGACACGAACTCGATGTCAGGGTGCTGCCCGCTCATCATGTTGATGCCAAAATCGGCTTCCCCGCGCAGCACCGCCTCCAGGCCGTCATTGGCGCTCAAGTCCAACAGGCGGATGCGGATCTTGGGGTACTGGTCGTTGTAATCACGGATGACCGACGGCAGGAAATAGAACGCTGCAGTTGGAATGCAGGCCAGGGTAACCTGGCCGGTCTGGCGTTCGGCGAGCTCCCGAATGCTGAGAATCGAGTCTTCGAAATCGTCCAGCAGACGCCTGGCCTTAGGCAGAAAGTCGCGGCCGACGCTGGTCAGGCTGACGCGGCGTGTGGTGCGCTCGAGCAGTGAAGTGCCCAGGCCTTCCTCCAGCTTCTTGATCCTTCTGCTAAGGGCCGGCTGCGAAAGGTGCAGCACCTCGGCCGCTTCATGAAAACTGCCTAGTTCGGCGATTTTAACGAAAGATCGGATATCTTGGAGCTCATATTCCACAACTCACCTCGCGTTGATCCTGCTGCTTATTATGTTGTAGATCGGAATAATCACTACGATATTTGCATTGGAATGATTTATCCATCCCTGTCACTCTTTTGCTCACGGCATCAATGATGTCCATTGATCAACAAGAGTGCGAAATCATGCAACGAATTCCTTGCGTACTCATGCGCGGCGGCACCTCCAAAGGGCCGTTCTTTCACGCCTGGGACTTGCCTGCCAATGTGGTCGAGCGTGACGAATTGCTCATCGACCTGATGGGGTCCGGCCATGAGCTGGAAATCGACGGTATTGGTGGCGGCAGCCCTCAGACCAGCAAGGTCGCGATCATCAGCCCCTCGCTGCATGCTGACGCCGACGTGGATTACCTGTTCGTCCAGGTCATGGTCGCACAGCGGCGCGTGGACACTGCCCCCAACTGCGGCAACATGCTGTGCGCGGTCGGGCCCTTCGCCATCGAGCAGGGGCTGGTCAAAGGCCAGGACGGCAAGACCCTGGTGCGCATTCGCAATCTGAACACAGGCACCTTCGTCAACTCGCTGGTCGAAACACCCGGCGGCATCGTGCGCTATGAAGGGCGTACCGCCATCGATGGCGTGCCGGGCACAGCTGCACCCGTGCACCTGACCTTCCTCGACGCGGTTGGCAGCAAGACCGGCAAGCTGTTCCCCACCGGCCAGGCCAAGGACGTGATCGACGGCGTGCCGATGACCTGTATTGACATGGCCATGCCGATGATGGTGATCCAGGCCAGTGACGTGGGCATGACCGGCGCCGAAACGCCGGATGAACTCGACGCCAACGGCCCGCTGCTCAAGCGCCTCGAAGCCCTGCGGCTCAAAGCCGGAAAAGCCATGGGCCTTGGTGATGTCAGCGGCATGGTCATCCCCAAGCCGGTGCTGGTTTCCAAGCCGCGCTATGACGGCACGCTCCAGGTCCGCTATTTCATGCCGCACAATTGCCACCGTGCCTTGGCGATCACCGGTGCTGTGGGGTTGGCCACCGCCTGTGTCAGCCCTGGCAGCGTCATCGAGGATCTGCTGGGCGATCAGGCCCTGCACCTGAGCCAGGTCCGCCTGGAGCATCCAAGCGGCGGCATCGACGTTGCGTTGTCGCGCAGCGGTGCCGACGGCAAGACCCTTCAGGCTTCGGTGGTACGAACCGCCCGACGGCTCTTTTCAGGGTTCGTCTACGCACCTACCTTGCGCAGGTTGGCTGGCTAGCAACCTGCTCGGGTCACATTGCAACAAGCGCATCCGCACAATACGAACAATGGGTGATGCCTCATGAAACTCGCCAAATCGCTGTACTTCCAGATCCTCTGCGCCGTCCTGCTGGGCGTATTGGTCGGCCACTTCTGGGCGCAACAGGCCGTTGCGCTCAAACCCCTGGGTGATGCCTTCATCAAGCTGGTCAAGATGATGATCGCACCAGTGGTGTTCTGCACCATCGTCACCGGTATTGCCGGCATGACCGACAAGCGCTCGCTCGGGCGCCTGATGAGCAAGACCCTGCTGCTGTTCCTGGGCCTGACCATCGCCAGCCTGATCATCGGCCTGGCCGCGGTGTACCTGTTCAAGCCAGGGGTTGGCATGAACATCGACCCGGCGACCCTGAGCACCGAAGGCCTGACCCAGTTCACCGCTTCGGCCGCCAAGCTGGGCGTGGTGGACTTCTTCATGCACATCATCCCGGACACCTTCATGGGCGCCTTCAACAAGGGCGAAGTGCTGCCGGTACTGTTCATCGCAGTGCTCAGCGGCTTCGCGTTGTCGTCCATGGGCGAGAAGGGCAAGCCGGTACTGGACGTACTGGAAGCGGCCTCGACGATGGTGTTCCGAATTTTCGGCTACCTCATGCGTTTCGCCCCGGTTGGTGCGTTCGGAGCGCTGGCCTTCACGGTCGGGCAGTATGGCGTCACCTCGCTGGGCTCGCTCGCCAAGCTGATCGGGACGTTGTACATCGCCTGTGCATTCTTCGTCCTGGTCGTGTTGGGCGGTATCTGCCGCGCCCACGGCTTCAGCCTGTGGAAGCTGCTGCGCTATTTCCGCGAAGAGTTCCTGGTGGTGCTGGGCACGTCCTCGACCGAGCCGGTATTGCCGCGGATGCTGGAAAAGCTGGAAAAGCTTGGCTGCAAGAAAGGTGTCGTTGGCCTGGTGCTGCCCACCGGCTATTCGTTCAACCTCGACGGTACGGCGATCTACCTGTCGTTGGCCGCCGTGTTCATCGCCCAGGCTTGCAATATCGACCTGAGCCTTGGCCAGGTCGTGACGATGCTGGCGATCATGCTGCTGTCGTCAAAAGGTGCAGCCGGCGTGACCGGTAGCGGCTTCGTAGCCCTGGCCTCGACACTGACTGTCATCCACGACATTCCCCTGGCAGGCCTTGCCCTGTTGATCGGCATCGACCGCTTCATGTCCGAGGCCCGCGCCCTCACCAGCCTTGCCAGCAACGCCGTGGCGACGGTGGTGGTGTCGATTTCCGAAAACGCGTGTGACAAGCAAACCCTGCTCAGCCGCCTCGATGGCGAGCCTGTACTCGAGCAGGCACCCGCCGCCCCTGTCAGCCCTGACGCAAGCTGGGTCGCCAAGCCAAGCCATCACGGCTGAGACCTCACCACCCCCTGACCTCGAAAGGTAGCACCCTGCGCGCTTGAACCCGCGCGGGGCAGGGGGCTCGTTTGTGCCGTCGAAAGCCCAACCCGGATAAAAACAAGAGAGAAAAACCATGCTCGCACTCCTTGGCCTGATCATGGTGGTGACGTTCACCTACCTGATCATGAGCAAACGTCTGTCCCCGATCGTCGCCCTGACGGTCGTGCCGATCGTCTTTGCGATCATCGGCGGCTTCGCGCCTGATCTTGGCAAGATGATGCTCGATGGGCTGAAAATGGTCGCCCCGTCCGCAGCCCTGCTGCTGTTCGCGATCCTGTTTTTCGGCCTGATGATCGACGCCGGCCTGTTCGACCCGCTGATCCGCAAGATCCTCAAGCGCGTGAACAGCGACCCGATCAAGATCGCCATCGGTACCGCGCTGCTGTCGTTGCTGGTCGCGCTGGACGGCGACGGCACCACTACCTACATGATCACCTGCGCCGCCATGCTGCCCTTGTACAAGCGCATCGGCATGAACCCGATGATCCTGGCAACGGTGTCGATGCTGTCGCTGAGCATCATGAGCGGCATGAGCCCCTGGGGTGGGCCTGCGACGCGCGCAATCGCGGCGTTGGGGCTCGACGCCACCGAGTATTTCATCCCGATGTTGCCCACCGTGATAGGCGGCGCTGCCTGGGTCGTCTTTACCGCCTACTTGCTAGGGCGCGCCGAGCGACGCCGCATCGGCAACGTGGCCCTGCAGTCCGGAGGCGGCAACTGCTACATCAAGGAAATTCTGGGTGACACGCCCCACAAGCGCCCGCGCCTGGCCTACGTGAACCTGGTGCTGGTCATCGTGGTCATGACGGCCCTGGTGCTGGGCCTGATGCACGCGGCCATTTTGTTCATGATCGGTTTCGTTGCCGCCCTGATGATCAACTACCCGCAACTGGAGCTGCAGAAAGAGCGCATCCTGGCCCATTCGGGCAACGCCATGACCGTGGTGCTGCTGGTGTTCGCCGCCGGTATCTTCGCCGGCATCTTTTCGGGCACCAAGATGGTCGACGCCTTGGCGCAAACCCTGGTGGACTGGATTCCCGAGGCCTGGAGCCACTGGTTCCCGCTGGTCGTGGCCGTGACCAGCATGCCGCTCACCTTCGTGCTGTCCAACGATGCGTACTATTTCGGTGTCGTGCCGATCCTAGCCAATGCGGCCGCGGCCTACGGCATCGACCCTGTTGAGATTGCCCGCGCTTCGGTGCTGGGTCAGCCGGTGCACTTGATGAGCCCCTTGGTAGCCTCGACCCTGTTGTTGGTGGGGATGGTCGACAAGGACATCGGCGACTTCCAAAAAGCCACGGTGAAATGGGCAGTGCTCACCTCGCTGGTGATTACGGCGTTGGCGGTATTGACCGGCGCACTGTCGTTCTTCGTCTGACCGCACCGGGCGCTGCCAGGCGCCCGCTACCGTGCATCCCCCAAAAACAACAATAGAGTATCGATCATGTCACTGACCCTCGTCCGTGGGGCCACCTGTGGCCTTCTTTGCGGCTGCTTGCCTGTGGCCGGCGCTGCCGGTTTCATCGATGACAGCAAGCTCAAGCTGCAACTGCGCAACGTTTATTTCAACGAGAATTTTCGCGACGAACAGGGCATGAGCGCCCGCGCCGCGGCCACCGCCAAGAGCGAACGCACCGAGTGGGCGCAGGGCTTCCTGCTCGATTACCAGTCGGGTTATACCCCTGGCACCGTTGGCCTGGGGCTTGATGCACTGGGCCTGTTGGGAGTGCGGCTGGATTCTGGCCGAGGTCGCAGTGGGACAGGGCTGCTGCCGGTGCATGACGATGGCCGGGCCGCTGATGAGTTCGCCAGCGCTGGGTTCACCGTCAAGGCGCGTTTTGGCCAGAGCCTCGTCAGGCACGGCACCCTGCTGCCCAAGACCCCCGTGCTGGTGCACAACGATGCCCGCCTGATGCCGCAGACTTACCAAGGCACGCAGGTGTCCAGTACGGCCATCGACAACCTGAACCTCGCGGCAGGTCACCTGACCCGTTTCAAACAGCGGGATTCCTCGAACAGCACCGGCCTGTATCTGGACGGTTATGGTGGCGGCAAGGCTGGCGATTTCAGCTTCGCGGGTGCCGATTACACCTTCAGTAAACAACTGCGGCTGAGTTACTACCATGGCCAGCTCGAGCATTTCTATCGTCAGGACTTCGCCGGCCTGGTTCACGACCAGGCGCTGGCCGGCGGCACTTTGACCACCGACCTGCGCTACTTCAACAGTAAAAGTACCGGAGCAGCCTACGGTGGCCCTATCGACAATGACATGCTCAGCGGGCAAATCGCCTACACGCATTCGGGTCACACGTTCGGTGCCGGTTACCAGCGGCTCGACGGCGAAGCAGGGCTGCCGTACATCAGCGGGGCGACGGTGTATTCGTTCAGCAATGTGGGCATCGGCAAGTTCATCGAGGAACAGGAAAAGACCTGGATGGCGAGCTACGCCTACAACTTCGCCGCTGCCGGGATGCCAGGGTTGACGTTCATGACCCGTTACCTGAGCGGCGACAACGGCCGTTCTGGCTCGGCTGGCCTGAGTGAATGGGAGCGCGATGCGGAGCTGGCCTATGTGGTGCAATCGGGCCCCGGCAAAGGCCTTGGCGTGAAGGTGCGCAACTATGTGTATCGCTCGGATTTTGCCCGTGGCCGCGACAGCAACCGGGTGTACCTGACGTACGATATCTCGCTGTGGTAAAAGGCCGGCAGTGCGGGCTGTGCGTTACCGACAGCTGCCGGGCAGAACGTTGAAGCCCGCGGATGGACGAATGCGCAGCGAGTTCACGTCCACAGCCCCAACACGACCAGAAGCGCCATCCCCAGGCCTGCGATGATGGAGCATCCGCCCAGAGACAGCGCCGCACGCCCCTGGCGGTACCAGCCTGTGCGGCCAAGTTTGACCGCAGGCTCGTACAAGTTGCGCCAGCGCAACTCGGTGGCGTGAAACGCTTGGAGATGGGATGACGCTGCATCCAGCCAACGGCGGAAGTCGATACGTTCGCACACGGTCACATCAGGGCTCTGCAAGCGTACATACCAATGCGTTGCCATGCTCGCTGGGCCTTGGCAGCGAGGTTGGCCGGCGAGCAACGCCCGTGCCATGAAGTGCTCGACGCTGCGCGGCGGCATCCCCAAGCGGATGGCGATCTCGGTATGCGCCAGCCGATCGAGACGGCTCAACAGGAAAACCTGCTGTGCGGCACGCGGCAGCCGTCGAAGTGCATGGAGCAGGGCCTCATCGCCAGTGTCAGCTTGGGCGGGCAGGGGTGAAGGAAGACGCAGGAGCATGCGTGTCATGACCAGTTCCTTGCTGGGAGCAGGATAAACATCCGTGATCAGTCGAGCCTGGGTTGAACGAGATTGATTCTCAAGTGCTAAGCCGGCAAACTTTTGTAACGGCCGTTCACGGCCTGAGACACTTTTGCTACCATCGCCGCCATCACGATCTTCATTAGCCTGAAGAGCCAAAAAAAAGACCCAGCAAAAAGCTGGGTCAAAAACCGTGATTAGCCTGATGAGGAGATAATCCGAGAGCGACCTAAGCTCCGGGTTATCCAGCGGATCTCGCGATCAGCTGAGTGCAATAATAATCGTTATCATTTGCCAGTCAAATGATTTTTTATTCACGACGGTAGAAAAATCTGCCGCGGCGCTTCCTTGTCCCCCCATACGGGGCCATTGGCTATTTCACGACACATTCGTGCTTCTCTCTCTCCATTTTCCAGCTTGCCAGCAACAGCAGCCTTAAACGGCAGGGTCTGTGGTGCGCTGGTGTTCCAGCAGCGCGCGCGCCATGTCCATCATGTGCATCAAGGCGAACAACAGTTCCCGTTGGCCACCGTGCTGGTGGGTCGCGGTTTCCTGGGCGGTTGCTGCCGCACAGCGCAGCAGGGCGATGGCATGTTCCTGAGCTTGATCGCGCGTGACGCCTTCGTGGAGCGTCCAGATCCTGTTTTCAGGCGTAGGGCGAGGCGGGTTGGGGTTGAGGTAGTAATCGAGGGCGCGGCGGGCCGCTTCGCTGTCGAGATCTGTTTCGTCGTTTTTCGGATGTTTCATTGCGATACCTTCCAGGTTCTCGTCAAACACAATGAAACCAAAGCATAGGTCAATTTGTACTAAATCATACCGAATAAATAATTCAGATTGTGTATTGCTGCGCCCAATACAGTCCGTATTGTTGCCGCTCATGGAAAACTGGAATGCATTTCTCAAGCGCTACAAGCGCGAACACAACCTCAGCCAGCTGAAATTGGCCGAGCGCCTGGGCATGACACAGGGCGGGGTGGGGCATTGGCTACGCGGTACGCGTCGTCCTACGCTTGAAACCATTAACGAAAAGCTGGAAAAGCTTGGGCTGGTTTTCCTCGAGGCACAGGTCATGGTGGTCGAGCGCGACCTGATGCGGGAGACGCCCGGGCACTACGGGACCGAACCGCCGGTTTCCGCACAGGCCCTGCTGTACGCCAGCTTTCGCTTTCCGGTGCTGACATGGGCAGACCTGCAAGGCCCATTGCCCGAGACCAGTGAAGTGCACGAGCAAACCGACTACATGCCGGCAGGCAACGCGTTCTGGCTGGCCGTGGAAAACGACTCGATGAACGCCGCCAGCGGCAAGAGCGTACCGGAAGGCATGCGCGTATTGGTCGACACCGGGCTGCCAGCAGAACCTGGAAGGCTGGTAATCGCACGACAGCCTGGCAAGCCACCGGTGCTACGGCAGTTGGTCGAAGAAGGGGGCGACAGGATGCTAAAGCCCTTGAATACCCGTTACCCCACAGTGCTCTGTGAAACGGGCTGCGAATTCCTGGGGGTGGTAGTGCGGGTACACGGCGCGTTCTGAGGCTTTTTGCTCCATGGCTCGAGCCAGGGCCGCAGGGCGAGGCGCTGCGGCCCTGGGGCTTTCAGCTCTCCAATTCGACCAGCGCAGCGCCCTCGCTGACCATGTCCCCTTCCTGGCACAGAAGCGCTTTTACTGTGCTCGCCTTCGGTGCCCGGATGCTGTGTTCCATCTTCATGGCCTCCAGCACTACCAACGGGGCCCCGGCCTCGACAGCCTGGCCCACCTCGACCAGCACCCGCACGATGCTGCCGTTCATGGGGGCGGCCAGGCCGCCTTGATGAGCAAGTTCTGTGGCGGCCTCGGCGATCGGGTCGAAGGCTTCGATGACGTGTACGTCGCCATCCCAGTGCAGATAAAGCCTGGGCCCTTTGCGCATGGCCAAATGACGACTGCGCACCCCCGCCAGATCACTGATCAGCCAATCTCCCTGGCGGTACCACGTGCGCTGAACATGCTTTTGCAGGGTGACGGCTTGGGTCTGTCCGTCACTGGTCAGGTGCACGCTGCTGCAAGCCTCGGCCCCCAAGCGCAAACCGTCTCGCCGAGCCCATGGCGAATGTGGATCGTCCGGGCGCGTGGCCGCAGGCTCGCTCAACATCCAGGCCTGGGCAGCGGCCTGCCAGCCCTCGGCCGACAATGCCCGCGGCTCGGGCAGCAGCGCCTCGTGATGACGTGGGATGAAGCCGGTGTCCAGCTCGGCAGCCGCAAACCCAGGGTGGGCCAGGATGCGCCTGAGGAATGCGATGTTGGTCTTGACGCCACCAACGGCAAACTCATCGAGCATGGCCAGCAAGCGCAGCCGCGCCTGCTCACGGTCTTCGCCCCAAGCGATCAGTTTGCCCAGCATCGGGTCGTAGAAGGGCGACACCTGATCGCCCTCGCTCACACCGCTGTCCACGCGCCGCCCGGGGCCCGACGCCGATTCCCGGTAAAGGGCAAGGGTGCCGGTGGCTGGCAGGAAGTCATTGGCCGGATCCTCGGCGTACAGGCGCACTTCGATAGCGTGGCCATTGAGCGGTACCTGGTCCTGGGTAATGGGCAGTGGCTCACCGCAGGCCACGCGTATTTGCCAGGCCACCAGGTCAAGGCCGGTGATGGCCTCGGTGACCGGATGCTCCACTTGCAGGCGCGTGTTCATTTCCATGAAGAAGAATTCGCCCCGGGCGTCGAGCAGAAACTCGACGGTACCTGCACCGACATAGCCGATGGCCTGTGCCGCCCGCACCGCCGCCTCGCCCATGGCGCGGCGCAAGTCCCCCGACAGCCCTGGGGCAGGGGCTTCCTCGACCACCTTCTGGTGACGCCGCTGGATCGAGCAGTCGCGCTCGTTGAGGTACAGGCAGTGGCCGTGGCGATCGGCGAACACCTGAATTTCCACGTGCCGCGGCTTCAAGACGTATTTTTCCACCAGCATCTGCGCATCGCCGAACGACGACATGGCTTCGCGTTGTGCCGACGCCAGGGCATCGGCCAGCTGGCTTTCATCCTCCACCACCTTCATGCCCTTGCCGCCACCGCCAGCGCTGGCCTTGAGCAAGACCGGGTAGCCGATGCGTCGAGCGGCGGCCCTGAAGGTGTCCAGATCCTGAGCTTGACCGTGATAGCCCGGTACCAGCGGCACGCCCGCAGCCTCCATCAAGGCCTTGGCCGCCGACTTGCTGCCCATGGCGTCGATGGCGGCGGCGGGCGGGCCCAGGAAGGTCAGGCCGGCAGCCTCCACTGCCCGGGCGAAGCCTGCGTTTTCCGACAGGAAGCCATAGCCAGGGTGAATGGCCTGGGCGCCGCTGACCTTGGCGGCAGCCAGCAGCTTGTCGATCTGCAGATAGCTGTCGGCCGCTTTGCTGCCACCCAGGTCGACGCACAGGTCGGCCTCGCGGCAGTGGCGGGCATTGCGGTCGATGGCGCTGTGCACGGCTACTGTGGTCAGGCCCATGGCCTTGGCCGTGCGCATCACCCGGCAGGCGATCTCACCACGGTTGGCCACCAGCAGGGTTGTCAATGGCGGGCGGTTCATGGGCGTGGCTCCTTGTCTGCGTCGGCTTGCCAGGCAGGTGTGCGTTTTTCCAGAAACGCGCGAAGGCCTTCCTGGCCCTCGGCGCTCACGCGTATGCGTGCGATGGCGTTTTCGCAGTAGCGGCGCAGGCCAGGGCTGAGCGTGCCCCCATCAACCTCGCGCAGCAGCTCCTTGGTGGCGCGCATCGCTTGCGGGCTGTTGGCCAGAAGCGTTTCAACCCACTGTTGCACCCTGGCCTCCAGCTGGCTGGCGGGGTAGACCTCGGCCAGCAGCCCGAGGGTCTGGGCCTGCACCCCACTGAAACGCTCTGCCGTAAGTGCATAACGGCGTGCAGCGCGCTCGCCGATAGCCTTGACCACGAACGGGCTGATGACCGCTGGCGCCAGGCCGATGCGCACTTCCGACAGGCACAGCTGGGCGTCTTCGGCACCGATGGCCATGTCGCAGCAACTGATCAGGCCCAAGGCGCCGCCAAAGGCCGCGCCTTGCACCACTGCCAGGGTTGGCACCTTGATGCGGTGCAGGGCATACATCAGTTCACCCAGCTCGCGGGCATCGTCCAGGTTGGTGTTGAAGTCCAGCTGCGCCGACTGCTGCATCCACGCCAGGTCGGCGCCTGCACTGAAATGCCGACCGCGACCGCGCAGCAGCACGAAGCGCACGCGGGTGTCGTCGGCCAGTTGCCCCAGTGCGATATTCAGCTCACGGATCATCAAGGCATTGAAGGCGTTGTGTTTGTCCTCGCGGCTGAGCCACAAGGTGGCGAAACCGCGGGGGTCGTGGTTCACCTCTACCGTAGTGAAGTCGCTCATGGCGTCACATCCTGAATATGCCGAAACGGCTTTGTTCGATCGGTGCGTTCAGCGCGGCGGACAAAGCCAGACCCAGCACATCGCGGGTCTGGGCCGGGTCGATGACGCCGTCATCCCACAAGCGGGCGCTGGAATAGTAGGGGTGGCCCTGATGTTCGTATTGATCGAGGATCGGTTGCCTGAGCCTGGCCTCGTCCTCGGCGCCGAAGGGCTGGCCGCTGCGCTCGCTTTGCTCGCGCTTGACCTGCACCAGTACCCCGGCGGCCTGTTCGGCGCCCATCACCCCAATGCGCGCATTGGGCCACATCCACAGAAAGCGCGGGTCATAGGCGCGCCCGCACATGCCATAGTTGCCGGCACCGAAGCTGCCGCCGATGATCACCGTGAACTTGGGCACCTGCGCGCAGGAAACTGCCGTGACCAGCTTGGCCCCATGCTTGGCGATCCCGCCTTCTTCGTACTTCTTGCCCACCATGAACCCTGTGATGTTCTGCAGGAACACCAGGGGGATACCTCGCTGGCAGGCCAGTTCGATGAAGTGCGCGCCTTTCTGGGCGGCCTCGGCGAACAGAATGCCGTTGTTGGCCAGAATGGCCACCGGATAACCCTGCAGGTGGGCAAAACCGCACACCAGGGTAGTGCCGAACAGCGCCTTGAATTCATCGAATTCCGAGCCATCGACCAGCCGCGCGATGACTTCGCGCACGTCGAAAGGCTGCTTGGCGTCAGCTGGAATCACACCGTACAGCTCGTGCGCCGCATACAGGGGCGCAACCGCAGGCTTGCATTGCAGGGTACCGAGCTTGCGCCAGTTGAGGTTGGCCACGCAGCGCCTGGCCAGCGCCAGGGCATGTTCGTCGTTTTCGGCGTAGTGGTCGGCCACGCCGCTGGTGCGGCAGTGCACATCGGCGCCGCCCAGGTCCTGCGCACTTACCACTTCGCCCGTTGCAGCCTTTACCAGCGGTGGGCCGGCAAGAAAGATCGTGGCCTGCTGGCGGACCATGATCGCCTCATCCGCCATCGCCGGCACATAGGCCCCACCCGCGGTGCATGACCCCATCACCACGGCGATCTGCGCGATACCCTGCGCGCTCATGGTGGCCTGGTTGAAGAAAATCCGCCCGAAGTGTTCACGGTCAGGAAAGACCTCGTCCTGACGTGGCAGGTTGGCCCCGCCCGAATCGACCAGGTAGATGCACGGCAGACGGTTCTGCAGGGCAATGGCCTGGGCCCGCAGGTGCTTTTTGACCGTCAATGGGTAGTAGGAGCCGCCTTTGACCGTGGCATCGTTGGCCACGATCATGCATTCGACCCCTTCGACGCGGCCGATGCCGGCGATCAGGCCTGCTGCCGGAACCTCTTCGCCATACACCTCATGGGCGGCCAACTGGCCTATCTCCAGAAAAGGTGAGCCTGTATCCAGCAGGCGCTCGATGCGCTCGCGCGGCAGCAATTTGCCTCGCGAGGTGTGCCGTTCCTGAGCCTTGGCGCCGCCGCCCTGAGCCACCTGTGCAAGCAGCCCGTGCAGCTGCTCGACCTGGGCTTGCATGGCCGCCTGGCATTTGGCGAATTCAGGTGACCGGGGGTTCAACTGGGATTTCAGAATCATCATGACTCCTGGTGCAGGCGCAAGCCGTTGGCTTGGCGCTGCTAAGTTGTCGAGTGGCCACAGGCGTTGTGGTGTGCTGCCCATGGCGCCAACGCTTCAGCGGGTCTCGTTGAACAACTCGCGGCCGATCAGCATCCGACGGATCTCACTGGTGCCTGCGCCGATTTCGTACAGCTTGGCGTCGCGCAGCAAGCGCCCGGCAGGGAATTCGTTGATATAGCCATTGCCGCCCAGGATCTGGATCGCCTCGAGTGCCATCTGCGTGGCGCGCTCGGCGGTGTACAGGATCACCCCGGCGGCGTCCTTGCGGGTGGTCTCGCCGCGGTCGCAGGCCTGGGCAACGGCGTACAGGTAGGCGCGGCTGGCATTGAGCTGGGTGTACATGTCGGCGATCTTGCCCTGAATCAACTGGAACTCGCCGATGCTCTGGCCGAACTGCTTGCGGTCATGGATGTAGGGCACCACCAGGTCCATGCAGCTTTGCATGATGCCGGTCGGGCCACCGGAGAGCACTACACGCTCGTAGTCCAGCCCGCTCATCAGCACCCGGACACCGCCATTGAGAGCGCCCAGGATGTTTTCATCCGGCACTTCCACGTCATCGAAGAACAGCTCGCAGGTGTTGGAACCGCGCATGCCCAGCTTGTCGAACTTGTTGCTGCGGCTGAAGCCAGCCCACTCGCGCTCGACGATGAAGGCAGTGATGCCATGCGGGCCTCTCTCGAGATCGGTCTTGGCGTAGATGACGTAGGTGTTGGCGTCGGGCCCATTGGTGATCCAGGTCTTGCTACCGTTGAGCACATAGCGGTCGCCGCGTTTGTCGGCGCGCAGCTTCATCGACACCACGTCCGAGCCTGCATTGGGCTCGCTCATGGCCAGGGCACCGACGTGCTCGCCACTGACCAGCTTGGGCAAGTACTTCGCCTTTTGCGCTGGGCTGCCGTTTCGGTTGATCTGGTTGACGCACAGGTTGGAGTGGGCGCCATAGGAAAGCGCGACCGAAGCTGAGGCGCGGCTGATTTCTTCCATCGCGACCACGTGGGCCAGATAGCCCAGGCCAGCCCCACCGTATTGTTCCGGCACGGTGACGCCGAGCAGGCCCATGTCGCCGAACTTGCGCCACATGTCGGCCGGGAAAAGGTTCTCGTGATCGATCTGCGCGGCTCGAGGTGCAAGCTCGGCGGCGGCGAAGGTGCGCACCTGGTCGCGAAGCATGTCGATGGTCTCGCCCAGGGCGAAGTTCAGGCTGGGGTAATGCATGCGAGGGCACCTTGTTGTTCTTGGAATGGGATAACGACGCTGACGGCAAGCGTGGGTGTGGTCGGCACCCCCAATATTGCAATCGAATCATCACCTTTACGTAAACGTAAACCTGCATTCGCTTTCTTGTCAATTTATCCGTCACCTTTACGTAAACGTAAATCTGGGCCAAAGTTACTGGCGCTTGTTTGCCCCCTATCCAGAACAATCACAAGAAGGGACACACATGACCCAACCGAGCTATACCCGTGGCCGTCAGGACCGCCCCTTGCTCACCCAGACGATTGGCCAGGCCTTCGATGCGACCGTAGCGCGCTTTGGCGAACGCGAGGCGCTGGTCGCCCGGCACCAAGGCCTGCGCTACACCTGGCGGCAACTGGCTGAACAGGTCGAGTCGTGTGCCCGGGCACTGATGGCCCTTGGTGTGGAGACCGGTGACCGAGTGGGCATCTGGTCACCCAACTGCGCGCAATGGTGCATCCTTCAGGTAGCAACCGCCAAGGTGGGCGCGATCCTGGTCAACGTCAACCCGGCCTACCGAGTGGGTGAGCTGGAGTACGTGCTGCGCCAGTCTGGCTGCCGCTGGCTGGTGTGCGCCGATGCATTCAAGCATTCCGATTACCACGCCATGATCCAGAGCTTGGTGCCCGAGCTCGCCATGGCCACCCCCGGCCAGATGAACAGTCGCGCGCTGCCCGCCTTGCGTGGGGTAGTCAGCCTGGCCAGCAAGCCGCCGGCTGGTTTTTTGCCCTGGCATGCATTGGCTGCGCTCGGCGCGTCCGTGGGCCGGGAGGCTTGCCTGGCGCGGCAAGACAGCCTGCACGTCGATCAGCCGGTGAACATCCAGTACACCTCGGGCACCACTGGCGCGCCCAAGGGGGCTACCCTCAGCCATCACAACATCCTCAACAACGGGTTCATGGTCGGTGAAAGCCTGGGCCTTACCGAGCACGACCGGATGGTGATCCCGGTGCCCTTGTATCATTGCTTCGGCATGGTCATGGGCAACCTGGGTTGCATCACCCACGGCAGCACCATGATCTATCCAGGCGACGCCTTCGATGCCGAGTTGGCCTTGCGCGCCGTGGCCGAGGAGCGCGGCACCATCCTGTATGGCGTGCCTACCATGTTCATCGCGATGCTTGACCACCCCGCCCGTCAAGGCGTGGACCTGTCGTCCCTGCGCAGCGGCATCATGGCAGGCGCCACCTGCCCGATCGAGGTTATGCGCAGGGTCATCGACCAGATGCACATGGCCGAGGTGCAGATTGCCTACGGCATGACTGAAACCAGCCCCGTGTCATTGCAAACCGGTCCTGATGATGATCTGGAACTGCGGGTTACCACCGTGGGCCGCACCCAGCCGCAACTGGAAAGCAAGATCATCGACCCGCAGGGAAACACGGTAGCCCGGGGTGAAAGGGGCGAACTGTGCACGCGTGGGTACAGCGTCATGCTGGGGTACTGGGAAAACCCCCAGGCCACTGCTGATGCCATCGACGCAGCCGGCTGGATGCACACAGGCGACCTGGCCGTGATGGACGAGGCGGGGTACGTGCGCATCGTCGGGCGCAACAAGGACATGATCATTCGCGGTGGTGAGAACATCTACCCACGTGAAATAGAGGAGTTCTTCTATACGCACCCGGCGGTCGCCGATGCCCAGGTAATAGGCATTGCGTGCAGCCGGTATGGCGAGGACATTGTGGCATGGATAAAACTGCATCCAGGCCACCAGGTCACGGCCGAAGAACTCCAGGCCTGGTGCAAGGCCCGCATCGCCCACTACAAGGTGCCCCGGTATTTCCGCTTCGTCGACGAGTTTCCGATGACGGTGACGGGCAAGGTACAGAAGTACAGAATGCGGGAAATCAGTGTCGCTGAACTGGGGCAGTTTGAGTGAAGGTGGTCGCGACAGGCGATAGCTGAGTACAAGCCTTAGCGTGCATCCGCGACCAGCACTCAAGGGGGACCACGCCGGTGATGCGCCACTTGAGCACTGGCAGCCGTCGGTCTCAGTCTCGCGCTTTGACGGGTGGTTCTTGGCTCGGCGGGTCACCCACGGTGGGCGGAACGGTTGGCTGAATCGGCAGATCCTCCGGGTCACGCTCAGGCTCGGGCGGCGGCAGTGTGGGATCGTCGATGTTGGGATCGGGCGTTTCCGCTGGCGTAGGGATCGTCATGGCCTTGCCTCGTGAGGGTGGTTGAACCTGTCCTGCAGCGTTCGACCGCCGGCAGGGTGGATGAATTCATTTTTTGGAACCCCGGCGCCTTTGCCACGCTCTGAACCCTTACCGCCACCAGTCCCAGGGAGCAAGGCCTGATGTCTTTGAACGAGCCCTTTGAAAGCGTGCCCTCGGCCGTTGATCATCCGGATCAGGCCATCAGCCTGTCCCAGGCCTTGATGGCCCCGCGTATCGCCATCGAGGACACCCAGCCGGTACTCGACGGCGGCGCCTTTGCCGCCAAGGCCGTCAGCCACCAACCGGTTTCGGTCAGCACCAAGGTGTTCACCGATGGCCATGACCGCATGGCGGTGGTGTTGAACTGGCGTCAGACAGGTAGCCGGCGCATTCATTGCGTGCCCATGACCTCCCCAGGCAATGACCTGTGGCTGGCCGAGTTCACGCCTACCGAAATCGGGCCGCATGTGTTCAGCATCGAGGCCTGGATCGACCCCTACGCGACCTATTGCTACGACCTGGAGAAGAAGTTCAATGCCGGTGTCGGGGTAAAGCTTGAGCTCGAAGAGGGCCGCTTGCTGCTGGGCAAGGGCATCGAGTTGAGCAGCGGGGCATTGCGCGATCAGTTGCAGGCGCTGCATGACAGCTTGCAGGCGTTGCCCGAGGACGAACAGGTCACCTTGCTGCTGGGGGCCGAGGCCTCGCAGATGATGGCGGCCGCCGAGCACCGCAGCTACCTGACCCGCAGCTGCGAATACCCCTTGGATGTGGACCGCCCAGCCGCGCAATTCGCCAGCTGGTATGAGCTGTTCCCCCGTTCGATCACTGATGATCCCCAACGCCACGGCACGTTCAACGATGTGCACCAACGCCTGCCGATGATCCGCGACATGGGCTTCGATGTGCTGTATTTCCCGCCCATCCACCCTATCGGCATGCAGCACAGAAAGGGTCGCAACAACGCGTTGCAGGCCCAGCCGGGGGACCCGGGCAGCCCATACGCCATTGGCAGCGCCGATGGTGGCCACGATGCCATTCACCCCGAGCTTGGTACGCGCGAAGATTTTCGTCGCCTGGTCTCGGCCGCAGCCCAGCACGGTCTGGAAATTGCTCTGGACTTCGCCATTCAATGTTCCCAGGACCATCCCTGGCTCAAGCAGCATCCGGGCTGGTTCAGTTGGCGCCCGGATGGCACCATCCGCTATGCCGAGAACCCGCCGAAGAAATACCAGGACATCGTCAACGTCGATTTCTATGCGCCCGACGCCGTGCCTGGGCTGTGGATTGCCCTGCGCGATGTGATCATCGGCTGGGTAGAGGAGGGCGTGAAGACGTTCCGGGTGGATAACCCCCACACCAAGCCCCTGCCGTTCTGGCAATGGCTGATCGCCAATGTGCGCAGTCAGTACCCGGATGTGCTGTTCCTGGCAGAGGCGTTCACCAAGCCAGCCATGATGGCGCGCCTGGGCAAGGTCGGCTACGCCCAGAGCTACACCTACTTCACCTGGCGCAACACCAAGCAAGAGCTGAGCGAATACTTCGAAACGCTCAACCAGCCGCCATGGAGCCAGTGCTACAGGCCGAACTTCTTCGTCAATACGCCGGACATCAACCCGTTCTTCCTCCAGCAAAATGGCCGTGCCGGGTTTCTCATCAGGGCCGCACTGGCCACCATGGGGTCGGGCTTGTGGGGCATGTACTCGGGGTTCGAGCTGTGCGAAGCGGCAGGGCTGCCGGGCAAGGAAGAGTACCTGGACTCGGAGAAGTACGAGATTCGCCCACGCGACTTCACCCAACCGGGCAACATCATCGCCGAGATCGCCCAGCTCAACCGCATCCGCCGGCAGAATCCGGCCCTCCAGACCCATCTGGGCCTGACGTTGCTCAACTGCTGGAACGACGACATTCTGTACTTCGCCAAGCGCACCCCCGCACGTGACAACTACATCCTCATCGCCGTCAGCCTTGACCCGCACAATGCCCAGGAAGCGCATTTCGAGCTGCCGTTGTGGGAACTGGGGCTCGATGATGGCGCCGAAACGCACGGGGAAGATCTCATGAACGGTCATCGCTGGTCGTGGTACGGCAAGACCCAGTTCATGCGCATCGAGCCATGGCATCAGCCCTTCGGCATCTGGCGAATCAGCAAAGTCAGCTAAGCCGGTGAGGAAGCGGGTCTGCCCGCTTCCCGCGTCGCTTCACCGTTTGAAGCATTCAGAGGAAATGGTACATGGCCAAGCGTACCCGCCCGGCAGCCTTCATCGATGACCCGCTGTGGTACAAGGATGCGGTGATCTACCAGTTGCACATCAAGTCGTTCTTCGATGCAAACAATGATGGCATCGGGGATTTTGCCGGTTTGATCAGCAAACTCGACTACATCGCGGACCTGGGTGTGAACACCCTGTGGCTGCTGCCGTTCTATCCCTCGCCCCGGCGCGATGACGGCTACGACATCGCCGAATACAAGGCCGTGCACCCTGACTACGGCACCCTTGCCGACGCCCGTCGTTTCATCGCCGAAGCGCACGAGCGCGGGTTGCGGGTCATCACCGAGCTGGTCATCAACCATACCAGTGACCAGCACCCATGGTTCCAACGCGCCCGCCATGCCAAGCGTGGCAGCAAGGCCCGTGATTTCTATGTGTGGTCCGACGACGATCAGAAGTACGACGGCACCCGCATCATTTTCCTCGACACCGAGAAGTCCAACTGGACCTGGGACCCGGTGGCAGGCCAGTATTTCTGGCACCGGTTCTATTCCCATCAGCCGGACTTGAACTTCGACAACCCACAAGTGCTCAAGGCCGTAATCGGGGTGATGCGCTTTTGGCTGGACCTGGGTGTCGATGGCTTGCGGCTCGATGCCATTCCCTACCTGATCGAGCGTGACGGCACCAACAACGAGAACCTGGCCGAAACCCATGGGGTGCTCAAGGCGATTCGTGCCGAGATCGATGCCAATTACCCCGACCGCATGCTGCTGGCCGAGGCCAACCAATGGCCTGAGGACACCCGCCCGTACTTTGGCGAAGGTGAGGGTGATGAATGCCACATGGCATTCCATTTCCCTTTGATGCCGCGCATGTACATGGCGTTGGCGATGGAGGACCGCTTCCCGATCACCGACATTCTGCGCCAGACCCCGGAGATTCCTGCCAATTGCCAATGGGCGATCTTCTTGCGCAACCACGATGAGCTGACCCTGGAAATGGTCACCGACCGTGAACGTGATTACCTGTGGAACTACTACGCCGAAGACCGCAGGGCGCGGATCAACCTGGGTATCCGCCGGCGTCTGGCGCCGCTGCTGCAACGCGACCGGCGCCGAATCGAATTGCTTACCAGCCTGCTGCTGTCCATGCCCGGCACACCGACGCTGTACTACGGCGATGAGCTGGGCATGGGCGATAACATCTACCTGGGCGACCGCGACGGCGTACGTACGCCCATGCAGTGGTCGCCCGACCGCAACGGTGGGTTTTCCCGGGCCGACCCGCAGCGGCTGGTGCTGCCGCCGATCATGGACCCGCTCTACGGCTACCAGACGGTCAACGTCGAAGCGCAGAGTCATGATCCGCATTCACTGTTGAACTGGACCCGGCGGCTGCTCGCCGTGCGCAAGCAGCAGAAGGCGTTCGGCCGAGGCACATTGCGCACCCTGACACCCAGCAACCGTCGCATCCTCGCCTACATACGGGAGTTCACCGATGCCGACGGCCACACCGAGACCATCCTCTGTGTGGCCAACGTTTCGCGCGCCGCCCAGGCAGCGGAACTCGACCTGTCCCAATACGCTGACAAGGTGCCAGTGGAGATGATCGGCGGCAGTGCCTTCCCGCCCATCGGGCAACTGCCGTTCCTGCTGACCTTGCCGCCCTATGGCTTCTACTGGTTCGTGCTGGCCGCCCATGACCGCATGCCCAGCTGGCATAACCAGCCTACCGAGGGGTTACCGGAATTGACTACACTCGTGCTGCGCAAACGCTTGGAGGAGCTGCTCGACGCGCCCTCCCGCGATACCCTGCAAACCACCATCCTGCCCCAGTACCTGCCCAAGCGACGTTGGTTCGCAGGCAAGGAAGGGCCCATCGACCAGGTCAAGCTGAACTACGGCGTGCGCATGGCCACTGCCGGTACGCCAGTGTTGCTGAGCGAAATCGAAGTGCTCAGCGACGGCGTCAGCAGCCGCTACCAATTGCCGTTCGGCCTGCTGCCAGAGGACCAGATCAATACGGCGTTGCCACAGCAGTTGGCCTTGTCGCGCGTACGACGGGGCAATGAAGTGGGCCTGATCACCGACGCCTTCGTGCTCGAGCCCTTCATTCGCGCGGTGCTCAAGGCCTGCCAGGACAGCCTGCGCCTGCCCTGCGGGAACGAGCAAGGCGAACTGCGTTTCGCGCACACCGAGCAGCTGACCGGCCTGGCATTGGGCGAAGACAGTCAGGTGCGCTACCTCAGTGCCGAGCAGTCCAACAGTTCGGTGGTGGTCGGGGACTCGGTGGTGCTGAAGTTGATTCGACGGGTCAACGCAGGCATTCACCCAGAGCTTGAAATGAGCGCCTACCTCACCGCAGCCGGCTTTGCCAACATCTCGCCGTTGCTGGCCTGGGTCAGCCGCGAGGATGCGCAAGGCGCACCGCACCTGCTAATGATCGCCCAAGGGTATCTGAGCAACCAGGGCGATGCCTGGGCCTGGACCCAGAACACCCTGGAGCGTGCCATTCGCGACCAGATGCAGCCAACCAGCAACGAGGCCGAACCGCACACCGATGCCCTCAGCGAGTTGCGCGACTTCGCCGCGTTGCTGGGGCAACGCCTGGGCGAAATGCACCTGGTGCTCGCAGCGCCGACCCAAGACCCGGCCTTCACGCCTTACCCTAGCAAAGCGCAGGACAGCGAGCGCTGGGGAGGGCAGATCAGTGCGGAACTGACCCATGCGCTGGACCTGCTGGCACAGCACCGTGACAACCTGGACAGTGAAAGCCAGGCGCTGGTCGACGACTTGCAGCAGCAGCGCGACGGCCTTGCCCAGCGC
This sequence comes from uncultured Pseudomonas sp., assembly GCA_963529135.1. GTDB lineage: Bacteria > Pseudomonadota > Gammaproteobacteria > Pseudomonadales > Pseudomonadaceae > Aquipseudomonas. The sequence goes on along the minus strand of CAURYQ010000052.1, from coordinate 3,186 downwards.
GTGGCGGAACTCGCCCGTCAGGCACAGGGCGGCCTGCTGATGCGCGTGCACGGCGACCTGCATCTTGGTCAGGTACTGGTGGTGCAGGGCGATGCCTACCTGATCGATTTCGAGGGCGAACCATCACGGCCACTGGAGGAGCGTCGGGCCAAGCACAGCCCGTACAAAGATGTCAGCGGTGTGTTGCGCTCTTTCGACTATGCTGCTGCGATGATCTTGCGCAGCGCGTCTGCGGTGGACCTTTCAGACTCGGCGCGGCAAGCGCGGCAACGGGTGGCCCGACAGTATTTGCACCAGTCCCGTCATGCGTTCATCGAGGCGTATGGCCTGGCCACCGCCTCCATGCCTCATGCCTGGGAGCAGGCAGAGGGCGAGCGTGCGGCGCTGGAGCTGTTCTGCCTGGAAAAAGCGGCATACGAAATAACTTATGAAGCCGAAAACCGTCCAAGCTGGCTGGCCGTGCCTTTGCATGGCCTGCATGGACTGATCAGTACCTGGGGAGAGTCAGAATGAACGTTTCAACGCGTGAAAACGGCGGCCTTCGGCAACGGGACCTGGATGCCCTTGCTCGCGCCGAGCACGCCGATCCTTTTGCGGTACTGGGCCCTCATGCCGATTCAGCGGGGGGTGTGACCATTCGCGCCTACCTGCCCAATGCCTTGGGCGCCCGCGTGCTGGCGCGCGACGACCAACGTGTGCTGGCCGAAATGGTACCCGGTGAACTGCCTGGTTTGTTCACCGCGCACCTGAACGAGGCACACCCCTATCAGTTGCACATCAACTGGGCCGGCGGTGAGCAGATCACGGAAGATCCTTACAGCTTCGGGCCTCAGTTGGGCGACATCGACCTGCACCTGTTCGCCGAGGGGAACCACCGTGATCTGGCCGGGCGCTTCGGTGCTCAGCCGGCGCAGGTCGACGGGGTCGAAGGCGTGTGCTTCTCGGTGTGGGCACCCAACGCGCGAAGGGTTTCGGTCGTTGGTGGCTTCAACAACTGGGATGGTCGTCGTCACCCCATGCGCCTGCGTCACGGCGCCGGTATCTGGGAGCTGTTCATTCCTCGTCTGGGCATTGGCGAAACCTACAAGTTCGAGGTGCTGGGCAAGGATGGCATCCTGCCGCTCAAGGCGGACCCGCTGGCCCGTGCCACCGAGTTGCCGCCCAGTACTGCGTCGAAAGTGGCCGGTGCGCTTGGGCACGAGTGGCGTGACCAGCAGTGGATGGAAGAGCGCGCCCAGCGCCATGCCTATAGCGCTCCCTTGTCGATCTACGAGTTGCATCCAGGGTCCTGGCGCTGCGAGCTGGACGAGGCTGGTGAGGTAGGGCGGTTCTACAATTGGCGCGAACTGGCCGACCGCTTGGTGCCGTATGTGCAGGAACTGGGGTTCACCCATATCGAGCTGCTGCCGATCATGGAACACCCCTTTGGCGGTTCGTGGGGTTACCAGCCGCTGTCGATGTTCGCCCCCACCTCGCGCTACGGCACGGCCGAAGACTTCGCCGCCTTCATCGACGCCTGCCACCAGGCACGCATCGGGGTGATCCTGGACTGGGTCCCGGCGCATTTCCCTACTGACGAGCATGGCCTGGCGCGTTTTGACGGCACGGCACTCTACGAGTATGACAACCCGTTCGAAGGCTACCACCAGGACTGGAACACGCTGATCTACAACCTTGGCCGTAACGAGGTGCGTGGCTTCATGATGGCCTCGGCGCTCCACTGGTTGAAACACTTCCACATCGACGGTTTGCGTGTGGATGCCGTGGCCTCGATGCTGTACCGCGACTACTCGCGCAAAGCTGGGGAATGGGTGCCGAACCGTCACGGCGGTCGTGAAAACCTCGAAGCCATCGACTTCATTCGCCACCTCAACGGCATCGCAGCGCACGAGGCGCCAGGCGCCTTGATCATTGCCGAGGAATCCACCGCCTGGCCTGGCGTCAGCCAACCCACCGAAGAGGGCGGCCTGGGCTTCCACTACAAGTGGAACATGGGCTGGATGCACGACTCGTTGCATTACATCCAGAACGACCCGGTGCACCGCGCTCATCACCACGACGAGATGAGCTTCAGCCTGGTGTATGCCTATTCCGAGCATTTCATCCTGCCGATTTCCCATGACGAGGTGGTGCACGGCAAGCGATCGCTGATCGACAAGATGCCTGGCGATCGTTGGCAGAAGTTCGCCAACCTGCGTGCCTACATGGCCTTCATGTGTATGCACCCAGGCAAGAAGCTGCTGTTCATGGGCTGCGAGTTCGGCCAGTGGCGCGAATGGAATCATGACCATCAGCTGGACTGGTACTTGCTGCAGTATCCAGAGCACCAGGGTGTCCAGCGCCTGGTTGGTGACCTGAACCGCCTGTACCGCGATGTGCCCGCCCTGCACGAGCAGGATTGCAATCCCGAGGGCTTCCAGTGGCTGATAGGGGATGACAAGTACAATAGCGTGTTCGCCTGGCTGCGCTGGAGCCGCGCTGGCGAGCCTGTTCTGGTGGTCGCCAACTTCACCCCGGTGCCGAGAGAGGGATATCGCATTGGCGTGCCGTTTGGCGAGCATTGGCAAGAACTGCTTAACAGCGATGCTGAATCCTATGCAGGCTCCAACGTGGGCAACATGGGCACGGTGGCCACGGAGGAAAGCCCCTGTCACGGTCAGCCGCGGTCGCTGGCGCTGAACCTGCCGCCGCTGGGTGTGCTGGTTCTAAAGCCGGCCTGAGCTGTCGCCACCCGTGAGGGTGGCGTGCTCGATGACTGTGTGTTGTAAATTGCCCTGTTCGGTCATGATCAGACAGGGCACTTTTATTTTAGTGTTATGGCGCCGCGTGGCTGTCCATTGCTGCCTAGCCTGTCCCTACAGGTAGTGCACTTTCACAAGGTTCGCGCACGACGTTTGAAGCTCACTCATACCCAGGGTGGGAGCGGTCTTGCCGGGGCGCCGGACCGACCGCGATGGGCTGCGCAGCAGCCCCAGCAATTTATGCTGCCAGGCTGAATTTCGGGGCCGCTTCGCGCCCCATCGCGGCACAAGGCCACTCCCAAAGGTTGTGCACTTTTTACAGGTGGTTCATCTTTCTAGCAGTTATGCGCTTGGCACTTCCTGATTCCGATGGATGCAAGTTTCCACAACATTGAAGTTTACTCTTGCCCAGGGTGGGAGCGGTCTTGTACCGCGATGGGCTGCG
>CAURYQ010000051.1:0-33106 GCA_963529135.1 uncultured Pseudomonas sp. | reverse complement strand
TTGATCCAGCGGTTGGGTTTGTTGAAGCGGTAGTACTGCGCCGCGAACATCTGGTGCTGCCCCACGTCCGATGTCACGAAGGCATCGCCACGGGTGACTTCGCACAGTGTCTCGATGACTTTCTGCGGTTTGATGACGTTGCCGTCGCCCTTGTCGTAAGGGAACAGTTCGCCATTGCCACGCCATTCGTCGATCTGCTTCCACCAGGCGTCCAGCGAAGCCTTCTCGGGCTGCTCGCCGATCTCCTTGAGAATGCCGATCATCTCGGCCAGCACGCTGTCCACCGGGCCCACGATCGGGACATCGGCCTTGATCATCTTGGAGATGGAGGCAGGGTCGATGTCGATATGGATGATCTTGGCATTGGGGCAGAACTTGGCCGGGCCGTTGACCACTCGGTCGTCGAAGCGCGCGCCGACGGCAAAGATGACATCGGCGTTGTGCATGGCCATGTTGGCCGTGAAGCTGCCATGCATGCCGAGCATGCCCAGGAACTGGCGATCGGTACCCGGGAAGCAGCCCAACCCCATGAGGGTATTGGTGACCGGCAGGTTCAGCGACTTGGCGATCTCGGTCAGGGCCTCGGAGCCCCCACCCAGGATCACGCCACCGCCGGCGTAGACGATCGGACGCTTGGCGGCCAGCAGCATTTCTGCCGCCTTGCGAATCTGCCCCGAGTGACCACGAACGGCCGGGCTGTAGGAGCGCAGCTTGACCTTCTTGGGGTACACGTATTCGAATTTTTCAGCCGGGTTGGTCATGTCCTTGGGGATATCGACCACCACCGGGCCCGGGCGACCGGATTGCGCCAGGTAGAAGGCTTTTTTCAGGATTTCCGGGATCTCGGTCGGATTCTTGATCATGAAGCTGTGCTTCACGATAGGCCGGGAGATACCGATCATGTCGGTTTCCTGGAAGGCATCGGTACCAACCATGGTGCTGGGCACCTGGCCGGACAGGATGACCATCGGAATGGAGTCCATGTAGGCGGTGGCAATACCTGTAATGGCATTGGTCGCGCCCGGGCCGGACGTCACCAGCACCACACCGGCCTTGCCGGTGGCGCGGGCGTAGCCGTCGGCCATGTGAGTTGCCGCCTGCTCGTGGCGAACCAGGATGTGCTCGACTTCCGGTTCCTTGAACAGCGCATCGTATACGTGCAGGAGAGCACCACCAGGGTACCCGTAGATGTGCTTAACGCCTTCGTCACGCAAGAAGCGGACGACCATCTCAGCGCCAGATAAAAGCTCCACGTTGTTCACCTCTAAAACGCCAGAATACCGCCCCAACAGGCGGGTCTTAATAGGTTTACTGCCAAGCAGAGCATGAGCGAACGTCAGCACTGACTGAGCAAGTATTGGGAGCCCCCAGAGTGTTGCGGGGTTTTCCCACCCAGCGCGAGGTAACGCGTTGCGGGGTGAAACAGGTCGGCGCGGGTGTGCGCCTCATGATCTGCTTAGCGGGTCTGCTTCTGGCAGTCCCACTACAGCGGAAGTTGGATTCTTGTGATTTGGCGGCAACAAGTCAAGAAAAATTATTGCCAATTTTTCGCCAAGATGAATTCCTGGCACCACTAAAAATCGCTTAAGCAGCAGGAAAATTAAGATTTCCATAAAAAAGGGCCACAATCTGCGGCCCTTGAAGGAAAATTGGAAGAAATCAGGCGGTAGGCGCGATCAATTGGTCGAATGCTGCCAACAGCCGACGCAGCTCTCGGCTTTGCTCGGGACGGTTCACGAACACGGTTTCAGCCATGGTCAGGATCCCCGAGGCGCTGGGCAACGGATGACCCAGCTCGATGATGATCTTCATGCGTGGCAGGAAAATCCACTGCAGCCACTGCTCGAACCGCAAGGTATCGACCGCGAACGGCACCACGCTCTCCAAAGCGTCATCGTCAGGCGCCTCGGCATCCCACCACCCTTGCACCTGCAACTCACGCTCAATCAGCATCAGGTGATCGGCGATGGCCAGCACGCGCGGCTCCACCGTCACGAGCTCACCCGCGCTTTCTGACGAGCCTGCGCTGCCCCGGCACTGTCGCCTTGCTTTTCGCGCGCCTGAGCAATGGTGTTCCATAGCTCGGCCTGGAGGCTGGGCCGCCCATTGGCATAGGTCAGCGCCCGGCGGGCAAGCTGCTCGGCCTGCGGGGCGTCGCCCTGGGACAGCCGTACCTGCGCCAGCCGGTAGAGTACCTGTGGCTCACGGGGCGCAATGCGCTGCGCACGCTCAAGGCTCGACGCTGCACCATTGAAGTCGCCGCTGCCTTGCTGGGTCTGCGCGGTGGTCAACAACGCCAGCACCGGCCCATCGAGCTGCTCGTCAGCCGCCAGCCCACCGCCAGCACTGCTGCGCGGAATGCCGGTGGGCGCACTGCTGGTCTGGGGTGCTGATGCGCTGTTCATCGACGCGATATCGAAGGGCTCATCGGCAATCGGATTGGGGTCCGTGGCAATCGGTTCGGCGTTGACCGGCCCGGGAGTGATCGGCGTCGTGCTGATAGGCGCCGTGCCATTGGCGGCAGGGAACGTCTGGATGCCGGACGCCCCGGCCCCTTGCGGAATCATCACCGTGACGCCGGAGTCCTCCGGCAGGGTTTGCGCCTGGGGCGTTCCGCTGTTGATGCCAGGCGCCGGGCGCTTGGCCGTGACGCGCTCGCTGTTGGACACGCGGGTACTGGAGTCGACCACCGGGATATTGCCGCGAGGCACGCTGGAGCACCCCTGGAGTACCGCCAGCGCCGTCACGGCAGGAAACAGCCACTTGTTCACGTCACACCTCTTCATTGCAGCCTGTGCTTAATTCATCCAGCCCTTGACCCAGTCCATGACCGATTCAGCTGGATTCTGCTCGCCGCCACAGGTCGCGCCGGCAGGCGGTTCACTCCCGCGAATATACGGCATCTGCACAGCCCCCGGACAGCTGCTGTCAGACCCTTGGCCGGTATAAGGGTCGATCCAGGCCTGCACCACGTTGTCGGGCTGAGGCATGTCGAGCGGCAGTGGATCGGCTTTCTTCATGAAGCTGGTCCACACCTGCAACGCGCCGGTGGCGCCGGTGAATGGCGTCTTGCCGTTGTCGTCCCGACCCATCCATACCACTGCCAGCAAGTCCTGACTGAAACCCGAGAACCAGCTGTCGCGCGAATCGTTGCTGGTACCGGTCTTGCCTGCCAGGGTGAGTGTGCGCGGCAAGGTGTTGTACACCGAGCGCCCCGTACCTTCACGCATGACCCGCTGCATGGCGTTCTGCACCAGGTAGATGGCGGCCGGGTCAAAGGTCTGCTGGATCTGGAACGGGTAGCGCTTGAGCGGCTCGCCTTCGGCCGTGAGGACACTGCGAATACCGCGCATTGGCGTATTGAAACCACCGTTGGCCAGGGTCTGGTACATGGTCGCGACCTGCATGGGCGACATGCCGCCTGCGCCAAGCAACATCGCCGGGAACGGCGGCCAGTCCACGTCCACACCCAGGCGCCCGATGGTCTTGATCACGTTTGGCACCCCCACTTCCAGCCCAAGCTTGGCGGTGGACAGGTTGTACGAGTGCGCCAGCCCCTGGTAAAGGTAGATGGTGCCGTGCGAACGCCTGTCATAGTTCTGCGGGCGCCACACCTGCCCATTGGCAGCCTTGACCGAGAACGGTTCGTCCTGCACCCAGCTGGTGAGGGTGTACTTGCTCGGCTGCTCGAGCGCGGTGAGGTACACCGCCGGCTTGACCAGCGAGCCAATCGGGCGCACGGCATCGATGGCTCGGTTGAACCCGGCAAAGCCCGACTGGCGGCTGCCGATCAGCGCCTGCACTTCGCCCGTCTCCGGGTTGGTCACGACCATCGCCGATTCCACCTCGTCGGCGCCCTTGCGCCCTGCAAGACGCTTGAACGTCTCGTTCATCGAGGTTTCGGCTTTCATCTGCAGGATCGGGTCGAAGCTGGTGAAAATCCGCAGCCCCTCCTCGGTCAAGTCTTCGTCGCGGTAGTCCTGGCGCAGCTGGCGCTTGACCAGGTCCAGGAAAGCCGGGAACGAACTGTCGGCCAGGCTGCCTCGCTTGGTAACGCCCAGCGGCATCTTCTTGGCCGCATCCACTTCGGCCTGGCTGGCCACCCCTTGCTCGGCGACCAGGTCCAGCACCAGGTTACGCCTGGCCAACGCGCGCTCCGGATAACGTCGCGGGTTGTAGTAGGACGGGCCCTTGACCATGCCCACCAGCAGGGCGATCTGGTGCAGCTTGAGCTCCGACAGCGGCTGGCTGAAGAAGAATTGGCTGGCCAGCCCGAAACCATGCACGGCGCGCTGGCCATCCTGGCCGACGAACACCTCGTTGAGGTAGGCCTCCAGAATCTCGCGCTTGTCGTAATGCAATTCCAGCAGTACAGCCATCATCGCCTCGGTCAGTTTGCGGCTCAGGCTGCGTTCACTGGTGAGGTAGAAGTTCTTGACCAACTGCTGGGTCAGGGTGCTGCCACCCTGGCGCATCGAACCGGACGAGGTATTGACCCACATGGCCCGCGCGATGGACTTGGGGGACACGCCAAAGTGACTGTAGAAATCGCGGTCTTCCGTGGCCACCAAGGTTTCGAGCAGGTACTTGGGCACCTGGTCGATCTTGATCAGAATGCGGTCTTCGAGGTTCTTGGGATAGATGCCGCCGATCATCAGCGGCTCCAGCCGGACCACGTCCATGGCCTTGCCATCGGCGCCCGCTAGCCCTGCCACGTAGTCCCCTGAGAAACGCACGCGGACGAACCGGGCAGGCTCCATGCCCTCGTAAAACTGGAAGCCGCGGGTATTGAGGTCCACGGTATTGCCGTTCACGGCCGCCGCGCCCGGCCCATTGGCGGCGCTTTCACGACGGTAACCCAGCGCATCGAGTTCCGTGAGGAAGTCGCCCTTGCTCAGTTTCTGGCCGGTGAACAGCTCCAGCGGCCTGGCATACACCTTGGCAGGGATGGTCCAGCGCTTGCCGGAAAACTTTTCCTGCACGACGGCATCGAGGTAGACCGCGAAGCCGGCGACGATCACCAGGCCGACCAGGCTGAGCTTCAGAGCCCAGCCCAGCCAGGCACGGGAGCGGCCGGTCGGGCGTTTTTTAGGGGTACGGGAATTTCGAGATCGAGTCATGGCGGCGGATTATACGCACTTTACTAAGGCTGGGCAGACGGCCCGGCGGTAGGCAGGGACGGCACCATTGACCATAATGGCCGATTCGAATTCCCTGCCCCCGGAAGGATTTCCCGTGAGCCAAGCCCTCATCACTGCGTTGCAGAACCCTGCCCTGTACCCCCACCCCGTGGATGGGTTCCACCTCATCGAGACGCATATCTCCTGGGTATTGCTCACGGGTGAGTATGCCTACAAGATCAAGAAACCGATGAACTTCGGCTTCCTCGACTTCACCAACCTGGATCAGCGCCAGCATTTCTGTAACGAAGAATTGCGTCTGAATCAGCGCCTGACCGACGGTTTGTACCTGGAGGTACTTCCGATCACCGGCAGCGCCGAGGCCCCGCAAATCGGCGGTGAGGGCGAGGCGATCGAATTCGCCCTGAAAATGCGACAATTCCCACAGGGGCAGATGCTCTCCACGCTCCAGGCCAACGGCGAGTTGACCGCGGCGCACATCGACCAGATGGCCCGTCAGATTGCCGAGTTCCATTTGCAGGCGCCTCGCGTGCCTGTCGAGCACCCGCTGGGCACGCCCGATAGCGTCATGGCACCGGTGGAGCAGAATTTCGAACAGATCCGTCCGTTTCTGAGCGACAAGGCCGACCTGCAACAACTCGATGCCCTGCAAGCCTGGGCGCGCAGCAGCTTCGACCGCTTGCACGGCCTGCTCGAACGCCGCAAGGCTGATGGCTTCATCCGCGAATGCCACGGTGACATCCATCTGGGCAACGCAACCTTGATCGATGGCCAGGTGGTGATTTTCGACTGCATCGAATTCAACGAGCCTTTCCGCCTGACCGACGTCTATGCCGACACCGGCTTCCTGGCCATGGACCTCGAGGACCGCGGCCTCAAGTGCCTGGCCCGGCGTTTCATCAGCCAGTACCTGGAACTGACCGGCGATTATGAAGGGCTGGAACTGCTCAATTTCTACAAGGCCTACCGCGCGCTGGTGCGTGCAAAGGTCGCGCTGTTCAGCATGCCCGCCGACGCCGACGGCGTGCAGAAAGCCACTACCCTGCGCACCTACCGCAACTACGCCAATCTCGCGGAAAGCTACAGTGCCATCCCCTCACGCTTGCTGGCCATTACCCATGGGGTTTCGGCAGTCGGCAAGAGCCATGTAGCCATGCGCCTGGTCGAGGCATTGGGTGCCGTGCGGGTTCGTTCGGACGTGGAGCGCAAACGCCTGTTCGGCGAGCAGGCTCAGCACGCGACGGGCGAGCTGAGCGCAGGCATCTACGATCAAGAAGCCAGTGCAGCCACCTACCAGCGCCTTCACCAAGTGGCTGCCACCGTGCTCCGTGCAGGTTTGCCGGTAGTGCTCGATGCCACCTATCTGAAGCAGGCGCAGCGTCGAGCCGCCGCAGACGTCGCCAGCCAGACGGGCGTACCCTTCCTTATTCTCGATTGCCATGCCCCGGACGCGGTGATCAGCAGCTGGTTGCAACAACGCCAGGCGCAAGACCAGGACCCGTCGGACGCCACCCTTGAAGTCGTCAAGGCCCAGCAGGCCAGCCGTGAGCCTTTGGATGCCGAGGAAGTCGTGTTGAGCACGTCGGTAGACACTCAGGCCAGCAGCAGCATGGACCATGTCATCGAGCAAATCCGTCAGCGCCTTCCCGGGCTCTGACGCCTGATACGGCAGGACGCCGTTTCGCGAAACAAGCTTTCGACCTGCGGCCTTGCTACAAGGCCGCGCATTCGCACTGCCCCGCTACACTCAAAAGATCCACATGCCTGGATCCGAACACCCTCAACCATCGCAAGGAGGCTTGATGAGCGAGGACCTTCTATGTCTGAAAAACCTTGGCAAGACCTCAACTCAATGGTTGAAGGCTGCGGGTGTGCACAGCGTGTCCGACTTGCGTCGCCTTGGCGCGGTTGACGCCTATCTGGCGGTGAAGGCTCGCGGATTCCGCGCTACCAAGGTGCTGTTGTACGCCATCGAGGGCGCTCTGCTGGATGTCACGTGGCAGGAACTGCCAGAGGCGCGCAAGCGGGCATTGGTTCAGCAGCTAGAATCGAGCGTTCAGCGGCAGGCGGAAAATAAAGTGCAATAAACTATTGACCTGCTAATGAGAATCGTTATGATTATCACAACTGGTCGCGAGACTGGTTGGATAACCTCAGAGCCCTTGGTTCGGACTCTCAGATTATCTCCTCATCAGGCTAATCACGGTTATTGACCCGGCAAATTGCCGGGTCTTTTTTTGCCTGTCTTTCGCCGCCAGAGCTCCCCGACACCAAGGCCGAAGGCTGCATCCGCCTCAACGAGCAATCACCAGTGGATGGCCGCGCTCAGGGTGGGTCTGCACAATGACGTCAATGCCGAAGACGGCCTTGAGCGACTCGGGTGTGAGCACGCTGGCAGGGCTGGCGAAGGCGTGACAGCGCCCTTGCTCCAACAACAAGATTCGGTCGCAGTACCGCGCGGCCAAATTGAGGTCATGCAGAATGACCAGCACGCCAGCCCCACGGTCAGCGAATCGACGCACCGCGTCGAGGGTGGTGTGCTGGTGCAGCGGGTCGAGCATGGAGGTGGGTTCGTCGAGCAACAAGGTTACACCTTCCTCGCCCGGCCATAACTGGGCCATCACCCGTGCCAGATGCACCCGCTGCCGCTCGCCACCGGACAGTGCCAGGTAATTGCGCTCCGCCAAGTGGGCTGCATCGGCCGCCTGCAACGCCGCCTCGACAATCTGCGCATCACGCTGGCGCCCGGTGGCATGCGGCATGCGCCCCATGCCCACCACATCTTGCACCTGGAAGGCAAAACCAAGGCTGGCCACCTGCGGCAGAACGGCCAATCGCTGCGCACGCTCAGAGCCCGCCCAGTCGGACAGCGGTCGCCCGTGCAGCGTGACCACGCCCCGCTCAGGCACCAGCTCACCGCTGAGCACCCCCAACAGGCTGCTCTTGCCCGCACCGTTAGGCCCCAGTACACCCACGACCTGCCCTGCCCGCAATTGAAGATCGATGCCGCGCAGAACCTCCTGGCGACCACGGCGCAGGTACAGGCCTTCGACTTGCAGCATCAGGCACGCCCTCGGATCAACAGCAACAGGAAAAACGGCGCGCCGATGAAAGCGGTGACGATACCGATGGGAAGTTCGGCAGGGGCCAGTAGCAGCCGCGCCAGCAGATCGGCCATCAACATCAGGGCGCCGCCTGCCAGCAGTGAGGCAGGCAGCACCACACGGTGGTCAGGCCCCGCGAGCAGTCGGACCAGGTGCGGCACCACCAGGCCGATGAAACCGATCAACCCGGCTGCCGCCACCGCCGCCCCGACTCCCAGTGCAGTGCAGAACACCAGCTCACGCTTGAGGCGCTCGACGTCGATACCCAGGTGGCGGGCTTCGGACTCGCCCAATAGCAATACATTGAGCGCCCTTGCGCGGCGAGGCAGCCATGACGACACGGCTACCGCCACCAGCAGCAGAGGCCAGATACGCTCGTAGCTTGCGCCATTGAGGCTGCCGAGGTTCCAGAACGTGAGGGTGCGCAGCGTAGCGTCATCCGCCAGGTAGCTGAACAGCCCCACGGTCGCGCCGCCCAGCGCGGTCATGGCCACCCCGGCCAGCAGCATGGTGGCCACATGGGTCTGCCCGTCGCGCCGCCCCAGCCGATAGACCAACGTGGTCACCCCCAGCCCGCCCATAAATGCACACAGCGACAACAGGTAAGGTGACAGTACCTCGGGCACGCCCCCCAGCCACTGGGCACCCACGATCGCGAACGCGGCCCCTACCGCTGCACCCGCCGCCACCCCTACCAGGCCGGGATCGGCCAGTGGGTTGCGAAACAGCCCTTGCATGGCCACCCCCGAAAGCGCCAGTACGGCGCCTACGGCCAACCCCAACAGGGTCCGCGGTAGGCGGATCTGGCCGACGATCATTTGCGCTTGCTGCAAGCCATCGGCGGCAATTGGTACACCTACAAACCGCAGGCCGACTTTCAGGGTATCGGTCAGTGGCAGGCTGACAGGCCCCAGCGACAATGACAGCACGGCGGCAAGCAACCACGTCAGACCTAGACATACGAATAACGTACGCGGTCGAACCCGTTGCCTCATGGCGCGAAGCGGATGTTGGCCGAAGGATAGAACGCAGCGGCCAGCCCCTGGAGCGTGGCAGGCAGGCGCGGCCCCAGCCCACCGACCAGCAGGGTCGGGTCAAGCTGTACCATGCGCTGAGCATGCACTGCACGCGAGGCGGCCAGTGCCGGGTTTTCTTTCAACAACGCCCGCAGGGCCTCTTGGTCGACGAGCGCGCGGTCCGAGAAAACGATCACATCTGGGTCCAGCGCGGCGAGCGCCTCGCTGGAAACGTCCTTGTAGCCCTGATGGGTCGCAAGGTTACGTCCGCCGGCCTGCTTCACCACCCAGTCCCCTGCCGTGCCTGCACCTGCCATGAGTGGCTTGGCGCCCGCATGAGCGACCAGCAGCACCACCCCGGGCGCGGGGTGTACGGCCTGTGCCTGACGCACCCTATCATGCAGCTCGTCGAGTTGATGGCGGTAACCTGCGGCCACGCTCGCAGCTTGCTCCTGGGCCCCGAGCAATTGGCCAAGGCGCTTGAGGTTCTGCTCGACGGCATCGACGTCAGGCTGGCTGGAGAACACTTCGACCGGCACCCCCGCCTTGGCGATTTGCGCCAGCACGGGCGCAGGGCCCATTTCATCGGTGCCGACCACCACATCCGGGCGCAGGCTCAGAACGCCTTCTGCTGACAACTGGCGTTGATAACCGACGCTGGGCAGTGCCTTCAATGAGGCTGGATGCTGGCTGGTGGTATCGACGCCCACCAACCGAGGTTCACCGCCCAAGGCGACCACCCATTCGCTCAGGGCTCCGCCAGCACTGACCCAGCGGTTCGGCTGTTCGGCTGCCGGGGCCTGGGCGCAGAGCAGTGGGCTGGCGGCGAGGGCAAGCACGGCGGCAAGGCGACGCATCATTGGGTTTCCTTTATCGGGTTGGCCCCACGCCTTGTGGCGAGAGGCAGAACTGCGCACCATAGGCAGCCTGGCGCAGCGGATGAAAGCCATTTGATAATTGCTCGCATTGAAGCGTCAAGTCGACCACGTTACCAAGGGCCATGCCTGCCATGCACTTTCTTTGCCCCTCCCACGACTTGCCCGAAGGCCAGAGCCGCGCTTTCGACGTAGACGGCATCGCCCTGCTGGGCGTTCGCCGCCAAAGCAGGGTCTACGTGTACCGCAACCAATGCCCACACCGGGGCATCGCATTGAACGGGCCGCAGGAACGTTTTCTGGATGACAGCAACAGCCTCATTCACTGTAGCCACCATGGCGCACTCTTTCTGATCGAAACGGGCGAATGCGTGTCCGGGCCTTGCGAAGGTGAACCGCTGCAGGCCCTGGGCTGCCTTGAGGACAGCCAGGGCATCTGGCTCAAGGCGTGAGAATCACCGGCAGGGGACGATCAATGACGATCCCCTCGGCGTCCAGTCGCGTGCCATACGCCAGCACCTCCACCCCCTCGGCCGCCGCAGCCTGCAACGCATGGGCGTAAGCCGCGTCGATGTCGTGAGCGGGTCGCACTGCGTCGATACCGGTCAGGTTCACGCAATATAACTGCACCGCCCGGATGCCTTGGCGCGCCAGTTTGGCCAGCTCGCGCAGGTGCTTTGCGCCCCGCTGCGTAACGGCGTCCGGAAACGCTGCGGTGGTGCTGTCGGTGTAGCCCAGCGTCACGCTTTTTACTTCCACGTAGGCCGGTGCACCGTCGAACTCCAGGCGAAAGTCAATACGGCTGCCTTCTTCACCGTAGGCAACCTCCCGCTTGAGTGCCGTGAAGCCCGCCAGCTCGGTGATGATGCCTGCGCGCAACGCCTCCTCCACCAAGGCGTTGGCACGGCCAGTATTCACGCAGGCCAGCCGCCCTTGGGGGGTTTCGCTGATTTCCCACGTGCCTGGCAGTTTGCGCTTCGGGTCATTGGAGCGGCTGAACCAGACCATGCCTCCCTCGCGCATGCAATTGAGCATGGAGCCCGTGTTGGGGCAATGGATGGTCAACTGCTCGCCATTGGCCAGTTCGATGTCCGCCAGAAAACGTTTGTAACGCCGTAGCAGCCGGCCTTGCTCCAGGGGAGGTGAGAAACGCATCAGCCCTGCCAGCTCTGCAGGCCGCGGGCGATACGCTGAACCGCCTGCTCGAGGCGCGGCAGGCTCTGGGTATAGGCAAAGCGCACATGATGGCCGGCCAGGTGGCGACCGAAATCCAGCCCGGGGGTGAACGCCACGTGCTCGGTTTCCAGGAAGTGACGGCAGAAGGCGAATGCATCGCCTCCGAAGGCACTGATATCGGCATAGAGATAGAACGCGCCCTGGGGCTCCACGGCGATACCGAAGTCCAGCTCGCGCAGGGCCGGCAGCAGATAATCGCGGCGCTTGGCAAACGCCGCCCGGCGCGCCTCGAAGATCTCGAGCGCCTCAGGCTCGAAGCACGCCAGCGCTGCGTGCTGGGCCATGCTCGGCGCGCTGATGTACAGGTTCTGCGCCAGCTTCTCAAGGTCACCCACCGCATCCTCAGGCGCCACCAGCCAACCCAGGCGCCAGCCGGTCATGCCGAAATACTTGGAAAAACTGTTGAGTACGAACGCCGAATCGTCCACTTCCAGCACGCTGGGCGCTTCGATGCCATACGTCAGGCCATGGTAGATCTCGTCCACCACCAGGTGGCCTGCACGTGCGCGAGTGGCCTCGGCAAGGCTGGCCAGCTCGTCACGCCCCAGCACGGTGCCCGTCGGGTTGGCAGGCGAGGCCACAAGCGCCCCGACCGTATCGGCAATCCAGTGCTCGTTAACCAGCTTGGCATTGAGCTGATAGTTGACCTCAGGCCCTACCGGCACCAGCTGCGCACCACCCTCGACCAGGCGCAGGAAGTGGCGATTGCATGGGTAGCCAGGGTCCGCCAGGAGCCAATGCTTGCCCGGATCGACCAGCAGGCTGCTGGCCAGCAACAGCGCACCGGAGCCACCTGGCGTGATCAGGATGCGTTCGGGGTCCACCTCAAGGCCATAGCGCTGGCCATAAAAACCGGCGATTGCCTGGCGCAAGGCCGGCAGGCCGCGCGCGGCCGTGTATCGGGTATGGCCCTCGGCGAGCGCTGCCTGCCCAGCGGCGACGATAGGCGCTGCCGTGGTGAAGTCCGGCTCGCCAATCTCGAGGTGGATCACGTCATGCCCGGCTGCCTGCAGCTCATTCGCACGCGCCAGCAGCGCCATGACATGGAAGGGTTCGATGGCGCGGCTGCGCGCACTGTAGGGGTGGGCCATGTCCTTCTCTCAATCCGGTCTAAACTTCGGATTCTACCCTTGCATGCAATCGAACGTACTGTTCGCGTCGGTGTCAGTAAGCAGGATCGGGCGGGCTAGCGCACCCCCGATCTATCTGGTAAGTTCGGCGGCTCGCAGTCGCAGGGCCGGCGGTCGCCGGAGATGGAGCATCCTGCGCATAGGATCAGATGAGTGAGAGGCGGTCTATTCATGTCCACCGTAGAAAAGCAAAAAACCGGTCAAACCATGTACGGTGTCGAGCCCTATCAAGAGACCAAGGGCGAAGAATACATGGGTGAGCCCATGAAGAAGCACTTCACCAAGCTTCTCAATGCCTGGAAAGGCGAGCTCATGCAGAGCGTGGACCGCACCGTGGACCACATGAAGGACGAAGCGGCGAACTTCCCCGACCCGGCCGACCGTGCCAGCCAGGAAGAAGAATTCGCCCTCGAGCTGCGCAACCGCGACCGCGAGCGCAAGCTGATCAAGAAGATCGACAAGACCCTGCAGAAGATTCAGGACGAAGAATACGGCTGGTGCGATTCCTGCGGTATCGAGATCGGCCTGCGCCGTCTGGAAGCCCGCCCTACCGCCGACCTGTGCTTCGACTGCAAGGAAATTGCCGAGAAGAAAGAAAAGACCGTCGGCAAAGGCTGATCGTTTTCTTCTCAAACGGGGCGCATCATGCGCCCCGCTTCATTTATATGCCCAGCATGACCATGACCCAGCCCCCTTACACCGGGCGCTTCGCCCCCACGCCCAGCGGTTTCCTGCACTTCGGCTCACTGGTGGCCGCCCTTGCCTCCTGGTTGGACGCGCGAGCGGTGAACGGGCGTTGGCTGCTGCGCATCGAGGACACCGACCCGCCCAGGGAAATGCCCGGCGCACGCGACGCCATTCTGCAAACCCTGGAGCGTTATGGCCTGGAGTGGGATGGCGAGGTGGTCTTCCAAAGCCTGCGCCATGATGACTATGCCAGCGTGGTCGATCGCCTGTTCAGCCTGGGCCTGGCCTACGCCTGCACCTGCTCGCGCAAGCAGTTGGAAGGGTACGGCGGCATTTATCCAGGTTTTTGCCGCAACGCCGGGCATGCCCGCGAAGGTGCGGCGATTCGTATCCGCGTACCGGAGCTGATCTACCGCTTTACCGATCGGGTGCAAGGTGAGTTCCAGCAGCATCTGGGCCGCGAGGTGGGCGACTTCGTCATCCAGCGCCGCGATGGGCTCTATGCCTACCAGTTGGCGGTGGTGCTCGACGATGCCTGGCAGGGCGTCACCGACATCGTGCGCGGCGCCGACCTGCTCGACAACACCCCCCGGCAGTTATACCTGCAAGAGCTGCTGGGCTTCACGCAGCCGCGCTACCTGCATGTGCCGCTGATCGTACAGCCCGACGGGCACAAACTGGGCAAATCCTACCGCTCGCCGCCCCTGCAGGCCGACCAGGCCACTCCCCTTCTGTTGCGGGCGCTCAGGGCCCTGGGCCAGGACGCCCCATTGGCGCTTTCAACGGCAACCCCGGCCGAGGTGCTGGCGCTGGCCCGCACACAGTGGCGGCCCGAACGCATTGCCAAGCGCACCACGGTTCCCGAGGCCGATCTACGCTGAGGCAACGCACCGACAGCCACCTTCGCCCACTGTCAAAAGGCCAACGAATTCAAACCCTTGGCCAATGCTGCCGATTCCCGCTAGCATCGGCCCCGTCATTTGCGCCAATAATAGATCCACACCCGCAGCGCCCAACCGTCGAGGCCAGCATGTACATCTATCGTTTGGTCCTGCTTCTGGTCGTGGGGATCTACCTGTTCTCCCCGGCCATCATGGACTGGTGGATCGAGCCGACTGGAGCCTGGTACCGCCCGTACCTGCTCTGGCTCATCCTGATCGTCGTCACTTTCATCCTGCAGAGCCAACGAGATGCCGATGAGCTTTAGCCTGACCCAGATGATCCTGATCAGCGCCGGCTACCTACTGGTGCTGTTCGGCGTGGCCTGGGTCAGCGAACGCGGCTTGATACCACGCTCGATCATCCGCCACCCCCTGACCTACACCTTGTCGCTGGGAGTCTATGCCAGTGCCTGGGCGTTCTACGGTTCGGTTGGGCTGGCCTACCAGTACGGCTACGGCTTCCTGGCCTGTTACCTGGGGGTTTCTGGGGCGTTCCTGCTCGCGCCGGTGCTGCTTTACCCCATCCTGAAGATCACCCGCACCTACCAGTTATCCTCCTTGGCCGACCTGCTGGCCTTCCGCTTTCGCAGCACCTGGGCCGGGGCCCTGACCACGGTGATCATGCTGATCGGCGTATTGCCGCTGCTGGCGCTGCAGATCCAGGCCGTGGCCGATTCCATCAGTATTCTCACCGGCGAGCCGGTCAAGGCGAGGGTAGCCTTCGCCTTCTGTGCCCTCATCATCCTGTTCACCATCTTCTTCGGCTCCAGGCACATCGCTACCCGCGAAAAGCACGAGGGGCTGGTGTTCGCCATCGCCTTCGAATCGGTGATCAAGCTCATTTCCCTGGGCGGCATTGGCCTGTACGCCCTGTATGGCGTGTTCGGCGGGCCCCATGGCCTGGAAGTATGGCTGCTGCAGAACCAGACGGCGCTCGCGGCCCTGCACACGCCCTTGCAGGAAGGCCCGTGGCGTACCTTGCTGCTGGTGTTCTTCGCCTCGGCGATCGTCATGCCGCACATGTACCACATGGCGTTCACCGAAAACCTCAACCCGCGCTCGCTGGTCAGCGCCAGCTGGGGCCTGCCCTTGTTCCTGCTGCTGATGAGCCTGGCCGTGCCCTTGGTGCTGTGGGCCGGCCTGCGCTTGGGCGCCAGTACCAACCCGGAATACTTCACCTTGGGGTTGGGTATCGCCGCCAACAACCAGGCCTTGGCGCTGCTGGCCTACGTGGGGGGGCTGTCGGCAGCCAGCGGGTTGATCATCGTGACCACGCTCGCCCTCTCGGGCATGGCGCTCAACCATCTGGTCCTACCTCTGTACCAGCCGCCTGCCGAGGGCAACATCTACCGCTGGCTGAAGTGGACGCGCCGGGCGCTGATCGTGGCCATCATCACCGCCGGCTTCATGTTCTACCTCACCCAGAGCAACCACCAGAGCCTGGCCAACCTGGGCATCGTCGCGTTCGTGGCCACCTTGCAGTTCCTGCCAGGGGTACTGTCGGTGCTGTACTGGCCCACCGCGAACCGGCGCGGCTTCATTGCCGGCCTGGTGGCAGGCACCCTGGTGTGGATGGGCACCATGCTGCTGCCGCTGCTGGGTAACCTGCAGGGCTTCTACATTCCGTTGCTGGACATGATCTACGTGCTGGACGATACCAGTTGGCACATGGCGGCCATTGCATCGCTGGCCGCCAACGTCCTGCTGTTCACGTTGATCTCACTGTTCACCAATGCCAGCAACGAAGAGGTCGCCGCCGCCGAAGCCTGCGCCGTCGACAATGTACGCCGCCCGCAACGGCGCGAACTGCATGCAGCCTCGCCACAGGAGTTCGCTACCCAACTGGCCAAGCCTTTGGGCGCCAAGGCTGCACAGAAGGAAGTGGAGCAAGCCCTTCGCGACCTCTACCTGCCGTTCGATGAGCGGCGCCCCTATGCCCTGCGGCGGCTGCGCGATCGCATCGAGGCCAACCTCTCCGGGCTGATGGGCCCGAGCGTGGCCCAGGACATGGTCGAGACCTTCCTGCCCTACAAGTCAGGCAATGAAAACTACGTGACCGAAGACATCCACTTCATCGAGAGCCGCCTGGAAGACTACCATTCGCGCCTGACCGGCCTGGCCGCCGAACTCGACGCGCTGCGCCGCTACCACCGCCAGACCCTGCAGGAACTGCCGATGGGGGTGTGCTCCCTGGCCAAGGACCAGGAAATCCTCATGTGGAACAAAGCCATGGAGGAGCTGACCGGCATTGCCGCCAAGCACGTGGTCGGCTCCCGCCTGATCACCATCGCCGAGCCATGGCGGGGCCTGCTGCAAGGCTTCATCAATGTCCCGGACGAGCATTTGCATAAGCAGCGCCTGGCCCTGGATGGCCAGCCACGCTGGCTGAACCTGCACAAGGCCGCCATCGACGAGCCGCTGGCGCCGGGCAACAGTGGCCTGGTGCTGCTGGTAGAAGACCTGACCGACACCCAGGCCCTGGAGGACAAGCTGGTGCACTCCGAGCGCCTGGCCAGCATCGGCCGCCTGGCCGCCGGCGTGGCCCATGAGATCGGCAACCCGATCACCGGCATTGCCTGCCTGGCGCAGAACCTGCGCGAAGAGCGCGAAGGCGACGGGGAAATCATCGAGCTCTCCAGCCAGATTCTCGAACAGACCAAGCGGGTATCGCGCATCGTGCAATCGCTGATGAGCTTCGCCCACGCAGGCGGCAGCCACCAGAACAGCGAAGAGCCCGTGTGCCTGGCGGAAGTGGCCCAGGACGCCATTGGCCTGCTGGCCTTGAACCGGCGCAATTTCGAGGTTCAGTTCTTCAACCTGTGCGACCCCGACCATTGGGCAGAGGGCGACCCGCAACGCCTTGCCCAAGTCCTGATCAACCTGCTGTCCAACGCCCGTGACGCTTCCCCCCCCGGCAGTGCCATTCGCGTGCGCACCATTGGCTGCGAGCACACCGTGGACCTGATCGTTGAAGACGAAGGCAGCGGTATTCCCAAGAACATCATGGACCGGCTCTTCGAGCCCTTCTTCACGACCAAGGACCCGGGTGAAGGAACCGGACTGGGCCTTGCACTGGTCTATTCCATCGTGGAGGAGCATTATGGACAAATCACCATCGACAGCCCGGCCGACATCGAACGGCAACGTGGCACCCGGATCCGCGTGACCCTGCCCCGGCATGTCGTAGCGACGTCCCCCGAAAATCGAGACCGTCGAGAGAATTGAATCAATGCCGCATATTCTGATCGTCGAAGACGAAACCATCATCCGCTCGGCCCTGCGACGCCTGCTCGAACGGAACCAGTACCAGGTCAGCGAAGCCGGCTCGGTGCAGGAAGCACAGGAACGCTTCAGCATTGCGAGCTTCGACCTGATCGTCAGCGACCTGCGCCTGCCTGGCGCCCCCGGCACCGAGCTGATCAAGCTGGGCGAGGGCAAGCCGGTGCTGATCATGACCAGCTATGCCAGCCTGCGCTCGGCCGTGGACTCGATGAAAATGGGTGCGGTCGACTACATTGCCAAACCGTTCGATCACGACGAGATGCTGCAGGCCGTCGCGCGCATCCTGCGTGATCGACCAAGCGCTCCACCGGCGGCGGCGGAGCCACGCCAGGCCGCGGGCAAGGCTGCTCCGGCAGACAAACCCAGCACATCGGCCAACAACGGCGACATCGGTATCATCGGCTCCTGTGCGCCCATGCATGACCTGTTCAGCAAGATCCGCAAGGTCGCCCCTACCGATTCGAATGTGCTGATCCAAGGCGAGTCGGGAACCGGCAAGGAGTTGGTCGCCCGCGCGCTGCACAACCTCTCACGTCGCGCCAAGGCGCCGATGATTTCGGTGAACTGCGCAGCCATTCCCGAGACGCTCATCGAGTCCGAGTTGTTCGGCCACGAAAAAGGGGCGTTCACCGGCGCCAGCGCAGGTCGCGCCGGGCTGGTCGAGGCGGCGGATGGTGGCACCCTGTTCCTGGATGAAATCGGCGAGCTGCCGCTCGAAGCCCAGGCCCGTTTGTTGCGGGTCCTGCAGGAAGGCGAAATCCGCAGGGTCGGTTCGGTCCAGTCGCAAAAGGTCGATGTGCGCCTGATCGCGGCCACTCACCGTGACCTGAAAAACCTGGCCAAAGCCGGTCAGTTTCGTGAAGACCTGTACTATCGCCTGCACGTGATCGCACTGAAGTTGCCTGCACTGCGCGAGCGCGGCAGCGATGTGAACGAGATTGCCAGTGCGTTTCTGGCACGACAGCGCGCACGCATCGGGCGCGACGATCTGCATTTCTCTGCCGAGGCAGAGCAAGCCATCCGCCATTACAGCTGGCCCGGCAACGTGCGGGAGCTCGAGAACGCTGTCGAGCGTGCGGTGATCCTGAGCGAGAGCCCAGAGATTTCGGCTGAACTGCTGGGCATCGACATCGAGCTCAGTGACCTGGACGAAGACGAGCTGCTAGACAGTGCCCTGAGCGTGGCCGGCGCCGCCACGGCCAGCCATGAACCGACCGAAGACTTGTCACTGGAAGACTACTTCCAGCATTTCGTGCTGGAGCACCAGGACCACATGACCGAAACGGAGCTTGCACGCAAGCTGGGTGTGAGTCGCAAATGCCTATGGGAGCGCCGCCAGCGCCTGGGTATCCCGCGCCGTAAAAGTAACGCCACCAGCGAGAACTGATCGACCGGGGCAGGAGGTCCCTCCTGCCCTTCTTCTGCTCCCCGCGTGACTGCCTGGCCGTGCCCCACCCTCCTGCAAAAATCTGTTACCTGTCGGCCGGCACGTAACAGTTGCCGAGGTAAACGGTAACGAAAACCTGGCGCCCTGCCCGTTCAGCTTCGCCGCAAAAATCGCCAAACCCCCGGTTTTACGGGGCCTGCCAGAGTTGGCACGGCTTCTGCTATATGCTTAGTACAAAAACAATAACAAGCACTGCAACCCACAATAAGAACAAGACGAAACGACTCACGCACAATAAGAACAAGACGGCGGAGGCGCAGCTAACTGATTCTTTTGGAGAGGATGCATGTTTGGGGCTTGCCCCACACCCAGGCAGAGAACAACAAAAACTGCACTAAAAAGCAGCACCTGAACTGGATGGATCTAAGATCAACGTGACATCAGCGGCCAAAGCAATCCGTTTGCTCTTTACCCCTGGCTTGGGGGTCGTCCACAAGCTTCGAGCTTGGTGGCAGGGCGCTCAACAAAAACAAGAAGCCCGCAAAAAAAACAATAAGAGCACACGCAACGACTTCTTGGGGAGCTTAGGCTCCCCTTGTCGTTTCTGCCTTTCGGCAGGCATTCTGCGACCGCCTACACCATCCCGCGAGTAAATGCTAGAATCCCCGCCCATCATGCGGCCATTCTCATATTCTTGGCCGAACATTCCTTCAAACAGTGCATCCCATGCTGAAGAAGCTGTTCCAGTCGTTCCGCCCGCCCGTACCGGGCCAGCACCACCGGCGTACCACGCCCGAGGTGATCAACAAAAGCCAGCATTCGCTGCAGCGCCACCAATTCAGCCGCCATGCGGTGAATATCGTGGAACGCCTGCAGAGCGCCGGTTACCAGGCTTATCTGGTCGGCGGCTGTGTCCGCGACCTGATGCTGGGCATCACGCCCAAAGACTTCGACGTGGCTACCAGCGCCACCCCCGAGCAGGTGCGTGCCGAGTTCCGCAATGCGCGCATCATCGGCCGGCGCTTCAAGCTGGTTCACGTGCACTTCGGCCGTGAAATCATCGAAGTCGCCACCTTCCGTGCCCCCCACTCCGAAGATGACCAGGGCGACAGCCACCGTTCGTCCCATAACGCCAATGGCCGAATCCTGCGGGACAACGTGTATGGCACCCTGGAAGAAGACGCGCAGCGCCGCGACTTCACCATCAACGCGCTGTACTACGATCCGGTCAGCGAACGCATCCTCGATTACGCCAACGGCGTGCACGATGTGCGCAATCGCCTGTTGCGCCTGATCGGTGATCCGACCCATCGCTACCAGGAAGACCCGGTGCGCATGCTGCGTGCCGTACGCTTCGCGGCCAAGCTCGATTTCGGCATCGAAAAGCACACCGTCCAGCCGATCCGCGAATTGGCACCGTTGCTGCGCGAAATACCGCCGGCGCGGCTGTTCGAAGAGAGCCTGAAACTGTTCCTGTCGGGCCAGGGCGCCATGGCGTTCGAAATGCTGGTCGACCTGCAGCTGTTCGAACCCTTGTTCCCTGCCAGCGCGCGGGCGCTGGAAGATCGCCCCACCTACACCCACACGCTGATCAGTCAGGCGCTGAGCAACACGGACCTGCGCGTCAAGCAAGGCAAGCCGGTAACGCCCGCCTTCATGTTCGCCGCGCTGTTGTGGCCTGCCCTGCCGGCCCGTGTGCTGCACCTGCAAAGCCAGGGCGTACCACCGATTCCGGCCATGAACGGCGCAGCTCATGACCTGATCGCCGAGCAGTGCGCCCGCATCGCCATACCCAAACGCTTCACCCTGCCGATACGCGAAATCTGGGACATGCAGGAGCGCCTGCCGCGACGCAGCGGTAAACGTGCCGATATGTTGCTGGACAACCCGCGCTTCCGCGCCGGGTATGACTTCCTGTTGCTGCGCGAAAGTGCTGGCGAAGAAACCGATGACCTCGGTCAGTGGTGGACCGACTATCAGGAAGCCAATGACAGCGAACGCCGGGACATGATCCGCGACCTGGGCAGCCGTGAAGAAGGCGGGGCGTCACGCAAGCGCAAGCGTAGCAACAGCAAGCGCAAGCGCAGCGGTGACGAGGCCTTCGAGTGACGACCCGCGTGTACGTCGGCCTGGGCAGCAACCTGGACGCTCCGGCCGAACAGTTGCACAGCGCTCTGGCTGCACTCGATCAGGTCCAGGCAACCCGGCTGGTGGCAGCGTCGGCGTTCTATACCAGCGACTCGCTGTTACCAGGTCAGCCTCGTTACACCAATGCTGTCGCCGCCCTGGCCAGCGCCTTGCCGCCGCTCGACCTGCTCGACGCCTTGCAAGCCATCGAAAATGACCAGGGCCGTGTGCGCAAAGAGCGCTGGGGGCCACGTACCCTTGACCTGGACATCTTGTTGTACGGCGACCAGGTACTCGACCTGCCGCGCCTGCAGGTGCCGCACTATCACATGCATGCCAGGCCCTTCGTGCTTTACCCGCTGGCCGAACTGGTGCCTGCCGATTTCCGACTTGCCGATGGCCGTGCGCTGGCCCAACTGCTCGCAGACTGCCCTTACGTAGGCCTCGAACGCTTGTAACCGGCCGTTCGACAGGGCAGTAACGCCAGTAACACCCTGATCGTAACAATGCGGTAACAGGGTGATTGACTTCCCCCATTTCGCTCACGACTATAGGCGTCCCGCGTGGCACCCCCGTGTCGCGCACCCCTATCGAGGCCCGGACGGACCTGTGCCAGAACATCACGCGCGATGATGTGCCGCTCCGGAAATGACTACACAGGCTCCATGCAGTCGTTTCCCACAGCGCCAGAACGAGGAACTCCCTACATGCCTGAAGTAACCCTTTCCACCCTCAATGGCTTGAAGGCCAAGGGTGAAAAAATCGCCATGCTGACCTGCTACGACGCGACCTTCGCCAAGGCAGCCAGCCAAGCCGGCGTTGACGTGTTGCTGGTGGGCGACTCCTTGGGCATGGTCTTGCAAGGCCATGACAGCACCTTGCCGGTCACTACGGCAGACATGGCCTACCACACCGCTGCGGTCAAGCGTGGCAATCAGGGCGCATTGATCCTCGCCGACCTGCCCTTCATGGCTCATGCGACGCCCGAGTCGGCTTTTGCCAACAGCGCGACGCTGATGCAAGCCGGGGCCCACATGGTCAAGATCGAAGGTGCTGCCTGGCTGGCCGAGACCATCAGGCTGCTGGCCGAGCGCGGGGTGCCGGTGTGCGCCCACCTGGGCCTGACACCGCAGACGGTGAACGTGCTGGGTGGCTATAAGGTACAAGGCCGGCTCGAGGGCCAGGCCCGGCAGATGCAGGCCGATGCCATCGCCCTTGAAGCTGCGGGCGCCGCCATGCTGCTGCTCGAGTGCGTGCCGAGTGACTTGGCTGCAGCGATCACCCAGGCCGTGAACATCCCTGTGATCGGCATTGGTGCTGGCAGCGCCACCGATGGCCAGGTGCTGGTGCTGCATGACATGCTCGGCCTGTCTCTGAGTGGTCGGGTGCCCAAGTTCGTGAAGAACTTCATGGATGGGCAACCTGACATTGCCAGTGCACTGGGCGCTTATGTCCAGGCCGTCAAGCAGGTCACCTTCCCCGCCAATGAACACGGGTTCAGCGCATGAATACAGTCAAGACCGTTCGGGAGCTGCGCGCCGCCGTAGCCCGCGCTCGCGGCGAAGGCAAGCGCATCGGTTTCGTGCCCACCATGGGCAATCTGCACAGCGGCCATGCGGCCTTAGTAGTCAAGGCCGCGCAATGTGCCGACTTCGTCGTTGCCAGCATCTTCGTCAACCCATTGCAGTTCGGCGCCAACGAAGACCTGGACAAATACCCGCGCACGCTGGCGGCCGACCAGCAACTGCTGGTCGAGTCCGGCTGCAACCTGCTGTTTGCCCCTACCGTGGATGAAATGTACCCCGATGGGATGAGCGTGCAGACACGGGTCAGCGTGCCCAACCTGTCCGAGGGGCTCTGCGGTGCCAGCCGACCGGGTCACTTCGAAGGTGTGGCCACCGTTGTCAGCAAGCTGTTCAACATGGTCCAGCCTGACCTCGCGGTATTCGGCGAAAAGGACTATCAGCAATTGGCAGTGATACGCGCCATGGTTCGCGACCTGAACATGCCAATCCAAATCATGGGGCTGCCGACCGTGCGCGCAGCGGACGGCCTGGCGTTGTCCTCGCGCAACGGCTACCTCACCGCTGAGCAGCGGGCCACGGCACCGGTACTGTATCGCGTGCTCCAGGCAATGGCGGCTGCCATCGCCCAAGGCCAAAGAGCCTTCCCTGCGCTGGTGGCCGACGGCCAGGCCCAGTTGAACGCAGCCGGTCTGCGCCCGGACTACCTGGAAGTTCGGCATGCCGTGACCCTGCGCCCGGCAGTTGTCGATGACCGGGACCTGGTGGTCATTGCAGCGGCCTATCTGGGCAATACCCGTCTGATCGACAACCTGTACGTGCAGGTGCAGGACACCACCGCCTGAGGGCCCTGCCGGGCCGGATCCCGGTCGCCTGTTCTACCCGGGGGTGCACATGCACCCCATCTCATTGATCCACCCCATTCCCAGCGCCGAGCCTTTGCCTATAATGATGCCAGCCTGAACCCGGCAATGACTGCCGTGTCCAACGCATCACCACGGACCAAGGGACCCCCGCGCAATGGCGTATTACCGTACCCCCCACGATGTCACGGCTCTACCCGCCTGGCAGGCGCTCCAGCAGCACCGCGAGGCCATGCAAGGCTTCAGCATGCGTGAAGCATTCGCCGCCGACCCTCAGCGCTTCGAACACTTTTCCCTGAGCTCCTGTGGCCTGTTCCTGGACTATTCCAAGAACCTGATCACCGAACAGACGCGCGACCTGCTGGTGAATCTGGCCAACGAAGTGGGCCTGCAGGACGCCATCACGTCGATGTTCAGCGGCGAGATCATCAACGCCTCCGAAGGCCGGCCGGTGCTGCACACGGCCCTGCGCCGCCCCGTGGGCGACAAGCTCAGCGTCAACGGCGTGAACGTCATGCCGGAAGTGCACAAGGTCCTCAACCAGATCACCGAGCTGGTAGGTCGCATCCACGATGGCCTGTGGCGTGGCTACAGCGAAAAGCCGATCACCGACGTGGTGAACATCGGCATCGGTGGCTCGTTCCTGGGCCCAGAGCTGGTATCCGAGGCGCTGATGCCGTATGCCCAGCGGGGCGTACGCTGCCACTACCTGGCAAACATCGACGGTAGCGAGTTCCACGAGCTGTCGGCCAGTCTGCGCGCCGAAACCACCCTCTTCATCGTCTCGTCCAAGTCGTTCAACACCCTCGAGACCCTGAAGAACGCGATGGCCGCGCGCACCTGGTACCTGGCCCAGGGTGGTTCCGAAGCCGAGTTGTACCGGCACTTCATCGCCGTTTCCAGCAACAAGGCCGCTGCCGTGGCCTTCGGCATCCGTGAAGAGAACATCTTCCCGATGTGGGATTGGGTCGGGGGGCGCTACTCGCTGTGGTCTGCCATCGGTCTGCCGATTGCACTGGCCATCGGCACGGCCAACTTCAAGGAACTGCTCTCCGGTGCCTACACCATGGACCAGCATTTCCAGAGCGCACCGTTCGAGAAGAACATGCCGGTGCTGCTGGCCTTGCTGGGGGTGTGGTACGGCAATTTCTGGGGTGCCAGCAGCCACGCGATCCTGCCTTACGACCACTACCTGCGCAACATCACCAAGCACTTGCAGCAGCTGGACATGGAGTCCAACGGCAAGAGCGTATTGCAGGACGGCACCCCGGTGAAAACCGAGACCGGCCCGGTGATCTGGGGTGGCGTGGGCTGTAATGGCCAGCATGCTTATCACCAGTTGCTGCACCAGGGCACGCAACTGATCCCGGCCGACTTCATCGTCCCGGTCGTCAGCTTCAACCCCGTCGCCGACCATCACCAGTGGCTGTACGCCAACTGTCTGTCGCAGAGCCAGGCGCTGATGCTGGGCAAGACCCGTGAAGAAGCCGAGACGGAGCTGCGTGCCAAGGGCATGAGCGAAGACGATGTGCAGAAGCTTGCGCCGCACAAGGTCATTCCGGGCAACCGCCCGAGCAATACCTTGGTGGTCGAGCGCATCAGCCCACGCCGGCTGGGCGCCCTGGTGGCCATGTATGAGCACAAGGTGTTCGTGCAGAGCGTGGTCTGGGGCATCAATGCCTTCGACCAATGGGGCGTTGAATTGGGCAAGGAGCTGGGCAAAGGCGTGTACCAGCGCCTGGTCGGCAGCCAGGAAGAGGTTGCCGAAGACGGCTCCACCCAAGGGCTCATCAACTACTTCCGCGGCCGCCATCGCGGCTGACGCAGTCCCTGCCCGGCAGAACGCCGCTCCCCGATGGGAGCGGCCTCGCCGGAGCGCCGACCATGGCAGCGATCTTGGGCCGCGATGGAGCGCGCAGCGGCCCCGTGGGCGGCCCCGTGGGAGCGGCCTTGCGCCGCGATGGGGCGCGCAGCGGCCCCAGGTTTCATGCTACACCGCAAAACTTCCAGGGCTGCCTAGCAGCCCATCGCGGCCGGCCCGGCGCCCCGGCAAAGCCCCTCAGCCTCCGCAAGCAGAGCAAGGCAGTTGTCGACCACCCCGCCCACCCGCGCAGCGCAGCCACGACCGCCCACCAAAAGCCGAACGGGTTGAACACCCCTCCCAAGCAAACTGTCCTACCGAATAGCCGTTGCCGTCCATCGCCCCTTACAAGAGCAGGACCACCGCCATGTTCGATATCCGTAACTACCCGCACGCCCTCGCCGTCAGCCAGGCGTCTGCCCTCTCCCAAGACGACTACCACCGTCTTTACCGTCAGTCGGTAGACGACCCAGACACTTTCTGGGCCGCACAGGCTCAGCGCCTGGACTGGATAAAGCCCTGGTCTCAGGTTCATCAGGCCGACTTGCATACCGGCCAGGCCCGCTGGTTCGACGGAGGCCAGCTGAACGTCAGCTACAACTGCATCGACCGGCACTTGGCCACACGCGGTGAGCAGACCGCCCTGCTGTGGGAAGGTGACAACCCCAGCGAAACCAAGGCCATCAGCTACCGTGAACTCCACCGCCAGGTGTGCCGCCTGGCCAATGTATTGAAGTCGCGCGGGGTCGCCAAAGGTGATCGGGTATGCATCTACATGCCGATGATTCCCGAGGCTGCATTCGCCATGCTCGCCTGTGCCCGTATAGGCGCTGTTCACTCCGTGGTGTTCGGCGGGTTCTCACCTGATGCGCTGCGTGACCGTATTCTCGATGCCGACTGCCGTACCGTCATCACCGCAGACGAGGGCATACGCGGCGGCAAGCGCATAGCTCTCAAGCAGAACGTCGACAAAGCCCTGGCCAGTTGCCCGGCTGTCAGCACCGTGGTCGTGGTACGCCGCACCGGTGGTGATGTCGCGTGGGACGATGGTCGCGATCTGTGGTATCACCAGGCGGTGGAGCAGGTCGACGACGTATGCCCGCCCGAGCCGATGGACGCGGAGGCCTCGCTGTTCATCCTCTACACCTCCGGCAGCACCGGCAAACCCAAAGGCGTGCTGCACACCACGGCGGGGTACTTGCTGCAAGCGGCCATGACATTCGACGTGGTGTTCGACTACCGGGACGGTGAAGTCTTCTGGTGCACCGCCGACGTCGGCTGGGTTACCGGTCACAGCTACATCGTGTATGGCCCGCTGGCCAATGGCGCCATCTCGCTGATGTTCGAAGGCGTACCCAATTACCCCGACAGCTCGCGGTTCTGGCAAGTGGTGGACAAGCACCAGGTCAACATCTTCTACACCGCGCCCACGGCGCTGCGCGCCCTGATGCGTGAAGGGCCGACGCCCCTGCAAAGCACCTCTCGCGCCAGTCTGCGCCTGCTGGGCAGCGTAGGTGAGCCTATCAATCCAGAAGCTTGGCAGTGGTATTTCGAAGAGGTCGGCCAGCGCCGCTGCCCCATCGTCGATACCTGGTGGCAGACCGAAACTGGCGGCATCATGCTGACCCCGCTGCCCGGCACCCAGACGCTCAAGCCTGGCTGCGCCACCCAACCCATGTTCGGCGTACAACCGGTGCTGCTCGACGACAAAGGCCAGGTCATCGACGGCCCGGGGGCTGGGCTGCTGGCGATCAAGGCCAGCTGGCCTGGGCAAATCCGTAGCGTCTACGGCGATCACCAACGCATGGTCGATACCTATTTCAAACCCATGCCCGGCTACTACTTCACCGGCGATGGCGCCCGACGCGATGCCGACGGGGACTACTGGATCACCGGCCGGGTGGATGACGTGATCAACGTATCCGGGCATCGCATCGGTACGGCGGAGGTGGAAAGCGCGCTGGTGCTGCACGACAGCGTCGCCGAAGCGGCCGTGGTGGGTTATCCCCACGACCTCAAGGGACAGGGCGTTTATGCCTTCGTTACCACCATGAACGGCATCACCCCCGATGAAGCGCTCAAGACCCAGTTGCTGGCACTGGTCAGCAAGGAGATTGGCAGCTTCGCCAAGCCCGAACTGCTGCAATGGGCACCGGCCCTGCCCAAGACACGTTCGGGCAAGATCATGCGGCGTATACTGCGCAAGATCGCCTGCAACGAAATTGATAGCCTGGGCGATACCTCTACCCTGGCGGACCCGAGCGTAGTCCAGGGTTTGATCGACACACGCCTGAACCGATAACCGGTGGCCGTTTCCCTGGCTGCCCAGCCCTGCAGGTCACCATGGAAGCGCTTCGCCGTCGTATCGAAAAACAAGCCATGAGCCTTACCGGGTTGGCATTGGGCCAGCTCGACCTGGAGTCGCCCAAGGGCGACCCCGGCTTGTTCGGCCCCGGCAGTGTCAGCTGGCGCGTACACGGTGACTTCCCCAGCATGCTGGTCGGCGGCATCAGCGCACTGATGTTGCAGCTGCTGCACCCGCTGGCGCTCGCCGGGGTCTGGGATCATTCCAACTTCCGTCATGACCTGATCGGGCGCTTGCGGCGCACCAGCCAGTTCATTTCAGGGACGACGTTCGGTGCGACAGAAGATGCTCATTGGTTGATCGAGAAAGTGCGCCGGATACACCTGCAGGTACAAGGCACAGCGCCAGATGGTCGTGCGTATGCGGCCAGCGACCCTCATCTGCTCACTTGGGTGCACGTGGCCGAAGTCAGCAGTTTTCTGGCCGCTCATCTGCGCTACCGCAACCCTCATCTGTCCGTGGCCGACCAGGACGCCTATTACAGCGAAATCGCCCTGATCGCCGAGCGTCTGGGAGCCCAGGATGTTCCCCGCTCGCGCCTTGAGGTCGAACGCTACCTGCACGACATGCGTCCACAACTGAGCTGCGATGCCCGTAGTCAGGAAGTCATCGGTATTCTGCTCGATGCGCCTGCCCCTAGCCGACTGGCGAAGCCGGTTGGCAAGCTGATGCTGCATGCCGGTATCGAGCTGCTGCCCCAGTGGGCACAACAGCAACTTGGCCTTGAGCCTGGGCATTTGCAACGACGACTGATCCACCTCGGCCTGCATTGCACTGCCCCGGTACTGCGTTGGGCCATGCGCGACGGATCTGCGCACAGGGCCAGGCGGCGCATGGGCATCGAGTAAGCGCCCAGCGCCTTCAGCGGAACTGATTTAACGTGCCATACTCCAAGGCATCCCGCCCCGGACAGACGAAGCGATTCATGTACAAAGGACTGACTCGCGCCATCGGCGCATTGCTGGCGTTGCTCGCCCTGTACAGCCTGCTTGGCTTCTTCATTCTTCCGGGCATCGCCCTGCGCATTGCCAACCAGCAGCTTGCCCACTACGCCACGGTGCCGGCCCACCTGCAACGTGCCGAATTCAACCCTTTCAGCCTTGAGTTGACCCTGTGGGGCTTGCAGATTGGCGAGCCAGGCAAAGAGCAGATCGGCTTCGAAAAACTGTACGCCAACCTGTCCCTGGACAGCCTGTGGACCGGCGCACTGTACCTCGATGCAGTCGAATTGGTAAAACCGCGCACGCAGGTGTTGTTCGCCAAAAACGGTACGCTCAACCTGGCCCGGCTGTTCCAATTGCCGCCTAGCAAGGCCGCGCCCGATACATCCCCTGGCGATCCTTTTCCGCTGCGTATCGGCAGTATCAAGCTCGATCAGGGCTTCGTGCGCTTCGAAGACCTGCGCCCCAGCGAGCCGATCGAGTTTCTCTACGATAACCTTGGCCTGGAACTCAAGAACCTCAGCACCCTGGCCAACGACAATGCCGACATGACAATGGTGGCTAACGGCCCCAACGGTGGCCGCATCGACTGGCAAGGCACGTTGAGCCTGGCACCCATTGCCTCCGAAGGCACGCTGAAGGTGAGCGACAGCAAGATGAAGCTGTTCTGGCCCTATGTGCGCGATGCCGTGCCATTGGTGCTGGAGGACGGTAAGCTCAGCTTGAGCACACATTACCGGCTCAACCTGGCAGACAAGACCGAACTGCGTCTGGACAAAGCTTCGGTGCGGGTTTCACCTTTCGCGATCAAGGCCCCCGATGGTCGCCCGTTGGCAAGGCTCGCCAACCTTGAGTTGAGCGAAGCTTCCGTCGACTTGGTCAAGCAGCAGGTCACCGTTGGCAAGATTCGTAGCGAACAACTCGAAACCTGGGCCGCACTGGAGAAGGATGGCCAGCTCGATTGGCAGGTTCTGTTCGCCAGCCAGCCTGCCAAGCCGACACCCAAGGAAAAGGCCGAACCACCCACTGCCGGGCCGGCACCTGAACAGCCGGCTCCAGCAGCATCGAGTAAGCCCTGGCAGGTGCTGCTCAAGGATGTGCAGTTGCGAAATTACCGCGTGCACTTGGCAGACCGCACGCAAAAAGAGCCCGTCACGCTGGACGTAGGCCCCTTGAACGCTGACCTGAAGGGCTTCGACAGCCTCAACCAGTCACCCTTTACGGTCAGGTTCGACACCGGCATTGGCAAGCAGGGCACGCTACAGGGGCAGGGACAGGTCAACCTAGCTCCGGTATGGGCCAAACTGGATGTAGCCACCCGCGACATCGACCTGCGGCTGGCGCAAGCCTATATCAGCCCGTTTATTCTGCTGGAGCTGCGCAGCGGCATGCTCGATAGCGACCTGAACGTGGACCTGAAAAACACTTCGCCGTTGGCGTTGACGGTGAGCGGCAAGGCTCAAGTCAATCAGCTGCACACCCTCGACACCATCAAGAGCCGGGACTTCGTCAAATGGCAACAGGTCAACCTCGATGGCCTGAAGTACGTGCATGGCGATGCCTTGTCGATCGACAAGGTGACGCTGCAACAGCCTTATGCACGCTTCATCATCAACGAGGACCGCACCACCAACATCAATGACCTGCTGATTCCACAGCCGGCCAATCCGCCTGCCAAGGCTCAGTCGCAGCCTGCAAACCCGGCGAACGAAAAACCACTCGGCATCCGTATCGGCCAGATCGCGATCAAGGATGGTTCGGCCAACTTCGCCGACCTGTCGCTCACGCCCAATTTCGCCACGGCCGTGCAACAACTCAACGGCCAGGTCGGGACCATCGACAACCGCAAGCCCCTGCCCGCCCCTGTCGACGTACAAGGCAAGGTCGACCGCTATGCGCCGGTCACCATCAAAGGCGCGCTCAATCCATTCGACCCGCTCGCCAGCCTGGACATCGCCGCGGTGTTCAAACGCGTCGAACTGACCACCCTGACGCCCTACTCCGGCAAGTTCGCGGGCTATCGCATTCGCAAGGGCCGCCTGAACCTGGACCTGCATTACCTGATCACCAAGGGCCAACTCAAGGCCCAGAACAAGGTGGTCGTGGAGCAGTTGCAGCTTGGGGAGAAGGTGGACAGCCCCGACGCTGTCGATTTGCCCATTCGCTTGGCAGTAGCACTGCTCAAGGATACCCAAGGCAAGATCTCGATCGAATTGCCCGTGGCAGGCGACCTCAACAACCCCCAGTTCAGCGTGATGCCCATCGTGTGGCAGACCTTGCGCAACCTGGTGCTCCGCGCTGCGCAGGCGCCGTTCAAGCTCATCGGTGGCCTGATCGCCGGCGGTGGTGCCGAGGACCTGGGCACCGTCTCCTTCGCCTCCGGTTCCAGCGAGCTGAACGGCGAGGCTCAGGCCTCCCTGGACAAGCTTGCAGAGGGGTTGAAGAAGCGCCCTGAACTGCGTCTGGAAATCGAAGGTACCAGTGCACAGGCCAGTGACGGCCCCCTGCTCGCCCAGCAGCGCCTGGAGCGCGAATATCAGGCCATCTGGTACAAGATCCTGCAGCGGCGTGGCGACAAGGTGCCAGCCAGTGCCTCGTTGATGGTGGTCGACGACGCCGACAAACCTGCGATGCTCGAAGGCATCTACCGCACCCGCCTCAAGCAGCAGCCGCCTGCCGAGTGGGAGCAGCTCGACCGTGACGCGCGTACGACCAACCTTCGCAATGCGGTGCTCAAGTCGTGGGCCGAAAGCACTGCCCTCTTGCGCACGCTGGGCCAGGAGCGGGCCAGCAGTATCAAGGATTACCTGGTCGACAAGGCCAAGCTCGAGGATGACAGGGTGTACTTCATCGATACCCACCTTGGGCAGCCCGAGAAGGATGGCCGTGTGGTGACGCCAATGCACCTGGATGCCGATTGATGCTCGCGGGTAGGGTCTGTGAGGCCAATGAATCCGCTTAGGACAAAGCACTCGCTTAGGCTTTAAGCGTATCGGCTTGAGATTATTGGGGCCGCTTCGCGGCCCATCGCGGCGCAAGGCCGCTCCCACATTCTGGACTGCCCAACTCCAGCATCACGCGGTCATTGTGGGAGCGGCCTTGTGCCGCGATGGGCTGCGAAGCAGCCCCAACTTGAACAGTAGGCCGGCACAAGCAGCGGCTTCTCCAATGGCCGCCCAAATCCAGCCACTTGACTGGATGATCCTTACCCGGCTTTCAAACCTTCGTCCATCACGCTCTTGATATTCTCGGCAACGCACACCGCTATCCCTGCCAGCGCATGAACCATGCCTACGTCATGCCGCCAACGCACCTAAATGTCAACGATCCAGCAGGGCTCAAGGCCAACCCTACAAGCTCATTGAAACCACCTAAGAAAAAGCCCCGGCACAGGCCAGGGCTTTTGTTGTAGCTGGCCAAATCCATTTGGCCGACAGGACAATCCTTATTCGGCTTTCAGGCCGTCAGCCATTACGCTTTTGACGCCTTTGATTTTCTTGGTGATATCGATAGCCATTTTTTTCTGGGCTTCGGTAACAGCTACTTTGGAAGACAGGGACACGACGCCGTGGCTGGTTTCTACTTCGATGTCGCTGCCTGGAACGCCTTTTTCAGTCATCAGGTCGGCTTTCACCTTGGTGGTGATCCAGGTGTCAGAACCTTCTTGCTTAGCGTTATCCATGGTGTTGGCAGCCAGCATTACCGGAGCCTGAGTGGCTTGGGCAGCGAAAGCGCCGTTAGCCATGGTCAGGGTCAGAGCGGTAGCAGTAGCGGCAGCAATGGCGAACTTCTTCATGTGAGTCACTCCTGTTATTTCGAAAGGTCTGCGCCATGTGTCTGGCGGCAGGTAAACAGGTAGTTGCATGGGCTGTGCCAGCTTTCAAATTTTTATTTATTCCTTAAAAATCAATAACTTGCGACTCAGAGCTCACCTGCTAGGTCGTGCATTCTGCAATCTGCACGATAATCCTGCATGCAAGATGCAAGTCCGTTAAAAGTTCCTTCCCTGCACCTGCATTTCCTCAGCTTGATTTTCTCACGCGCAATAAAAAGAGGCTCCCGAAGGAGCCCCTTATCAAGCGCTATGGCTATTAGACGCCAGAAGCCTTGGCAGCCGCTACGTCCTTGATGGACAGCTTGATACGGCCGCGGTTATCCACGTCCAGTACCAGTACTTCAACTTCCTGGCCTTCCTTGAGGATGTCGGTGACTTTCTCTACGCGAGCATCGCTCAGCATGGAGATGTGCACCAAGCCATCCTTGCCCGGCAGGATGTTGACGAACGCGCCGAAGTCGACGATGCGCTCGACCTTGCCCACGTAGATCTTGCCAATCTCCGCCTCGGCGGTGATGCCCAGGATGCGCTGCTTGGCAGCATCTGCCGCTTCCTTGGTTTCGCCGAAGATCTTGATCGAGCCGTCGTCTTCGATATCGATCGAGGCCTTGGTCTCTTCGCAGATGGCGCGAATGGTGGCACCGCCTTTGCCGATCACGTCACGGATCTTGTCCGAGTCGATCTTCATGGCGATCATGGTCGGCGCGTTGGCCGACAGCTCGGTGCGCGACTGGGCAATGATCTGGTTCATCTGGCCGAGGATGTTCAGGCGCGCTTCCAGGGCCTGGCCCA
>CAURYQ010000050.1:0-33391 GCA_963529135.1 uncultured Pseudomonas sp. | reverse complement strand
CCGACCAGCAAGTCGAAGCGTTCGCACGTCTGGAAAAACAGACCCGTGATTTTGCTTCCTTGACCTTCAAGGCCGACCCGGCCTCGATCAAGGTCAGTGATGACGAAGTCAAGCAGCACTACGACGCTCATGCCAAAGAGTTCATGTCACCCGATCAGGTCGTGATCGATTATGTAGAGCTCAAGAAATCGTCGTTCTTCGATCAGGCCAAGGTAACGGACGAAGCGCTCAAGGCTCAGTACGAGAAGGAAATCGCCAACCTCGCCGAGCAGCGGCGGGCGGCGCATATCCTCATCGAGGTCAATGCCAAGACCACTGATGCCCAGGCCAAGGCGCGGGCTGAGGAGATCGAACAACGTCTGGCCAAGGGTGAAGATTTTGCCGCATTGGCAAAGGAATTTTCCCAGGACCCAGGCTCGGCCAGCAATGGCGGTGACCTTGGCTTCGCCGGCCCAGGGGTCTATGACCCTGCGTTCGAACAGGCGCTGTACCAGTTGCACGATGGGCAGGTCTCGGCACCGATTCGTACCGAATACGGCTACCACATCATCAAGCTGCTAGGGGTTGAGGCACCGGAGGTGCCGAGCTTTGCCAGCCTCAAGGACAAGCTAACCCGCGACCTCAAGACGCCGCTGGTCGAGCAGGCTTATGTGGACGCCAGCAAGCAGTTGCAGGACGCCGCCTACGAGGCCTCCGATCTGGCACAGCCGGCCCAGGACCTGAACCTCAAAGTCCAGACCTCCGCGCCGTTCGGCCGTGAGGGCGGCGACGGCATCACGGCCAATCGCTCGATTGTGCAGGCTGCGTTCTCCGAAGAAGTGTTGGAGGAGGGCGCCAACAGCACTGCCATCGAGCTTGATCCTGAGACCACCGTCGTGCTGCGCGTCAAAGAGCATCGCAAGCCTGCTCAGTTGCCACTCGAAACGGTCGCCAAGAACATTCGCGAGCACCTGGCCAAGGAGAAAGCCACCGCTGCCCTCAAGGCCAAGGCGGACAAGCTGATCGCCGGTCTTCGTGATGGCTCCATCGCCCCTGGCAGCGTCCAGGAAGGCCAAGGCTGGAAGTCGTATGAAGCGGTCTCGCGCGGTCAGGACGGCATCGACCCAATCGAGCTGCAGGCGCTGTTCCGCCTCGACAAGCCGCAAGCCAAGGGCAAACCCGTCTATGGCAGTGTCGTGCTGCGTGACGGTAGCCTGGTGGTGCTGCAACTCAAGGGCGTGAACGACGGCGCTGCGGCCACCGATGAAGAGAAGCAGCAGATTCGCCGCTACCTGGCGTCTCGTGCGGGCCAGCAAGACTTCGCGGCCTATCGCAAGCAACTGGAGGCCAACGCGGACATCACGCGTTACTGACGCTGTGCGGAAGTACTGAACAGGCCGCTCGAAGCGGCCTGTTTTTTTTGCCAGACACTTGCATGTGACGAACGCTAGCGTTTGACACCCTCATGGTTGTCCAGGGTGTCGCGTGCGATCTCGCGCCCCAAGGCGATCAGTTCCGGCGCCTTGTAGAACTCGAAGAAGCGGCACACGCGCTTGGGCACGTTGATCAGTACGTCAGGCGGATAGCCTGCGATCTTGTACTGGGCCAGTGAGGTCTGCATGACTTCGAAGCTCTGGTTGATCAAGTCCAGCAGTGAAGCCGGGCCTACGTTGTCGATGATGAACGAACCGGTGGCAGACTTTGGTGCCCCTTCGCTTTGCGGGGCAGCCGTAGGCTGCTGTGCTTGCGGGTCGGCAGCTTCGGCCAGCCAGGGATTGACGGGAGACAGGCCGTCGCGGGTAATGCCCTTCTCGATACGGACCAGTTCTTCCGCCGGTCTACGGCGAAACGGCAGGTGCGAGCCCAGCGAGCTCAGCAGTGCATCGAACCTCATCTTGAATGCAGCAGGGCGTTCTATGACCGGCAATTGATAGTGCTTCTGGTTGGTGGCATTGAGGTTGACGGCTATGATCAAGTCGCAATGGCTCGATACCACAGGCACGATCGGCAGGGGGTTGAGAATGCCGCCATCGACCAGCATGCGATTGCCCTGGACAACAGGTGTGAAGAGGCTGGGTATGGCAGCCGAGGCGCGCATGGCCTGATGCAGGCAACCCTCCTGGAACCAGATCTCCTGCTGGTTGGTCAAGTCAGTCGCCACGGCGGTGTAGGGGATGCGCAATTGTTCGATGTCGATGTCGCCCACGATCTTGCGAATCTGGCCGAACACCTTGTCGCCACGGATGGCCCCTAGGCTGAAGCTGACATCGACCAAGCGCAGCACATCGAGATAGTCCAGGCTTTCGATCCAGCGCTTGTACGCTTCGAGCTTGCCAGCGGCATAGATGCCGCCGACGACCGCACCCATTGAGCACCCTGCGATGCAGGCAATTTCATACCCGCGGCGCTCGATTTCCTCGATCACGCCGATGTGCGCATATCCCCTGGCCCCACCAGAACCCAGCACCAATGCCACGCGTTTGTTCATCAACTGTCCCCCGCTTCGCTAGCCAAGCTCTACAATGCACGCATCGTACCCTTGGCATCAATGCGCAACTAATGAAGCAGCGGCCCCGCCCGTGGCAGGTGGGCACTTTTGCAAGGGGTTAGCGTCGAACATGCAGTGTTTCTCTCCCTTAGAGGTTTAATCGATGAAAGCCTGGATCTGCCTGCCGCTGATTGCCCTGACCCTTGCCGGTTGCGCGGGCAAGACGGCTTACCGTGACAGTTGTGCGACGCAACTGGACGCTGCGTGGAAGGAGTTGGACTTGGCCAAGGCTGAGGGTTTTGCCGGGGCGGTAAGCTATTCCAAAGCGCTGTCGCTGCTCACAGGCGCCAAGACGCAACAGCAGTTCGAAGGTTACGAAAGCTGCACGCGCAAAGCTGAAAAAGCGCGGTTCTACATCCGTGAGTCCCGTGCCGGCCGTTGATCGAGGAATGCCTCATGTCAGACATGCTTGATCATCTCGTCGCCCAGATCATCACATTGCAGGTCAGGCTTCTGGCGTGTCGGGAGCGTCTTGCGGCCGACACCGACAGCGAGGCCCTGCACGATCTGCGCACGACCGTGCGGCGCTTGCGCAGCCTGCTGCGACCGCTGCGCGGGCTACCTGGCGTGGAACAACTCGAAAGTGCCGCCAAGGCCCTGGGTACGCTGACAACCCCGCTGCGCGATGCCGAAGTACTGGGCGCCGCCCTGGTTGCTCAAGGGGCCGAGCAAGCCGGCCGCAAGCGGCTCGAAAGGCGAGGACCCTCGTACGCCAGCGTTGCCCGTAGCCCGCAACTGACCCGGGTGCTGGCAATGGTCGACGCGTTTCCCGTGTTTCTACGTGCCGCAGACCGCGATGGCCTTGTCCGGTCATTGGACAAACGTATCGGCAAGCGGTTGAACAAACAGTGGGGCAAACTCGATGAAGCGTTGCAAGACCCTGATCACGATCGCCACCGACTACGGCTGCTGATCAAACGGGCACGCTATGGAGACGAAGCCTACCCTCAGTACGGTCATACTGGAAAGAAGCTCCGGCGCACGTTGAAGCGGGCGCAGGGTGACCTGGGCGATTGGCATGACCGTCTGCAATGGTTGCTGCAAGCGCAACAGCATACCGATCTGTCCAGCTGTGTGGCCGGATGGGAGCGCGAGCTGAAGGCGGCCGAGCGTCGATCTGATGAGACGCTGGATGCGCTGGGCCGCGCCTTGGCACATCGCAAGCCCGGACAATGACCGATATGAAGGCTGCTGCGTCATCGTCAGCTGGTTAGGATGGGCGCACTCGTTACCCGTTCCAGGAGCTGACCAATGACGTTCGATCAAATTATCGAAGCCGCCAGAGCTTATCCCGACAGCGTGCAAATACCGGCTGGCTGGGGTCAGGGACGGGCCATTTTTGGCGGCCTGATGGCTGCACTAGTGTTCGAGGCGATGCGTGCCCGGCTGGGCCATGATAGGCCGGTGCGCTCGCTGGCCATCACCTTCGTGGCGCCTGCCTCGACGGACATGCCGATTCGACTGGAGGTCGACGTGTTGCGCCACGGTACAGGCGTCAGCACGTTGCTGGGACGGGCTGTTCAGCAAGACCAGGTGGTGACACTGGTGCAAGGCAGTTTTGGCGCCGCCCGAAGCTCTGTCGTGGATGTGCCTGCGCTACCTGCACCCACTCTGCCGGCCCTGGAGGACAGTGCCGCTGCGCTGCCCCACATTCCTGGCGTGACGCCGCAGTTCATGAAGAATCTGGAGTTGCGGTGGGCGGTGGGTGGGCTGCCGTTCAGTGACAACGATTCGCGTCAAATGGGCGGCTGGGTACGGTTGCGCGACCTGGCCGACGGACCGCTGACCGAAGCGCACCTGCTGGCGCTGGTAGATGCTTGGCCACCTAGCGTACTGCCCATGCTCAAGCAGCCAGCGGCTGGCAGCACGCTCACCTGGACCATCGAGTTCGTACAGCCTGTACCGGCACTGACCACTCACCAGTGGTGTCGCTATTGTGTGGAAACCGAATACGCCCGCGACGGGTACGGGCATGCCGCAGCCACGTTGCGCAGCGCCGAAGGCACGTTGCTGGCCTTGAGCAGACAGACAGTCACTGTCTTTGCCTGATCCTGTCAACGCCGGGGTTTATGACGGTCCCGCCAGGCTTGCCACCACGCCCCACTCAGGACAAAGCGCGGAAACGTGATGAACTGCTCGGTGAGCAGCCGTTGGACACTGTCGGTACGATTGATGAAGGGCTCGGGAGCATCGGCTTCCAGACGGTGGCCGTGACGCTGAAGTCCCAGGGCCGCCGCCAGTGCCAGTATGCCGACCGCCAATTGCACGATATCCAGCCCGAATACACCGCCCAGCACCAGCAGCGCGCCGAGGATGAACATCGGCACCGCAATGAGGTGCAACACCAAATTGGCAGGATGACGGTGGTTGTGCCGGTAGCCACGCCATTGCCAGGCGGGTAGATTGGGTAGGCGTTTAGTCATGGGCAACTCCTCTCGGTCATGCCCAAAGCTTAGTGCGCCGGGGCAGCTGCGGCCAATCGGTGCTGCCTATGGCCACCATAGCTACAACTTCAGCTGGCCGATGGCCTTGTTCAGCGCGCTGGCCAAGGTTGCCAGTTCTGAACTGGTAGTCGCCGAGCCTACGGTCTGTTGCACGGTTTGCTCGGTAACGTCACGGATGCTGACCACGGCGCGGTTCATTTCCTCTGCCACTTGGCTCTGTTGTTCGGCGGCGACGGCAATCTGGGTGTTGCTCTCACGCATTTGCGCCACTGCACCTGTGATCTCGGCCAACGCCGCGCCTGCTTCCCGAGCCTGTTTCACGCAGTCGTCCGCTTTGTAGGAGCTTTCCTGCATGAACTCGACCGCATCGCGGGTGCCTGACTGCAGGGCCGTCACCATGGTGGTAATTTCATCGGTGGACGACTGTACGCGCTTGGCCAGATTACGGACTTCATCGGCCACCACGGCGAAACCACGGCCCAAGTCACCCGCACGGGCCGCTTCGATCGCCGCGTTCAGGGCCAAAAGGTTGGTCTGCTCGGCAATGCTATGAATGACACTCACCACACCATTGATCTTCTGGCTGTCGTCGGCGAGTTGACGAATCATTTCGGCAGTCTGCTGCACGCCACTGGAGAGCCCGGCAATGGAGGTCTGCACGCGGCTGACTACCTCTTTCCCGCTGCCGGCGAGCGTGTCGGCGGCCTGGGATAGGTCACGGGTCGCCCCTGCATGTTGGGCGATGTGGTAAACGGTGGCGGTCATCTCGTTGATGGCTGTGGCCGCCTGGTCGGTTTCACTTTGCTGGCCGAGCATGCCATGACGCACATCGTCCATGCTGGCTGCCAGGCGCACGGCGCCTGAGTCGAGTTGGGCGGCGGTGGTGGCCACGGTGCTGACGATGCGGTGGTAGGTGCCCTGCATGGCATTGAAGGCGCCTGCCATCTGGCCGACTTCGTCACCGCCGGCGATCGGTACGCGCGCTGCCAGATCGCCAGTCTTCTCCACATGCAGCATCACATCCTTGAGCGTATTGAGGTGGCTGAGCAGAAAGCGGATCAACAGCTGTGAAGCCGCGAGCATGGCCAGCATCAGGATCAGCACGCACACTGCGTAATGGCTGAAACGGTCGATGAAAACCTGGCGCAGACTGGGTGACTGGGCAATCACTGCGATGCGTTGGTCACCTCGGCTCAGCACATGTGCGCCCTGAATGGGGTCTTGC
This sequence comes from uncultured Pseudomonas sp., assembly GCA_963529135.1. Classification (GTDB taxonomy): domain Bacteria; phylum Pseudomonadota; class Gammaproteobacteria; order Pseudomonadales; family Pseudomonadaceae; genus Aquipseudomonas. Next base: position 27,195 of record CAURYQ010000050.1, on the reverse strand, counting down.
CCCAGTAGCTGGCTGGAGGGCAGCGCTACCCAGCCTTGAGCGTTGCGCAGCGCTTCCAAGGGTTCGCCGGCAAAGGAGGGTGCCTGGCCTGCCTGCCAATTGATGATGCTTGCCGACAAAGGCAATGGCCGGCCTTCAGGCCATGCCGCCAGCAGGTTCGCCTGTACGCTGGCTTGCTGCTGAGCGTCTTGCGCACGCGCCCGTTGCTCCAAGTGGACTGCATAAAGCACCAGCAACAGGGTGGTTACGAACGCCACGGCGTTGACCGCCCAGAACTTGTATTTCAGTGAAACATTGCTAAGCCAGGCACCCATGGGCAGGTCTTCTCTGAGTTGAGCGGAAACAATATTGGCAAGGTGCCATCATTGTGCCCAGAACCAGCTCATGGGTGTTGATATGTATCAAGAGATATCAGGATAACGACGGCAACTTGAAGAATGCCGTAGCCGTAGCCGTCGTGTGCGCTGCAGTGTCCTGCACCGCCTCCCCGCGGTGCAGCGCCACCTCGCGTAGCACTTCTGGCAGGTACGCCGGCTCGTTGCGCCCGTTCTTGGGCTTGGGACGCAAGCTGCGCGGGAGCAGGTAGGGCGCATCGCTTTCCAGCATCAAGCGTCCACGGGGAATGCTACCAACCAGTGCATGCAAGTGCGTACCGCGTCGCTCATCACAGATCCAGCCGGTGATGCCGATGTGCAGGTCCAGGTCCAGGTAGCTGAACAAGGCCGAGCGTTCGCCGGTGAAGCAGTGGACGACGGCAGCACTCAACTGGTCGCGGTATTCCTTGAGGATCGCCAGCAGGCGCTCACTGGCATCGCGCTCATGCAGAAACACCGGGAGCTGGCACTCCACGGCCAATGCCAGCTGGGCATGCAAGGCCTTTTCCTGGGCTGGGCGTGGAGAGAAGTCGCGGTTGAAGTCCAGGCCGCATTCGCCTACTGCGCGCACGCGAGGCTCGGCGAGCAACTCGCGCAATTGCTGCTCACTCTGGCTGTTCCAACTGGCCGCCTCGTGTGGATGAACGCCCGCCGTCGTGAACAGGTGCGTTTGCGCGCTGTCCAGTTGCTGGCATAGCGCAATGGCCTGTTCACTGACAGCCAGGCTGGTGCCTGTGATGACCATTTGCCCGACACCTGCCTCCAAGGCGCGGTCGACCACTTCCGCCTGCCGGTCATGGAAACTGCTGTTGGTCAGGTTGACGCCGATATCGATCAATTGCATGGTGCTACCTCGTGCCGCGGGGTCGCCAGCATAGCAAAAGCCCGTGCCCCACTGGCCGGCCAAGAACTTCGGATAGCGAGCGTGGTCTTTTTGACCTCAGGCGCTTACGTGGCGAGGTCATCCTGGCTACCCACACACGACGGATATCTTGCCAATGCCACGCTACTGGCTCTTGTTCATGCTGCTGTTAGGGCTGCCTCTGGCCAGTCAGGCACAGACCCAGCCACGACCTGCCGGTCCGCAGCATCACATTGCACCGCTCAAAGTCCGCGATCTTCAGCAAATACGTCACAGCAAGGTCTTGCGCGTGCTGGTCAATCAAAGCCGCAACAGTTCCGGCGAAGTGAAAGGCGAGCCTGTGGGCGTTGAATATTATCGCCTGCGCGCGCTCGAGCATTTTCTCAACGTCCGTGTCGAGGACAGTCAGCGTATTCACCTCAAGCTGATCCCGCGCGCCAAGGAGCAACTACTCGGCGCACTTGGGCGCGGCGAGGGTGACCTGGCCGCGCCCGGTGAACTGCTCGATCCGGCAACGGTACGCAATGTAGTCGGTACCGCGCCGGTGCGTGATCATGTGGCGCTGGTGTTGGTTGGGCGCAAGGGTGAGCGGACCTTCAGCCAGGCGGAGCAGCTGTCGGGACGGACCATTGCGCTGACCAGCGCCAGCGCCGCGGGCCCGTTGATTCAGGCGCTGAACCAGCGCCTTGCCCTGCGCAAGCGCGCCCCGGTCAAGGTGGAGTGGGTTGATTCGACCCTTGCGGTCGAGGATGTACTGGAGATGGTCCAGGCCGGCATCTATCACCTGACCGTGGTCGAGCAGCCGATCGCCCGTCGCTGGTCCAAGGTAATGCCTCGTCTGCGAGTCAACTCTCGCGTGCACTGGGGCCCGGCCCAAGCCATGCGTTGGTACGTTGGGCGTGGTTCGCCGCAGTTGCAGGGCGCAGTCGACCGCTTTCTGCAGGGCTATCGTGCCCCAGATAACGAGGATGCAGCATTCGAGCGCATCTACCGGCGTCAGTATCGGGTGCACAACCCGCTCGCTCGCAAGGACCGCCAGCGGCTGGCCTCGGTAAGCGCCGTGTTGCGCAAGCATGGCCAGGCGCAGCAAATCGATTGGCTCAATCTTGCCGCCCTGGCCTTCAAGGAGTCGACGCTCAATCCGGCCGCACGCGGGGCAGGGGGCGCCCATGGGCTGATGCAGATCACGCCCAGCGCTGCCCAGCGGGTCGGCGTCAGCAACATCAAGACGGTGGACGGCAATGTCCAGGCCAGCGCTCGGTATCTGGCCCTGATCCGGCGCAAGTTCTTCTCCAGCCCCCGCATCAATGAGCGTGAGCGCATGGCGTTCGTGCTGGCGGCCTACAATCTGGGCCCCGAGCGCGTCCAGGCCATGCGCGCCGAAGCGCGCAAGCGTGGGCTCAACAGTGACCAGTGGTTCTTCCAGACCGAGCGCATCGCCATGGAGCAGGTGGGCATGGGGCCGGTCAACTTCGTCAACAGCGTCAACAAGTATTACTTGGCGTTCAACCGGGAGCGCCGGGTGCTCGAGCCCAAGGGCAAGCAGTGAACGCGTGCCGATGGCACGCGCCTGGAAGTCGCAGGCGTGCGCTTGCAAGTTCGGTGCAATCGCTCTAGCATGACCCCTGCGCCGATTTAAACAGCTACTTGCGGGGCGCAGAGACGCCCAAGGGGTGTCCCGAAATACCGCTAAAGCGCTGGTTCGGTGACGCCTCACACCGCTGCCCAGCGGAGTTCGCGAGGCGGAGAGTCCACCCATGAGTTGCCCACGTACCAGCGTCTGTCTAAGCCCACTGTCTGTCAGCCAGGCATCGCGCACACCGCGCATTCTGCTCGGTGGCCCGCACCAGCCCACGCTCCTGCGTCATCTCGAAGGCTTGTCCCGTCGACGAGGCCAGGCCCGCGCATTTCTGATCCAGTTCGCCGAGACCGGCGATCATTTCGCCCAGTACGCTAACGACCGGTTCGACCTCGCCGTGATTCAGGCACCCAGCTCCGAGGCGTCCACTGAGGTGATCGGCCACCTGGTACGTATTGCGCGCCAGGGCTTGATCACGGCGCGCTGAGCGGCGCGCCATTGAGCGCGGCGAGTTACGCGCAGTCAGGGCTTGACGAAGCGTGGCGCGGTTTCGCTTTCGCTGTAATCGATGTCGGTGACGTCCCAGTAGGCTTCCCCCGTGGGCGTACGGACCGTGATTTCGTCACCGACACATTTGCCTATGCAAGCTCGCGCCATGGGTGAGTCGATGGAAATGAAGTCCTTGCGGTCATAGATTTCATCCGCCCCCACGATTCGAAATCGTTTGCTCTCGTCATCCTCGTTGGCAATGGTCACCCACGCCCCGAAGAACACCTTGCCTTCCTGTGCAGGTGAATAGGGCACCACCCGCAGGTTTTCGATGCGCTTGCGAAGGTACCGGACGCGCCGGTCGATTTCCCTCAACCTTTTCTTGTTGTATTGGTAATCCGCGTTTTCGCTGCGGTCGCCCAGTGATGCCGCCCATGTCACCTTCCGAGTGATTTCCGGTCGTTCGTCGCGCCATAGCCAATCCAGTTCATCTTTCAAGGCCTGATAGCCCGCTTCAGTGATCAGGTCAGTCGCCATGTTTGCCTGTTTCCATTTCCGAGCCTTGCTGATACATCGCTGCGCATACCGACTGGTGGCGCAGGGTAGCCGAGATGCTGCAGACGTTAACCGTGCAGCGGCACTGGGTTCAAGCGCCGCTGGCGTGTGGACATGACGAAGCGCAGCAAGCGCGTAAAATGACGCGACAGCGCGGATTTGCACCAGGGCCGTCGGCATCACCCGTCGCGCAGCACCACCAACGGTGAGGCATTGAGCGCCCGGCGGGTACCGAACACGCCCGCGCCACCTACCAGCAGCGCACCTGCTACTGGCATGAGCAGCAGCCATGGATGCGGGCTCCATGCCAGGGCAAACGCGTAGTGATACAAGACAAAGGTGATCAGTTCACACCCCATGGCGGCCAGCAACCCACTCATTGCCCCGAGCAAGCCGAATTCGATCCTTCGCGTCCTGATCAGCAACTGGCGCTGGGCGCCCAGCGCGCGTAGCAGTGCGCCCTGGCGAATGCGCTCGTCCAGGGTGGCTTGCAAGCCAGCGAACAAGACTGCCATTCCCGCCGCCAATACGAACAGCAGCACGTACTCCACGGCCAGCGTGACTTGGGCGAGGATGCTGCGCAACTGCGCGAGCAAGGCGTCGACTTGAAGTAGGGTCACCGCAGGAAACGCGCGCGACAGGGCGACGATGTCCTGGTCGTGCCCTGGCGCCAGGTAGAAGCTCGTCAGGTACGTGATAGGCAGCCCCTGCAGCGTACCGGGCTGGAAAATCATGTAGAAATTTGGCTGAAAGCTGTCCCAATGCACGCTGCGCAGGTTGCTCACCTTGGCCTGGTGTCGCTGGCCACCGATGTCGAATGTGAGCGTGTCGCCCAACCGTAGCTGAAGGCTGTCGGCAAGCTGTGCCTCCACCGATACCCCTGGTAGGGCGTCACCGCTCGGTGAGCCCTGCCACCAGTGCCCGCTGGTCAATTGATTGCCGTCAGGCAATCGCGCTGCCCAGGTCAGGCTCAAGTCACGTTGCACGGCGCGTTCGCCTGGCGAGTCCTTCGTTACGATCTGCTGAACGGGCTTGTGGTTGATCTCCACCAGGCGTCCGGGGGTGACGGGGTACAGCGGGGCGGCGGCGGCGTTGATCTGCCTGAGGTGCTTGGCAAAGCGATCTTGATCGTCAGGTAAAATGTTGAGCGCAAAATGATTGGGAGCATCCGCAGGCAGTTGTGCCTGCCAGGTGTCGAGCAGTTCTGCGCGCAGCAGTGCGACCAGGCCCATGGCCATGAGAATCAGCCCGAAAGCCAGGGCTTGTCCAGCCGCCGCCGTGGGGTGGCGCAGCAGCTGACCCAGCCCCAGGCGCCAGGCCAGGGGCGCGCCTGACAGCAGCCTGCGCAAGCTGCGCAGGCCCAACCACAACAACCCGCCCAGCAGCACGGCAGCCACCAGGCCTCCCGCCAGCAGTGCGAAGGTCAGCAGCAGATCAAGGCTCAGACGCCACATGATCAGGCCCAAGGCCAACAAGGCTGCACCATAGACCAGCCAAGTGCTGGGTGGGACAGGCAGCAGATCGCGGCGCAGTACCCGCAACGGGGGCACGTTGCCCAGCGCGGCTATTGGCGGCAAGGCGAAGCCTGCCAGCGCGACCAGCCCTGTCGCCATTCCGGCCAAGGCCACCAGCATGTTCCCTGGCGGGACGGTGCTGGGCAGCAAGCCGTGCAACAGCTTGAACAGGCCCAGTTGGGCAAGCCAGCCAACGGCGGCGCCGGCTATCGCAGCTACAAGGCCGAGCAGCGCCAGTTGAATGCTGTAGAGCAGCAGCGCTTGCCTGCGTGACAGGCCCAGGCAACGTAGCAGGGCGCTGGCGTCAAGGCGCCTTGCTGCATAGCGGCTGGCGGATAGCGCCACGGCAACACCGGCCAGCAGCACCGCAACCAGACTGGCCAGGTTCAGATAGCGCTCGGCTTTGCCCAATGCGCCCCCGATCTGCTGGTTGCCATCGCGGGTATCGCGTAACCGCTGGCTGGCCGACAGGGTTTTTTCAACACGCGCGCGGTACTGCGCCAACGCCTCGCCGGTGCCCGCCCACAGGTCGCGATAAGTTACGCGGCTGCCAGGTTGAATGACGCCAGTCGCAGGCAGGTCTGCCAGGTTCATCATTACCCGCGGCGTGAGGCTGTAGAAATTGTTCGCTCGGTCTGGCTCATAGGTCAGCACGCGGCTCATGCGCAGGGTCTTCATGCCCACATCGATACTGTCGCCAACCTTCATGCCCAGGGCCGCCAGCAGTCGCGGCTCCACCCACACCTCACCAGCTGGCGGACCGCCTCCTGGTTGTTCATCGGCATAGGGCTCGGCTGCGCTGCGTACCTGACCGCGCAATGGGTAGGCGCTATCAGCGGCCTTGACCCCAGCGAGCTGAATACCGTTATCGGCACCTACCACACTGGTGAACTCAACCACTTGCGCATGGCGCAAGCCCAGTGCTTGGCCGGCAGCGAGCTGCGGCGCTGTGGCAGGTGCACTGCCTTGCAACACCAGGTCCGCGCCCAGAAACTCACTGGCGCGCAGTTGCATGGCGGCGTTAAGCCGTGCACCGAAGTAGCCGATGGCCGTACTGGCAGCCACGGCAACCAAAAGCGAGAAGAACAGCACCCGCACTTCGCTGGCGCGCAGATCGCGCAACAGTTGCCGCCAGGCCAGCCCTAGCAGGCGAGAGACCGGCATGCCCTTCATCCGGCCTCCAGTGGTGCGACCAGCTGGCCCGCATCGAGGCGGATATGACGGCGGCAACGGCGAGCCAGTCGCTCGTCATGGGTCACCAGCACCAGGGTAGTGCCGCGTTCTTGATTGAGCTGAAACAACAGGTCACTGATGCGCTCGCCCGTATGGCTGTCGAGGTTGCCCGTCGGCTCATCGGCGAACAAGACCGCGGGCTGTGCAGCAAACGCGCGGGCGATGGCCACCCGCTGCTGTTCGCCACCCGACAGTTGCCGCGGCGTGTGGCTCAGGCGTTGCCCCAGCCCTACGCGTTCGAGCAGGGCGCGCGCGTGATCACGCGCATCCTTACGGCCATGCAGCTCCAGCGGCAACATGACGTTCTCCAGCGCGTTGAGGCTGTCGAGCAACTGAAACGATTGGAACACGAACCCCACGTGCTCGGCTCGGATCCGCGCGCGCTGATCTTCATCCAACGCGCCCAGGTTGTGCCCGGCAAGCGTCACCGAACCCTGGCTGGGCTGATCGAGCCCGGCCAATAGCCCAAGCAGGGTCGACTTGCCCGAACCCGAGGCGCCGACGATGGCCAGGCTGTCCCCCTTTGCCAGTTCCAGTGACAGCGGTTGCAGGATGGTGAGTTCACCTTCCGCGCTGACGACCACTTTGCTAAGGTGCTGCGCAACGAGCATGCTGGGGCCCATGGAGAATCCGATGCGAATGTGGTTGATGAGTGCCGGTCTGGCCCTGTATTGCCTGGCCCAGAGCGCGACGGCGGGAACGGTGTTGATTGTCGGCGATAGTATCAGCGCAGGTTTTGGCCTGGATACCCGCTACGGTTGGGCATCTTTGTTGCAGACCCGTCTGCGTCAGGAAGGTTTCGACGACAAGGTGGTGAATGCCTCGATCAGCGGCGACACCAGCGCCGGCGGGCAGGCGCGGCTGCCAGCGCTGTTGGCGGCGCACAAGCCCGACGTGGTGGTGTTGGAACTGGGGGGTAACGATGGGCTGCGCGGCCAGCCGCCTGCGCAATTGCAACAGAACCTTGCCGCAATGATCGATCGGTCGCGCCAGGCGGGTGCCAAGGTCCTGTTGCTGGGGATGCGTTTGCCGCCCAACTACGGCGTGCGCTATACCACAGCCTTCTCCAAGGTGTACGAACAGCTGGCCATCGACAAACAGGTGGCGTTGGTGCCGTTTTTCCTGGAAGGGGTAGGGGGCGTGCCTGACTTGATGCAAGCTGACGGCATCCATCCTGCCCAAGGCGCCCAGCAGCGGCTGCTGGAAAATGCCTGGCCGCAGCTCAAGCCGTTGCTCTGACGCTTTAAACGAGGGCGTGTTTCGGCTAATGTTGCGCCCCCCGTTTCGAGTACCCCCGATGCCGCGCCCTGCCTGGTCCCTTTTCGCCTACCAACTGATCGAGCCTGACGAGCAGCTTGATCTGTTCGCCTGTCAGGAAAGTCGCGTTCATCTGGTGGCGCGGCAGCTCGAACTGGGCGTGCCGGTGGACAGAACACTGTGTGGCGGGCTCTTGCCCGCGCACCCGCGCTGGTCCGGGGTGCCGCGCACCATTTACCGAGACGGCCGTCTGTGCGAGCTGTGCCGCGCCATCCTCGATGCCCAACGGCGCGGCATGCGACCTGTGTGGCCGCAATTGCAGGCGGTCTGAGCAGGACCCACCTTTCATCATCTGTAACGGTGTCGGGATGAGGACGCCTCCCGCTGCCAGGGACGGGGGTGTACAATCATTTTTTCTGTCCCCACCTTTCAAAGGATTTACCGGATGTTGCCGCGCTTTCCTGCCGTCACTCGTAGCCTGTCCCTGGCCGCCTTGCTGGTAGCGGGTCCCGCTGTCGCACTGGAGCTGCCATTGCCACCGCCTGGTGACGACATCATCGGCCAGGTACAGGTGATCAAGGCCAAGTACGAAGACACCTTCGCCGACATCGGGTCGGCCAATGATCTCGGCTACCTGGAAATGATCGCGGCCAACCCGGGCGTCGACCCTTGGCTGCCGGGCGCAGGCACTGAAATCATCTTGCCCACGCGCTACATCCTGCCACCTGGTCCGCGTGAAGGTATCGTCATCAACCTGGCCGAGTATCGGTTGTACTACTACCCGAAAGGGGAGAATGTCGTGCACACCTTCCCGTTGGGGATTGGCCGTGAAGGGTGGGGTTCGCCCATTGCCAACACCAAGATCATCGCCAAGACGCCCAACCCAACCTGGACGCCTCCGGCCTCAATCCGTGCCGAGCATGCCGCCGATGGCGACATCCTGCCTGCCGTGGTTCCCGCGGGCCCGGACAACCCGCTCGGTCCCTTCAAATTCACCCTCGGCGTCCCGGGGTACTTGATCCACGGCTCGAACAAGAAATTCGGGATCGGCATGCGCACCAGCCACGGCTGCTTCCGCATGCTCAACAATAATGTGCTGGAACTGTCGGGCATGGTCCCGGTGGGCACCCCGGTTCGCATCATCAACGAACCCTACAAGTTCGGGTTGAGTGGGGGCAAGGTGTACCTCGAAGCCCACACGCCGCTGGACGACCAGGGCAATCCGTCGGTGGTGGACAAGCACACGGCGGTCATCAACGCGTTGCTCAAGCGCGAGGACCTGGCCAATAACCTGCGCATGAACTGGGACATGGTGCGCGATGTAGTGGCTGCCGAAGATGGCATGCCAGTCGAGATTGCCGTGCCGGTAGACAACCAGGGCACTGCACCCATGGTTTCGACCCTGCCACAGGACATGCAGTAACCCTCCCTCCCGGTCAGCGCCACCACGGCTGCGCGCGCCTGCTTGGCGGCGCAGGGTCACACCGGGCGCGGTGCCCGGACCTGCAGAAAATTGCAAAAAAAAAGCCGACCCACAGGTGGGTCGGCTTGGTAACGGCCCCGAAGGACTATTACTTGCGGCTGGCTTTGTCCAGCATGCGCAGGGCGCGCTCATTGGCTTCGTCAGCGGTCTGCTGAGCTTTCTGAGCGGCTGCCAGTGCGTCGTCAGCCTTGCGGTAGGCTTCATCGGCACGAGCTTGTGCGCGGGCTGCTGCGTCTTCGGTTGCAGTCAGGCGAGCTTCGGTTTCTTTGGAGACGCTGCTGCAACCGGTAGCCAGAACTGCGGCCAGAGCCAGAGCAGAGAATTTCAGAACGTTGTTCATCGTGTTCCCCTTCAAGGACTTTCTATTAATGAGCCATCTCTCAGAAAAGAGAAACTGGCCGGCGTACATAGTACCCATTACTTGTAGTAAGTAAACTGACTGAACGCAAGAACTGTAAAAAAAAACAGCGGGCGGTCCCAGACCGTTAAGTGGAAGCGGAGCCGGTCGCCTCTGGTGTGCAGGTACGCACTGCACTAGTGAGCAACTTTAATGTTGAACTAAGAGTGACCTTCAGTGTCATTGTGCGTCTTACTCCTACATCATTCGGCGACAATGCTCACAGCACACTTATGAGCGTTATCCGTGGATAGCTTGCTTTCGTTCGAGCGCCTCCCTTGAGCATTCCATTGGGAAGCGCCTAGTATGTGGAACTATCGAAGATCCGAACGAACGCGAACGTCCAGCGGTCGAACGCGCAAGAGATGACGCATCACCCAAGTGCGCCGGATATTCACCATCGGTTAGGCTAAAGGTCTGCCAGAAAGACCTGCGAGGAGTAGTGATGAGCGAAGCGCTGACCATCCACCATGACCAGGCCGGTCATCAGTTCGAGACCAGCGTGGACGGTCATCGTGCCTACCTGACCTACATGGACCTGGGTAAGCAGACACTGGATATCTACCGCACCTTCGTCCCCAACGCCCTGCGTGGGCGCGGGATTGCGGCCGCCCTTACCGAGCGTGCGCTGCAGTACGCCGAACAGATGGGCTACACGGTGATACCGTCGTGCTCGTACGTGGAGCGCTACATGGAGCGCCAGCAGCGGCACGCCAGCAAGGCGTGACCACCGCTTCAAGCGCGGGGCCTTGTACGGCCCCGCGTCGTTTCAGCCGCGATTACGCTGGGGCAGCACATCCTTCAACTTTGCGCGCATGCTACGCAACGTTTTCTCCGTAGCCGACCAGTCGATGCAGGCGTCCGTCACGGAAACGCCGTACTGCAACTGGGCCAGGTCTTTGGGAATGGACTGGCAACCCCAGTTCAGATGGCTTTCCACCATCAACCCGATGATCGATTGGTTGCCTTCCAGAATCTGGTTGGCCACGTTTTCCATCACCAGCGGTTGCAGTGCCGGGTCCTTGTTGGAATTGGCATGGCTGCAATCGACCATGATGTTGGCTTTGATCTTGGCCTTGGCCAGGTCTTGTTCGCACAGAGCGACACTGACCGAGTCATAGTTGGGTTTGCCATTGCCGCCGCGAAGCACCACGTGCCCATACGGGTTGCCTTTGGTGGTCACGATGGAGACACCACCTTCCTGGTTGATCCCCAGGAACCTGTGTGGTTTCGATACCGACTGCAGCGCGTTGATGGCGACGGTGAGGCCACCGTCGGTACCGTTCTTGAAGCCAACGGCCGACGACAGGCCCGAGGCCATTTCGCGGTGGGTCTGCGACTCGGTAGTACGCGCACCGATGGCCGACCAGCTGATCAGGTCTTGCAGATACTGTGGGGAAATCGGATCAAGTGCTTCGGTAGCCGTGGGCAGGCCCATCTCGGCAAGTTCCAGCAGCAGCTTGCGGCCGATGTGCAGGCCATCCTGGATTTTGAACGAGTCGTCCAGATACGGGTCGTTGATCAGGCCCTTCCAGCCGACCGTGGTACGCGGCTTTTCGAAGTACACCCGCATGACCAGGTACAGCGTGTCGGACACTTCCTCGGCCAGAGCCTTGAGGCGCTCGGCATATTCATGCGCGGCCTTGATGTCGTGAATGGAGCAGGGGCCGACCACGACGAACAGGCGGTGATCCTTGCCATCGAGAATATTGCGCACCACTTCACGGCCAGCAGTCACGGTCTGCAGGGCCTGGGCGCTAAGGGGGAGTTCCTTCTTGAGCTGGTCGGGGGTGATCAGCGTCTCGTTGGATGCAACGTTCAAGTCATCGATCGGTAAATCAGCCATCGTGTTACTCGTCAGGTCACGGGTGCCGGCCGCCAGCTATCCCCGTGCGGCCCAGCAGCAAGAATAATCGCAGCGGGGAGCCGAACCTTAGCGCGTTAGCGGTTGCGCCACAATGGGCATTGCCCTGCGCAGACGGGGTTTTTCCGGGTAGCGGAGCCTGCGGCGAACATCGACCTGCACGAAGCCGCTCAACCGGTGTAAAAAGCAGGCAGACATGAAAAGGACGATGGCATGCATCAGAGCAAACCCCGGATCGGCATCATCGGCAGTGGCGCCATAGGCGGCTTTTATGGGCTGTTGCTGGCCAAGGCCGGTTTCGATGTGCATTTTCTACTCAGAAGCGAGTACCAAGCGGTCCGCGATCAAGGTCTGACGGTGCAGAGCATGGTCCACGGGCCACTGCACGCGCAGGTGCAGTGCTATGCCAGCGCAGCCCAGATGCCGCTTTGTGACTGGCTGCTGATCGGGACCAAGGCTACCAGCAACCCTCAATTGGCGCCTTTGATCGTGCAGGCAGCAGCACCCGGTGCCAAGGTGGTACTGCTGCAGAATGGGCTGGATGTCGAAGCGCAATTGCGTCCGGCACTACGTGATGACATGCATTTGCTTGGCGGCTTGTGCTTCGTCTGTGTAGATCGTCAGGCGCCTGGCGTGATTCGTCATCAGGCGCTGGGCACCGTCAACGTGGGGTATCACAGCGGTCCGAGCGATGATGGTGGGCGTGCGCTGGTGGAGCAAGGGGTCGCGCTGTTTCAGGCGGCGGGAGTGGCTTCGGTCGGCATGCCTGACCTGGCCGGCGCCCGATGGCAGAAACTGGTGTGGAACGTCCCCTTCAATGGCCTTTCAGTGTTGCTCGGCGCCAGCACGGCCCAACTGCTGAGCGACAGCCATGCCCGCGCCCTGGTGCATGCGTTGATGGAAGAGGTCATACAGGGCGCTGTCGCCTGTGGCCACGCCATGCCCCAGGGCTATGCCGAGCAATTGCTGGCCCTGACGCAACGCATGCCGGATTACTGGCCCAGCATGTACCATGACTTCACCCATCACCGGCCGCTCGAGACCGAGGCCATCTATGCAGCACCACTGGCCCGTGCCCGAGCTGCCGGTTGCCATTTGCCGCGCATGGACATGCTGCACCAGTCGCTGGCGTACCTGAGTCGAAACGTTGAGAGCCCCGCGCCCTCAGGGCAGCCAGCGCATGACTCGACGAGCGAGGCGCCGCTGCGCTGCTAAGCTCAAGCTTGCCCTGCCGCCATGGCAGTCGAGGAGGTCGAAATGATCCGCTCTCTGCTGTACGCCACAGACCTCGGCGTCTACGCGCCATTCGTCATGCAGCATGCGTTGGCCCTGGCACGCACATTCGATGCCGAATTGTATGTCATTCACGCCGTGGAGCCGATGGGCCAGTTTGCCGAATCACTGCTGCAGAGTTATCTGGACGAACACACCCTGGATCAATTGCACAGCCAGGGAGTTGGCACGGTAATGGCCAACATCGAGCAGCGCGTGTTGGAAAATTTTCGCGATGAACTGGGGGAGCAAGCCGATCTGGCCGTGCTAAAGGCGGTTCGCGTGCGCCAAGGCGACCCGGCACAGGTAATTCTGGATCAAGCGCAGCGCTTGAGTGTTGACCTGCTCATCTTCGGCAGTCATAGCGCTGGCGCCGGTGTGGATGTGCCCTTGGGCAGAACTGCGGTGAGGCTGCTTCAGCTATCACCGGTACCGGTGTACATGGTCCCGTTGGCCCAGCATCTGGGTCGTAGGAAAGGGTGAAATCTTCGTAGGAACATTCCAGCCTATGTAACAAAATAGTTCTAGATTTATTACGTTAGCCACTAATATAGTTATATATCGTCGCTGCCCGCTGCCGCTGACCCACGCTGAACTGAGGGAACCCTATGAAGCTTCAACAACTGCGCTACATCTGGGAGGTAGCGCACCATGACCTCAACGTCTCCGCGACAGCACAGAGCCTGTACACCTCGCAGCCCGGGATCAGCAAGCAGATCCGCCTGCTCGAAGACGAGTTGGGGGTTGAGGTCTTCGCGCGCAGCGGCAAGCACCTGACACGTGTAACCCCAGCTGGCGAGCGCATCATCAACACCGCTGGGGAGATCCTGCGCAAGGTCGAAAGCATCAAGCAAATTGCCCAGGAGTTTTCCAACGAGAAGAAGGGCACGCTGTCCATTGCCACCACCCACACCCAGGCGCGCTACGCCTTGCCCCCGGTGATCAGCGGCTTCATCAAGCAGTATCCGGAAGTGTCCCTGCACATGCACCAGGGTTCGCCGATGCAGATCGCCGAGATGGCTGCTGACGGCACGGTGGACTTTGCGATTGCAACAGAAGCGCTGGAGCTGTTCGGCGACCTGATCATGATGCCGTGCTACAAGTGGAACCGCTGTGTGGTGGTACCCCAGGGGCACCCCTTGGCCAAGTTGCCGAAGCTCACCCTCGAGGCGGTGGCTGAGTACCCGATCGTCACCTACGTGTTCGGTTTCACCGGGCGCTCCAAGCTGGACGAGGCTTTCAGCCACCGTGGCCTGACCCCTAAGGTGGTCTTCACGGCCGCAGATGCCGACGTGATCAAGACCTACGTCCGCCTGGGCTTGGGCGTGGGTATCGTTGCAGGCATGGCCGTTGACGCCAAGCTGGACAGTGACCTGGTAGCGCTCGATGCCAGCGAACTGTTCGAAGCCAGCATTACCAAGATCGGCTTCCGCCGTGGCACCTTCCTGCGCGGGTTCATGTGCGACTTCATCGAGAAGTTCGCGCCGCACCTGACCCGTGAGGTGATGGCCAAGGCCATCCAGTGCCACAACAAGCAGGAGCTCGAAGCGCTGTTCGAGGGCGTCGAGTTACCGGTGCACTGATCCTTCCATGCAGGGGCCGCCAAGCGGCCCCTCTTGTTACCGGCGTCTGCGTTTCAGGCCTTGCTGATCAGGTTGCCTGCGTGCAGCCCGCACTCTTTCTGCGTCGACTCCTCCCACCACCAGCGGCCCTCGCGCTCATGCTGGTTGGGCAGCACGGGGCGCGTGCAGGGTTCGCAACCGATGCTGATGAAGCCGCGCTCATGCAAGCTGTTGTAGGGCAGTTCGAGCATGCGGATGTACCCCCACACTTCCTCACTGGTCATCTGCGCAAGGGGGTTGAACTTGTACAGCGTGCGCTCCGGGGTGGAGAAAGCGGCATCGATCTCAAGGGCGGCGACGTGGCTGCGAGTGCCAGGGCTCTGGTCTCGGCGCTGACCAGTGGCCCAGGCGCTGACCGTCGCAAGCTTGCGACGCAGGGGTTCGATCTTGCGTATGCCGCAGCACTCGCCGTGGCCATCACGGTAGAAGCTGAACAGGCCTTTCGCTTTGACGAAGGGGTCGAGCTTGTCGCGGTCGGGGCTGAGAATTTCAATTGGCAGGTTGTACTGCTCGCGCACCTGATCAATGAAGCGGTAGGTTTCTGGATGCAAGCGCCCCGTGTCGAGGCTGAAGACCTTGACCTGTTTGTTCAGCTTCCAGGCCATGTCCACCAGCACCACATCTTCGGCGCCGCTGAAGGAGATCCACAGATCATCGCCGAAATGCTCGAACGCGAGCTTGAGGATGTCCTGTGGGGATTTGTTCGCATAGGCCGCTGCCAGGGCAACGACGTCGAAAGGTTGGCTCATCAGGCGGGTTTCCATCTTGGCTGTGGCGCTGGGCGCTCGTAGTGGGGTAATGGTAACAAAAAAAGACGCCCCAGTTGGCAGCCCGGCCAGCGTGCGCCAGCCGCTAGAGCGCCTGCAAGGTCTGCATCAGCACGCGTACCTTGGCAATCGACTCCTCGTACTCGGCCTGCCATTCAGAATCGGCCACCACCGCGCCGCCGCCCCAGCAACTGACCTGGCCATCCTTCACCAGCAGGCTGCGAATGGCAATCGAGCTGTCCATTTCGCCACGCACATCCACATACAGCAGCGACCCGCAATAGAGTGCTCTGCGCGTGGGCTCCAGCTCGTCGATGATCTGCATCGCGCGGATCTTCGGCGCGCCGGTGATCGAGCCGCCTGGAAAGCTGTCGCCGATCAGGTCCAGCGCGTCCTTGCCGGCCGCCAGCCTGCCTGTCACGCTGCTGACCAAATGGTGCACATTGGGGTAGGTTTCCAGGCTGAACAACTCTGGGACCTTCACAGAACCAATCTCGCACGTACGCCCCAGGTCGTTGCGCAGCAGGTCCACGATCATCAGGTTTTCCGACCTGTCCTTGGGGCTGTGCCGCAGCTGCTCGGCGTTGTGCGCATCCTCTGCGGCATTCTGGCCTCGCGCGCGTGTGCCCTTGATTGGGCGTGTCTCCACATGGCCCTTGCTGACCCGGATGAATCGCTCGGGGGAGAAACTCAGCAACGCACTGCCGTCTGCCAGCTGCTGGAATCCGGAAAAGGGCGTGGGGCAGGCCTTGCGAAGCGCTTGGTACGCTCGCCAGGGATCACCCTGGCAGGCAGCGCGAAATCGCTGGGTCAGGTTGATCTGGTAGCAGTCACCTGCGTGGATGTAGCGCTGGACCTGTTCGAACGCTGCGTGGTACTGACCCGGCTCAAGGTCGCCGGTCATTGGCGCAAGCAGGGTGAAAGCACCGCTGGCGACGGGTTCGCCAGCCTCGAACAGGTACACCAGTCGCTTGCGTTCCTCATCCCCAAGGGAGGGATGGAATACGAGCTGGCTGGTACAAGCTGTGTGATCGGTCACCAATGCCCAGGCGTAGAGGCCCAGCTGGGCATCCGGCAAGCCAAGGTCGTCTACCGCCTGGGCAGGCAGTTGTTCCAGACGCCGACCAAAGTCGTAGCTCAGGTAACCCATCAGCCCGCCGGCGAAAGGCAGCTCGCTCTCAGGCGGCAGATGTGCAGGCCCCAGCTGAGCCAGCGCATCGCGCAAGCGTTGCAGGAAAGCGCGGCCCTTTTCGTCAGCCTGGACTTGCAATTGCTGCACAGGCCATGCACTGAGCAGGTCGAAGCGACCGCGCTCGGCGCCTGGGCGAGCGCTGTCGAGCAAAATGGCACCAGAAGCATCACGCAGGCGGGAGAAAAAGGCAGCCGGATCTGGCTGATAGGGCAGGGAATACAACGTGCAGGTCGGCATCAGTATGGACGGCGATGTAAAAGCGAGGAGGGCGATTGTAGTCCGGTGCTGGCACTGCGCCTAGCGTCAGGGCGACATTCGCCTCCTTCATCTTGCCAGGGGCTGGTGCCAGCCCCTTGCTCAATGGCCTGGTCTATGGCCGAACAAGCCCTGGGCTACGCGCACGCGTTGCTCGGCATCTTCGGTCACCCCTTCCTTGGCCAGGGCCTCCAGGTGGGCCTCGATCGCATGGGTGCGCTGGGTGAGGCCGCAATCGTTGGCGATCTGGATGTTCAGCCCGGGGCGGGCATTGAGCTCAAGGATGAGCGGGCCTTTTTCCTGGTCCAGCACCATGTCGACACCGATGTAACCCAGGCCGCACAGCTCGTAGCAGCCGGCCGCAAGCCTCATGAAACCGTCCCAGGTCGGCAACTGCACGCCGTCCACCGCATTGGTGGTGTCAGGGTGCTTGCTGATGATGTTGTTCAGCCAGGTGCCCCGCAGCGTCACGCCGGTGGCCAAGTCCACACCCACGCCAATGGCGCCCTGGTGCAGGTTGGCCTTGCCGCCGGACTGGCGGGTGGGCAGACGCAGCATGGCCATCACCGGGTAGCCCATCAGGACGATGATGCGGATGTCCGGCACGCCTTCGTAGCTGATGCTCTTGAAGATCTGGTCCGGGGTGACCCGGTACTCGATCAGGGCACGGTCGCGGTGGCCGCCGAGCGAGTACAGGCCGGTGAGGATGCTGGAAATCTGGTGCTCGATTTCCTCATGGCTGATGATCTTGCCGGACACCGTCCGGTAGCGGTCCTCGAAACGATCGGCGATGACCATGATGCCATCACCCCCTGCACCCTGGGCCGGCTTGATGACGAAGTCGCTGCGCCCGCCGATGATCTGGTCGAGTTTCTCGATCTGCTTTTCGGTCTCGATGACGCCGTACATTTCCGGCACATGTATGCCGGCTGCCAGGGCGCGCTCCTTGGTGATGATCTTGTCGTCGACGATCGGGTACAGGTGGCGCTTGTTGTACTTGAGGACATAGTCCGCGTTGCGCCGGTTGATACCCATGATGCCCCGGGCCTCCAGGGCTTTCCACGTCTTGATCAAGCCAAACATCAGGCGTCAGCCTTCTTCAGGAATGCCTTGAAACGTACCAGCTCCGTCAGGCGGTAGCCGCGGTAGCGACCCATCGCCAGCATGAAGCCCACCAGAATCAACAGCACGGCCGGGAAGGTGAACACGAAGTAGACCAGTTCCGGCACCATCATCAGCAGGTGCGCGAGGGAGGCGGCGAACAGGGTGCCGATGGCCACTTTCATGGCATGGCCACCGCCGCGTTCTTCCCACGTGATCGACAGGCGCTCGATGGTCATGGTCAGGATCACCATCGGGAACAGCGCAACCGACAACCCGCGCTCAAGGCCCAGTTTATGGCTGAACAGGCTGATGGCGGCGATCAATACCACGACGAATGTCAGCACGACCGAGAGGCGCGGCAACATCTGCAGCTTCAGGTGTTCGAGGTACGAGCGCAGCGACAGCCCTAGCGCAGTGATGACGGTGAACAGCACGATCCCGAAGCCCAGCTGCGTTTCACGGAACGCCAGGGCGATCAGCACGGGTGTGAAGGTGCCCAGGGTCTGGATGCCGATCAGGTTGCGCAGCACCAGGATCACCAGCACCCCGATCGGGATCATGACCATGATCATGAACGTCTGCTGGGTCTGCAACGGCAGCCCGTACAAGGAATATTCGAGGAAGTCGGCGTCGGTGTTCTCGTCGGTCAGCTTGGCCAGGCGGATGGCGTTCATCTCGCTATTGTTCATGCTGAAGGTGACGTTGGCGCGCTTGCCGCCATCGACCGTGATCAGGTTGTCATCGCCGGTCCACCACAGCAGGCGGTCATTGGGCAGGCCCTGCTCGCCGGTTTCGGGGTTGAAATACAGCCAGTCATTGCCATTGAAGCTGCGCAACCACAATTCCGGTGTTTGCGGCGTGTCGGCGACCAGGCGGATCGTGTGCACCTTCTCCATCGGTACATGGGCAATGGACAGCAGCAGGTCGATGACCTGGGCCTTCTTCATCGGCGAGGTATCGCCTGCAAGCAGCAGCTTGACGTTGTCGTCATTGAGGTTGTTGACGCGCTTGATGGTTTCACTGACGAACGTTTCGACATCGGCAGAGTGCTGGCGAATGGGCGCCATCAAGGCCTCGGCAGCGATCTTTTCCGGGCCCTCGACCGCAAGGCTGTCACGGAAGGTGGGGCCCTTCACCTTGGCCTTCTCGGTGCTGTAGCGCTTGGTCAGGACCAGCCGATAGTAAAGGGTCTGGTTGCCGCTGGCGCGACGAGCCGACCAGGTCACCTTGCGGTTGCCATCGGCGCGATTGACGCTCACACCATAGTTGTTGGAAATGAAGCTCTCGTTGAGGCTCACATAGTCCCGATTCAGGGGCGGCACGAACATCTGAACCTTCACGGGGTCCTTGGTGCTGGCCACAAATTCGATCTTGGCATCGATGTTCCACAGATCGTCCGTTTCATCCTCGGTCACCGGGATGCCAAGTACGAAGATCTGATAAGCCGTGACCGCTACGCCCAGCAACACCAGGACGGTGATCAGGACTTTCAGATGGAGGGTAAGAGAGCGCATCGGGATTACTCTGCTTTGGGAGCGTCGGTGGCACAGGCAGGTTTGCCGGCCGCATATTTAAGGCTAGGGTCGACCAGGGCGTCGAAATGCTTCAGGGCCTCCGAGCCGATCAGCAACGGGAACTGGAAGGCGCTGCGATCGGTGAGGTTGACTTCGATGGTGCGCCTGGCCTGGCCCATGCAGATATCCAGCTCGATGACAGGGCGGGAGGTGTAGGCCTTGCCCGATTCGGCATCGTAGTCGCCAGCCCGGCGCTTGATCTTGCTCACACGCGCCAAGGGGCGTTCGATGGGATGCGAATGCGCAGCGTCGATGGCCAGGTAGAAGCGCACCCAACTTTCGCCATTGCGCTTGAAGCGCTTGATGTCCCTGGCGCTGAGCGAGGCGGTCTTGGCGCCAGTGTCGAGCTTGGCCGCCACTTCGAGGTCCAGGTCGCCCAGGCGAGCATATTCGTTCAGACCGTAGACGGTCTTGCCTGCTGCCTGGCTCAGGGCGGGCAACAGGAGAAGGCTAATCAGCAAAGCAAAGGGTGTCAGTTTCATAGTCCTGGCGCGGTATTGTGCAAGGTTCGGGGTAAGGCGACTGGCAACGGCTGCACAAGCTTCCTCGTTGATCTGCCGGCACCCTGCGGGCGGGCAGACGGGCTATCCATACTCCATCGGAGGCGCGGCATTCTATCACGCCGACGTATTGACGCCAGCGGTGCGCGATCTGACAGCTTGAGCGCAAGCTAGTTTCTTGGTGAGGTTATTGTCGACAATCCATTTTTATCTTTGACTCAAATGGCCCCGTTGGCTAGATTATCGGCATGGATTCAATCAAGGTGTCGACAATATGCAGGTGCTTTCAACCGGTGAGCCCGCCGTAAACGAAGAATCGGAGACGCTTTCCGAGCATGTCTTCAGGCGGATTCAAGCGGCCATTGTACGGGGGGAGATCGCCCCCGGCAGCAAGATTTCCGAACCGGAGCTTGCCCGTACCTACGGCATCAGCCGTGGCCCGCTGCGCGAGGCGATTCACCGCCTCGAGGGGCAGCGGCTGCTGGTTCGGGTGCCCCATGTCGGCGCGCGCGTGGTTTCACTGAGCCATGCCGAACTGATCGAGCTGTACGAAATCCGCGAATCCCTTGAAGGCATGGCCTGCCGGCTGGCGGCCGAGCGCATGAGCCAGACCGATATCGACGAGCTGCGCCAGGTGCTAGAAACCCACGAGCGTGATGCCGCCTTCCAGGCTGGGGTGGGCTACTACCAGCAGGAAGGCGACTACGATTTCCACTACCGGATCATCCAGGGCAGCGGCAACCAGACCTTGGTCAAGATGCTTTGTGGTGAGTTGTACCAACTGGTGCGCATGTACCGCATCCAGTTCTCGGCCACGCCCAATCGGCCGCGCCAGGCGTTTGCCGAGCACCACCGCATTCTGGACGCCATTGCCGAGGGCGACGGCGAACTGGCCGAACTGTTGATGCGCCGTCACATCGCCGCCTCCAAACGCAATATCGAGCGCCATTACCAAGGCGACCACACCCCCAGCACACGAGGTGAAAAATGACCGTCCAGAGTACCCCAGGCCAACGTTTTCGCGATGCCGTGGCCGCCGAGCGCCCGCTGCAAGTGGTGGGCGCCATCAATGCCAACCACGCCTTGCTGGCCAAGCGCGCCGGCTTCAAGGCCATCTACCTGTCAGGCGGCGGTGTGGCAGCGGGCTCCTTGGGCTTGCCCGACTTGGGTATCAGTGGCCTGGATGACGTGCTGACCGATGTCAGGCGCATCACCGATGTGTGCGACCTGCCCTTGCTGGTGGACGTGGACACCGGCTTCGGTGCCTCGGCGTTCAACGTCGCCCGTACCGTACGCGCCATGAGCAAATTCGGCGCAGCCGCCATCCACATCGAGGACCAGGTGGGCGCCAAGCGTTGCGGGCATCGTCCGAACAAGGAAATCGTCACCCAACAGGAGATGGTCGATCGCATCAAGGCCGCAGTCGATGCCCGTACCGACGACAGTTTCGTGATCATGGCGCGCACCGATGCGCTGGCGGTCGAAGGGCTCGACGCCGCGCTGGATCGCGCCGCCGCCTGTGTCGAAGCCGGTGCGGACATGATCTTCCCGGAAGCCATTACCGAACTTGCGATGTACAAGACCTTCGCCGACCGGGTCAAGGCGCCGATCCTGGCCAACATCACCGAATTCGGCGCCACGCCGCTGTACACCACTGAGGAGCTTGGCTCGGTCGATGTGTCGCTGGTGCTGTATCCGCTGTCGGCGTTTCGGGCCATGAACAAGGCCGCCGAGAACGTCTATACCGCCTTGCGCCGCGACGGCACGCAGAAAAACGTGATCGATACCATGCAGACACGCATGGAGCTCTACGATGCCATCGGGTATCACGCATTCGAGCAAAGCCTCGATGCGTTGTTCGCACAGAAAAAAAGCTGACCATGCCACCTGGGCGCGCGGTCCAGCGCCCAGGTGCAATGCCAGGCTAGGGCCAGTCAGCCTTCCACAACAAGTTCAAGAAAGGAGAAGCACCATGGCCGATGCAAAAGTACTCAGTGGCGCAGGCCTACGCGGCCAGGTCGCCGGTCAGACGGCACTGTCGACGGTCGGGCAGGCCGGCGCAGGTCTTACCTACCGCGGTTACGACGTGCGCGATCTGGCCGCTCATGCAGAATTCGAGGAGGTCGCATACCTGCTGCTGTATGGCGAGCTGCCTGGCCAGGCTGAACTGGCCGACTACAAGCACAAGCTCAAAGGCCTGCGCGACTTGCCGCAGCCGCTCAAGGAAGTGCTCGAGCGCATTCCTCGCGATGCTCACCCGATGGACGTGATGCGCACCGGATGCTCCGTACTCGGCACGCTGGAGCCCGAGCTCACCTTCGACGCCCAGCGCGACAGAACCGACCGGCTTCTGGCCGTGTTCCCGGCGATCGTGTGCTACTGGTACCGGTTCAGTCATCACGGGGTGCGTATCGATTGCGTCAGCGACCAAGACACGTTGGGCGGTCACTTCCTGCAACTGCTCCACGGCAAAGGGCCCAGTGAGTTGCATGTGAAAGTGATGAACGTGTCGCTCATTCTGTATGCCGAGCATGAGTTCAACGCCTCGACTTTCACTGCCCGGGTCTGTGCGTCGACCTTGTCGGACCTGTACTCCTGCATCACAGCCGCCATTGGCTCGCTGCGCGGCCCGCTGCACGGTGGGGCGAACGAAGCGGCCATGGAGCTGATCGAGCGCTTCCAGAGCCCGCAGCAAGCGTCGGCCGAACTGCTGCACATGCTCGAGCGCAAGGACAAGATCATGGGCTTCGGCCATGCGATCTACAAGGAGTCCGATCCGCGTAACGAGGTGATCAAGGGGTGGTCCAAGCGCCTGGCCGAGGAGGTGGGCGACCAGGTGCTCTACCCCGTCTCCGAAGCCATCGACAAGACCATGTGGGAGCAGAAACGCCTGTTCCCCAACGCCGACTTCTACCACGCCTCGGCGTACCACTTCATGGGTATCCCGACCAAGCTGTTCACCCCGATTTTCGTCTGCTCGCGGCTGACCGGCTGGGCAGCGCACGTGTTCGAGCAGCGTGACAACAACCGCATCATCCGTCCGAGCGCCGAATACATCGGCGTCGAGCAGCGCCAGTTCGTGCCGATCGAGCAGCGCTGATGAACGCCTTCCCGTATGGCCTCGCCTGGCCTGCGGGGTGGGCCCAGCAGGTCTGCAAGCAGTTGCACAACTGAACGCTATCCGTGACCGAGCCTGATAACGATATGAATACCGCCTACCGCAAAGCCTTGCCAGGCACCGACCTGGATTATTTCGATGCCCGCGCTGCCGTCGAGGCTATCAAGCCTGGCGCCTACGAGGGCTTGCCCTACACCTCTCGCGTGCTGGCCGAAAACCTGGTGCGCCGCTGCAGCCCCGGCACGCTGGAAGCCTCGCTGGCCCAGTTGATTGAGCGTAAGCGCGACCTGGACTTCCCCTGGTACCCAGCCAGGGTCGTCTGCCATGACATCCTGGGCCAGACCGCACTGGTCGACCTGGCCGGTTTGCGCGATGCCATCGCTGACAAGGGCGGTGACCCGGCTCAGGTCAACCCGGTGGTGCCCGTGCAACTGATCGTCGATCACTCCCTGGCCGTCGAGTGCGGTGGCTACGACCCGCAGGCGTTCGAACGCAACAGGGCCATCGAGGATCGCCGTAACGAAGACCGTTTCCATTTCATCGACTGGACCAAGAAAGCCTTCAAGAACGTCGAAGTGATCCCGCCTGGCAACGGCATCATGCACCAGATCAACCTGGAGAAAATGTCGCCGGTGGTCCACAGCGATCACGGCCTGGCCTACCCGGACACCTGTGTGGGCACCGACAGCCATACCCCGCATGTGGACGCCTTGGGTGTCGTCGCCATAGGCGTGGGTGGGCTGGAGGCCGAGAACGTCATGCTCGGCCGCGCCTCCTGGATGCGCCTGCCGGAAATCGTCGGTGTTCAGTTGACCGGCAAGCTGGCGCCCAACCTGACGGCAACCGATCTGGTGCTGGCATTGACCGAATTCCTGCGCAAGCAGAAGGTGGTTGGCGCCTACCTCGAATTTCATGGCGAAGGCGCCCGGGCCCTGACGCTCGGCGACCGCGCCACCATCTCCAACATGGCGCCGGAGTACGGCGCCACGGCGGCCATGTTCGCCATCGATGAACAGACCGTCGATTATCTGCGCCTGACCGGCCGCGAAGAACAGCAGGTCGCATTGGTGGAAACCTATGCCAAGGTCGCCGGTCTGTGGGCTGACAGTTTCTGCGAGGCGGTCTACGAGCGCACGCTGACTTTCGACTTTTCGAGCGTGGTGCGCAACATGGCAGGCCCCTCCAACCCCCACGCTCGGGTCGCCACCAGCGATCTTGCCGCCAAAGGGATCGCCGGCGCCTGGGAGCAGGTGCCCGGGCAGATGCCAGACGGGGCGGTGATCATCGCGGCCATCACCAGTTGCACCAACACCAGCAACCCGCGCAACGTCATCGCCGCCGGGCTGCTGGCGCGCAACGCCAACAGGCTGGGGCTCACCCGCAAGCCTTGGGTCAAGTCGTCGCTCGCCCCAGGGTCCCGGGCCGTGCAACTGTACCTGGAGGAAGCAGGCCTTGAGGCTGAGCTGCAAGCGTTGGGCTTTGGCATCGTCGCCTTTGCCTGTACCACCTGCAACGGCATGTCCGGCGCCCTCGACCCGGCTATTGAGCAGGAAATCATCGATCGGGACCTGTACGCCACGGCCGTGCTGTCCGGTAATCGAAACTTCGATGGCCGCATTCACCCGTATGCCAAACAGGCGTTTCTGGCCTCGCCGCCGCTGGTCGTTGCCTATGCCATCGCCGGCACGATTCGGTTCGATATCGAGAAGGATGTCCTGGGCATAGCCGCGGACGGGCGTGAGATTCGTCTCAAGGACATCTGGCCCAGCGACGAAGAAATCGATGCGATGGTTCGCGCTGCGGTCAAGCCTGAGCAATTCCGCAAAGTGTACATCCCGATGTTCGCCATCGAAGAGGACCACGGGCCCATGGTGCCGCCGCTGTACGAGTGGCGCCCCATGAGCACTTACATTCGTCGACCCCCCTACTGGGAAGGGGCCCTGGCAGGGGAGCGTACCTTGCGTGGAATGCGCCCCCTGGCGCTGCTGCCGGACAACATCACCACCGATCACCTGTCGCCTTCCAATGCGATCATGCTCGACAGTGCGGCAGGGGAGTACTTGGCGAAAATGGGCTTGCCTGAAGAGGATTTCAACTCCTACGCCACCCACCGCGGCGATCACCTCACCGCTCAGCGCGCTACCTTCGCCAACCCCAAGTTGTTCAACGAGATGGTGCGCAATGACGATGGCAGCGTGAGGCAGGGCTCGCTGGCACGGCTGGAACCCGAAGGCCAGGTGATGCGCATGTGGGAAGCGATAGAGACCTACATGCAGCGCAAGCAGCCGCTGATCATCGTGGCCGGCGCCGATTACGGCCAGGGTTCTTCGCGCGACTGGGCCGCCAAGGGGGTTCGCCTGGCAGGTGTGGAGGCCATCGTTGCCGAAGGCTTCGAGCGCATCCACCGCACTAACCTGGTGGGCATGGGTGTGTTGCCGCTCGAGTTCATGCCAGGTACAGACCGCAAGGTACTGGGCCTGGATGGCAGCGAGACCTATGACGTGATTGGCGCCCGTACGCCGCGTGCCACGCTGACGTTGGTGATTACACGGCGTACGGGCGAGCGCTTGGACGTCCCGGTCACCTGTCGTCTAGACACGGCCGAGGAGGTGTCGATCTACGAAGCGGGTGGGGTACTGCAACGCTTTGCCCAGGACTTTCTCGAAGCGACCGTATAAAGCAACGCGGCCGCTGTGCGGCCCTTCGGCGACCGGCCTGGCTCATAGGCTGGCGGGGCGCCGAGGCTGCCAAGTCGGCCTTTGGAAATGCCTAGGCTCTCAAGAGGCTTCAAACAATGGCACATGTACCGCAAATCAGGATCCCGGCCACTTACATGCGTGGCGGCACCAGCAAGGGGGTGTTCTTTTGCCTGCAGGATCTGCCTGAATCGGCGCAAACTCCAGGCCCAGCGCGCGATGCCTTGCTGCTGCGAATAATCGGCAGCCCCGACCCCTATGGCAAGCAGATCGATGGCATGGGCGCGGCCACGTCCAGCACCAGCAAGGCGGTGATCGTGTCCGCCAGTAAGCGGCCCGATCATGATGTCGACTACCTCTTCGGCCAGGTCAGTATCGACAAGCCCTTCGTGGACTGGAGCGGCAATTGCGGCAACCTGTCGGCGGCGGTGGGTTCGTTCGCCATCGGCAGCGGTCTGGTCGACCCGGCCCGGTTGCCCGAGACCGGTATGGCCACGGTGCGGATCTGGCAGGCCAACATCGGCAAGACCATCGTTGCTCATGTGCCCATGAACAGCGGCCAGGTACAGGAAACCGGCGACTTCGAGCTCGACGGTGTCACCTTCCCGGCCGCCGAAGTGCAGCTGGAGTTTCTAGACCCGGCAGCTGACGATGACGGTGAAAGCGGGGCGATGTTTCCTACCGGTAATCTGGTGGATGACCTTGAGGTACCAGGCGTCGGCACCTTCAAGGCGACGCTGATCAACGCCGGGATCCCGACGGTTTTCCTGAATGCAGCCGACCTTGGCTACAGCGGCATGGAATTACAGGACGCCATCAATGCAAACCCGGCTGCCTTGCAGCGGTTCGAGGCGATTCGTGCCCATGGCGCCCTGCGCATGGGGCTGATCGAGCACATAGACCAGGCTGCTGGGCGCCAGCACACCCCCAAGGTGGCGTTCGTCGCGCCGGCGCACGCCTATATCGCCTCAAGCGGCAAGCAGGTGGCGGCAGAAGCTATCGACCTGCTGGTGCGTGCCATGTCGATGGGCAAACTGCACCACGCGATGATGGGTACTGCCGCCGTCGCCATCGGCACGGCGGCAGCCATCCCCGGAACACTGGTGAACCTTGCCGCAGGAGGAGGGGAGCGCAGCGCGGTGCGCTTCGGGCATCCATCGGGCACCTTGCGGGTTGGCGCAGAGGCGCGTCTGGTCGAGGGGCAGTGGTCGGTGACCAAGGCCATCATGAGTCGCAGCGCTCGTGTGTTGATGGAAGGCTGGGTGCGTGTCCCGGGCGATAGTTTCTGACAGCGGGCGGTAACGATTGATCGACGAGCGGTAGAAAGCGCGACACAAAAAAGCCCCGGCATCACTGCCGGGGCTTTGTTGTCACATGCAGCCAGTCATGGCTGCCTGCCTTACGCCTGGACCACTGGGATCTTGGCGTTGGCTGCCGCTTCGCGGAACTCGGCGATCTGGTCGAAGCTCAGGTAGCGGTAGACGTCGG
>CAURYQ010000049.1:0-33419 GCA_963529135.1 uncultured Pseudomonas sp. | reverse complement strand
GGCCGCTTCGCGCCCCATCGCGGCACGAGGCCGCTCCCACGGGCCGTGCATTTTTTACTGATAGTTCATCTTTCCAGCGGTAATGCGCTGGGCATTCCCGATTCCTGCAGATGCAAATTTTCTGCACAACTTTTGAAGTTCACCCATACCCAGGGTGGGAGCGGCCTCGTGCCGCGATGGGCTGCGCAGCAGCCCCAGGATCTCAGCTGCGCAGCTGAAAATGGTCGCGGCCAGTCCGGCGCTCTGACAAGACCGCTTCAGATTCCGCGCCCCTGCAGATCCAGCTTCTCAACCCGTACATTCAACCGGCCCCAACCAATACCGGCACCTGCACGCGATCTATCACCTTGGCACTGATTGAAGGATCCAGCAGCCGCCCCAACCGCGACAAATGCCGATGCCCCATGATGATCAGTTCACACCTGAGCGCCTGCGCCTGGGCCACGACTACCTCCGCAGGCTGCCCGGCCACCACGCGGCCCTGGCAGGTGAAGCCTGCCTGCCGCAAGGCACGAACCGCCACGGCCACGGCATGATCGGCCTGGTGCTGCTCATCGCACGCGGCAGGGTATTGCTCTTGCTCGTCGGGCGTGTACGGCACCGGCCGCTCATGCACGGCAAACGTGGCATCGATGGCAAGTACAACATGCAAGTCGTGGTCACCAGGCCGGCAGTAGCGACAGGCAAGCGCGAGCAGCGCCTGGGCGGCAGGTGAGGCGTCGATGGCGATGAGCACGGGGCTTGGCATGCGGGATCCTTGAACGGTCGAGTGGCAGGGCTACTGCAAGGGGGCGAACCTGCAACGACCATTCTTCACCCAATCGGGCACGCAAATAAATGCCCTGCCACGCAAGGGCGCATTGCGTCGGGTGCAATCGAGCAACCTGCTAAAATCGCCTTTTCCCCTCGTTGGCTCGGACACCACCATGCAACTGCCTGACATGAACCTGCTGGTCGCCCTCGACGTGTTGCTCGATGAAGGCAGCGTAGTGGGCGCGGCACAGCGCATGAACCTGAGCCCTGCAGCCATGAGTCGCACGCTGGGGCGTATTCGCGAAGCCATGGGCGACCCGATCCTGGTGCGCGCCGGCCGTGGGCTGGTACCCACCCCACGTGCCTTGGCTTTGCGCGAGCAGGTGCATGGTCTGGTGGAGCAGGCCGGGCAGGTGTTTCGCAGTCGAGAAGGCGTGGACCTGTCGAAGCTGCACCGGGCTTTCAACGTGCGCACCAACGACCTGTTCATTGCCCTGTACGGGGCCAAGCTGCTGCGCATGATGCTGGCCGACGCGCCCAACACCGTGCTGCGTTTCGTGCCCGAAGGCAGCAGTGACGACGATGCCATGTTGCGCAATGGCCACATCGACCTGATCGTCAGCTCGTCCGTGGAGTTAGGGCCGGAGATCAAGGTACAGAGTTTGTTCAGCACCTACTTCGTCGGCCTGGCGCGTGCCGAGCACCCGGTCTTCGACCAAGACATCACCCCACAACGCTTCGCCGCGTTCCCGCAGATCAGCGTGTCGCGCCGGGGTCGAGCCAATGGCCCGATCGACGTGGCCCTGGCCAACCACCGAGTGGAACGGCGCGTGGCGCTGATCACCACCAGCTTCCATTCGGCGATGTTCTCGTTGCCCGACTTGGACCTGATCCTGCCCATCCCGGCCAATATTCTCAACAGCGTCCAGCGCCTGAAACTGCCCTTGCGCTCGTTCGAGATTCCCGTGCCGTTGGAGAAAGTGAACGTGATGCAGGCCTGGCACCCGCGCTTCGACAACGACCCCGCTCACCAGTGGCTGCGCCAGACGATCAAGGCCTGTACCCGCAGCGATCCCTGAATGAGGTGATCATTGCGTTTGATGCAATATAAAACTGCCGATAATTCAGTTTTCGTCAGCATTGGCCCTGCCTAAAATTGCTCCGGTCGCAAAAGTGTTGCTGGAGATGTCCCTAGATGAATGCCGTTTCTGCCCCAGCTAGCGGGCTGGCTGCTGCGCCTGTACCGGCTGCACCTGCACAAGGTGCATTCGGTTTGCGGGTGGTGGTAGGGCTGTTCGGCGTATTGCTGGCGGTATTGTGTGCCGGTCTGAATGAGTCCGTGACCAAGATTTCACTGGCCGATATCCGCGGGGCCATGGGCATCGGTGCCGATGAAGGGGCCTGGCTGCTGGCGGTGTACAGTGCAGCTTCGGTGTCGGCGATGGCGTTCGCGCCCTGGCTGGCCACCACCTTTTCCCTGCGGCGCTTCACCCTGGCGGCCATCGGTACGTTCGCCGCCCTTGGCCTGCTGCAGCCCTTCGCCCCCAACCTGCACAGCCTGATGGTGTTGCGGGTGCTGCAAGGGCTTGCCTCGGGGGCACTGCCGCCGATGCTGATGAGCGTGGCGCTGCGGTTCCTGCCCCCCGGCATCAAGGTCTATGGCTTGGCGTGCTACGCCTTGACCGCCACCTTCGGCCCCAACCTTGGGACGCCGTTGGCCGGCTTGTGGACCGAGTACGTCGGCTGGCGTTGGGCGTTCTGGCAGATCATCCTGCCATCCTTGGTGGCGGGTGGCTGCGTAGCGTGGGGGCTGCCGCAGGACCCGCTGCGCCTGGAGCGTTTCCGGCAGTTCGACTGGCGCGGCGTGTTGCTCGGGTTGCCTGCGATCAGCGCCATCGTGCTGGGGCTGTCCCTGGGGGACCGCTGGGGCTGGTTCGATTCGACCCTGATCTGCTGGCTGCTGGGCGGTGGGCTGCTATTGCTGGTGCTGTTCATGTTCAATGAGTGGTCCGAGCCTCTGCCGTTTTTCCAGCTACGTTTGCTGGGCCGGCGCAACCTGGCCTTCGCGCTGCTCACCGTCGCTGGCGTGCTCATCGTGCTGTCGGGGGTGGGTAGCCTGCCGTCCGCGTACCTGGCGCAGATCCAGGGTTACCGGCCCGCCCAGACCAGCCCCCTGATGCTGTTGGTGGCCATGCCGCAGTTGATTGCCTTGCCGCTTACCGCTGCGCTTTGCAACATCCGTGCAGTCGATTGTCGTTGGGTGCTGGGCATTGGCCTGAGCATGCTGGCCGCCTCCTGCGTAGGCAGCAGCCTGCTCACCAGCGAATGGATTCGCACCGATTTCTACCCGTTCTACCTGTTGCAGGTGTTCGGCCAGCCGATGGCGGTACTGCCGCTGCTGATGCTCTCGACCACGGGCATGAGCCCTCAGGAGGGGCCCTTTGCCTCAGCCTGGTTCAATACCGTCAAGGGCTTGTCCGCCGTCGTGGCAGGCGGGCTACTCGACGCCCTGGGCACCCTGCGTCGGCATTTCCATTCCAATCACCTGGTCGACAGCCTGGGCAATGCCCCCTTGCTGGACGATCACGCTGCGAACCTTGCCAAGCGCATGCATGACCAGGCGCTGGTATTGACCTCGGCCGACCTCTACCTGGTGCTGGCCGGTATTGCCGTGGCCCTGATCTGCCTGATCCCTGTCATGCCCACCCGGGTCTATCCGCCGCGTGCGGTGGCCTGACCCCTGGATGAATTCGAGAGACGCCCAATGACCACTCACCGCAAAACCCTGTTCATCGG
This sequence comes from uncultured Pseudomonas sp., assembly GCA_963529135.1. Lineage (GTDB taxonomy): Bacteria > Pseudomonadota > Gammaproteobacteria > Pseudomonadales > Pseudomonadaceae > Aquipseudomonas. Next base: position 29,870 of record CAURYQ010000049.1, on the reverse strand, counting down.
CTCGGTGCTGGCCGTCGCCGTGCTGGCCGCCGTTGTCGGCCCATGGCTGCTTGGCAGCGATCACCGGCAGAGCACCAACGACGCCTACGTGATCGCCGACTACACCGTGGTCGCACCCAAGGTCGCCGGCTTCATCAAGCAAGTGCTGGTCGAAGACAACCAGCAGGTCAAGGCCGGCCAACTGCTGGCCACCATCGACGCCCGCGATTACCAGGCTGCCCTGGACGCTGCCCAGGCGCAGCTGCTAATGGCCCAGGCCCAGAGCGCCGACGCCCGTGCCACCCTCGACCGCCAGGACGCGTTGATCGCCCAGGCCCAGGCAGCGGTGAAAGCAGCCGAGGCGCAAGCGGCGTTCGCCGATCATGAGGTGCGCCGCTACGGGCGTCTGGCCGAGCAGGGCGCCGGCACCGTGCAGAGCGCCCAGCAGGCGCGTAGCGCCGTGGAACAGGCGCGTGCCAGGCTTGCCAATACCCGCGCGGCCTTGGTGGCCGCACGCAAGCAGGTGGACATCCTCGCCGCCCAGGTCGCCAGCGCCGATGGCCAGCTCAAGCGCGCCGAAGCCGGCGTGGAAAAGGCCCGCCTGGACCTTTCCTACACCCATATCACGGCGCCGGTGGATGGCATGGTCGGTGAACGGGCGCTGCGGGTCGGGGCCTATGTCAATCCAGGGGCACGGTTGCTGTCGGTAGTGCCGCTGCAACAGGCCTATGTGGTCGGCAACTTCCAGGAAACCCAGTTGACCCACGTGCAGCCCGGTCAGCCGGTCAGCATCAGCGTCGACACGTTTGCCGGCGAGCAGTTGCACGGGCACGTTGACAGTATCGCCCCGGCCACGGGCGTGACGTTCGCAGCGGTTAAGCCGGACAACGCCACCGGCAACTTCACCAAGGTGGTGCAGCGCATCCCGGTGAAAATCGTCTTCGATGACGAGCAGCCGTTGTTGACGCGCCTGCGGGTCGGCATGTCGGTCGAAGCGACCATCGACACCCAGGGCGATACGCTGTCTGGGAGCGAGGTGACGGCGCGATGAACGTTTCTTGCAAACCAGCGCAGCGCCCCGTGTCTGCTGGCACCCGTGGGGCAGGTAAAGCGCAGTCCGTCACCCGCTCAAGGGCCAAGGCGCCTGCGGCCGTGCTGCTTGCGGCGCTGCTGACCGGCTGCACCCTCGGCCCGGATTTCCAGCGCCCCGATACCCATGCGCCCCAGCAGTGGCACCCCTTGCAAGGTGAGCAAGCAGCGAGCCAACCGGTGGCCGAACCCTTGCAGTTGCGCTGGTGGGACAGCTTCCACGATCCCCGGCTGAGCGCGCTGATCGATCAGGTCGCCGCGCGCAACCTGGATCTGCAGATTGCCAGTGCCCGCTTGCTGCAAAGCCGGGCGGTGCGCAGTACCGTGGCCGCCGACGAGCAGCCATCAGTGGGTGTCGATGCGGGCTACAGCCGTGCGCGCAACAGCGCCGAAGGGCTGAGTGACCCCTCCGGCAACGCGGGCAAATCGGCGTTCAACCTGTGGCAGGGCGACCTGGTGGCGGGTTGGGAGCTGGACTTCTGGGGGCGTGTGCGGCGTCAGGTCGAAGCGGCCGATGCCAGTGTCGAGGTGGCCGAGAACGATCGAAACGGTGTGCTGCTGGCCCTGTTGGCCGAGACGGCGGGCGATTACATTCAGCTGCGCGCGGTGCAGCATACATTGCAGGTGACCGAGGACAACCTCAAGGTCGCGCGGCACAGCCTCAAGCTGTCCGAAGACCGTCAGGCCGAAGGCGTGGCCACACGCCTTGACGTTGCCCAAGCCACCGCGCAGGTCGCCCTGATCGAGTCACGGCTGCCCACCTTGCAGGCGCGTCGTGACGATTTGATCAATGCCTTGAGCCTGCTGGCGGCCGAGCCCCCGCGCAGTTTGCAGACCAGCCTGCTTGAGGCCGGTGAGCTGCCTGCCCCGCAACAGACGTTCGCCATCGGTGTGCCGTCGGAACTGGCCGAGCGCCGTCCTGACATTCGCCAGGCCCAGGCGCGCCTGCACGCCGCCACGGCCAGCATCGGGGTGGCCAAGGCAGATTTCTATCCGCGTATCCGGCTGTCCGGCAACGTGGGTTTCCAGGCCATGCAACTGGCTGACTTCGGCGCCTGGGATTCACGCCGCTTCGCGTTCGGACCGCAGCTGTCGCTGCCGATCTTCGAAGGCGGTCGGCTCAAGGGCACCCTGGCATTGCGCGAGGCTCAGCAGCAGGAAGCTGCCTTGAACTACCGCAAGGTGGTGCTGGGCGCCTGGCATGAAATCGACGATGTGCTGCGCCTGTACAACGCCAGCCAGCTGCGGCGCGACCGCCTGGCGGAGGCCGTGCGGCAGAACCGCATCGCCCTGGAAACGGCCCAGCGCCAGTATGTGGAAGGGGCGGTGGACTTCCTCAATGTGCTGACCGTGCAGTCGGCCTTGCTCGCCAGCCAGGAGCAGTGGATCGACAGTTCGGCGGCGGTGTCCCAGGCGCTGGTCGGGCTGTACAAAGCGCTTGGCGGTGGATGGCAGGCGTTTGATGAACAGCCTGCGAAGAACGCGTGACTTCAGGCTTCGCTGTCAGGCAGGAACAGGGGTCATTGTGAGAGCGGGCTTGTCCTGCGAATGGGACCACGCGGTGTAGGGCACCGGCTTTGCCGATGTCCGCGGGACCAGCCCGTTTCCACGGAGCCAAAGCAGCCGCCAGGGCAGCTGATAGCTTAGAGCCGGCGCAGCAGCCCAAAGCGCTTGCGCAGTGCCCACTCCAGCAACCGCCGTGGCAGCAGCCGGGCCATCAACGGCAACGCTGTACTGCCATTGCCCAACCGCACCACCGCCGGCACCGGCGACTTGCCGACTGCCGCCAACACCCCCTGAGCAAACATCGCCGCCGAAGTGGGCCTGTCCTGCGAAGCCCGCGCCCGCGCCTGGACATGTTCACGCAACGGCCACCACGGCGAGTCCGGCGCCAGCACGTGTTGCGCCTGCTGTTGGGCGTGGCTGGCAAACTGCGAAGCGATGGCTCCAGGCTGCACCTCCATCACGCGGATCCCGAAGGGCGCGAGCTCAAGACGCAGGGCGTCGCTCAGTGCATGCACGGCAGCCTTGGAGGCGCAGTAGGCGCCGGCGAACGGCGTGACCAGCACCCCGGACACACTGCCGATGTTCACCACCAGGCCTTTGGAGCGGCGCAGCAGCGGGAACAGGCCGCGTGTCACGCCGACCAGCGCGAACACGTTCGTCTGGAACTGGCGCTGCATGACTTCGACGCCACCATCGAGCAGCGGCCCCATGGCCCCATAGCCGGCGTTGTTGATCAGGATGTCGAGCGCCTCCAGCTCCCCGGCGAGCAGGGCCAGGGCCTGTGGGTCGTTGACATCCAGCTGCCGGGCGGTGAAGCCCGCAGCAGCCAGGCGCGCTACGTCTTCGGCATTGCGAGCGGTGGCCCAGACCTGGTGGCCGGCATCAAGAAACGCATCGGCCAGGGCGCGGCCGATGCCGCTGGAGCAACCGGTGATCAGAACAATCGACATGCAGAATGCCTTTGGATGGAGGTGGAGGAGGGCAAGGGTGCGTCCATTCGCTGGCATGCAGCCGACCGTCAATCATTGACGGTGGCTCAGTTGGCAAAGCTGCCTTGCAGGTGCTCGGCCCGGAACTCAAGGGTTTTTGCACGATAGCCCGAGCGCAGCGCAGGCAACGGCAGGCAATCGGACCACTGGGCCCCTGGCTGCAATTCGCCAGGCCCACGGTAGCGTGGCGCGTTGTAGGTGTTCTCAGCCAGGTTCACGGTGTCCCCTGGGGCATAGGCCGCGACACGCCAGCGCAGTTCGGTGAGCGGAACCGGGTTGCCGTTCTTGAGGGTGACCTGCAAAGGGCGGTCGGCAGGGCATTGGGCTGGGGCGTAGGCCAGGCGCATGTCCAGGCGGGCCAGTTGCGAGCTTTCGCGCGTGTCCTGCCAGATGACAAACAGGGCCACCAGGCCCAGACCACCCACGGCGGCCAGGGAAATCGGCAAAGCCTTGGCGGGATAGCGCAACAGCAGCACCAGCCAGGTGAGGATGAGCAGAGCGCCGATGATCATGAGGCTTTCAGACCTTGGTTGCGCGAGAGTCAGGGCATCGTAGCCTGAAATGAGGCAAGGCTCAAAAGGGAGCGCCTGGCCTGCCGGCGCGTCTGAATGACGGGGTGGATTGGAGCAGATGCAGTGGCAGTTGAAATCCTGGGGCCGCACAGCTGCCCCAGAATGGCAGATGGGCAACAGACCTGCACAGCCTGTCGCCACCCGTTGCAGCAGGACCTTCAGCCCGCCTGCGCCACCCCCGTGCCGATCACTGGGACGCCGCCTTGACCGCGCCAGCGCACTGCACCGCACCGGAAGTGCGCCCGTACACATCCTCGAATCGCTCGATATCGTCCTCGCCCAGGTAACTGCCGGACTGCACCTCGATGATTTCCAGCGGGATCTTGCCGGGGTTGCGCAGGCGATGCACCGATGCGATCGGAATGTAGGTCGACTGGTTTTCGGTCAGCAGGAATACCTTCTGGTCACACGTCACTTCAGCCGTACCGGACACCACGATCCAGTGTTCGGCGCGGTGATGGTGCATCTGCAACGACAGGCTGGCCCCCGGCTTGACCGTGATGTGCTTGACCTGGAAGCGCCCGCCCATGTCCACCGAATCGTACGAACCCCAGGGACGGTACACTTCCAGGTGGTTCTGGGTTTCGCTGCGCCCCTGCTCGTCCAGGGTCTTGACCATCTGCTTGACGCCCTGGACCTTGTCCTTGTGGGCAATCATCATGGCGTCCTTGGTTTCGACCACCACGATATTGTCCAGCCCGATCACCGACACCAGCTTGCCATTGCCGTGGATCATGCAGTTGTGGCTGTCCTGCACCACGACGTCGCCCTTGGTGACGTTGCCATGGTCATCCTTGTCATGCACATCCCACAGCGACGACCAGCAACCCACATCGCTCCAGCCAGCCGACATCGGCACCACGCACGCTCGCTGGGTCTTCTCCATCACCGCATAGTCGATGGAGTTGTCCGGGCAGCAGGCGAAGCTGGCTTCGTCGATGGTCAACGTGGTGCCATCCGCTTCACTGCGCTCCAGCGCCAGCAAGCAGGTGTCGTAGATGTCAGGGTCATGCTTTTTCAACTCTTCGAGAAAGCGGCTGGCACGGAACAGGAACATCCCGCTGTTCCAGAAATACCCGCCGGCCTGGACGAATTCGTTCGCGCGCTGCTCGTCCGGCTTTTCGACGAACTGCGCCACCCGTGCCACCCCCTCGGGCAGCAGGGCGTCCTGACTCGAGCGGATGTAGCCGTAACCGGTTTCCGGCCGGGTTGCCGGTACCCCGAACAACACCATCTCGCCACGCTCGGCGGCCACGGTGGCCAGGGCCAGCGCCCGCTGCAGCGCCTTCTGGTCGTCGATGACATGGTCGGCGGGCAGCACCAGCATCAACGCATCACGCCCTTCGTTGACCAGTTTCATGGCTGTCATGGCCACCGCCGGCGCCGTATTGCGCCCGAACGGTTCCAGCACAACGCCTTGAGTCTGCAAATCGAGCGCTGCCAGTTGCTCCTGCACGATGAAGGTGTGCTCCTTGTTGCAGACCACGATCGGTGCGTCCATGCCTTCGAACACCAGGCGTTCGAGTGTCTGCTGAAACAGCGTGTGTTCGCCGGTCAGGGCCAGGAACTGTTTGGGAAACTGCTTGCGCGACAGAGGCCACAGACGCGAACCGCTACCACCAGAAAGAATTACCGGGATCATCGTGTTTCTCCAATCGTCATTGAGGGCAGGGCAATCAGTTGCTGCTCACGGGGCGCGTGACCCATACCGGCGACAGCGTGCTGCCGGAACCGGTGACGTACAGCACGGCCGCTTCGCCGCGCTCCAGGGCGACGGGCTTCACGTCACCGACTTTTCGGTCACCCTGGTACAGCGCCAGGTTGACCTTCACCGGGTTGATTTCGCGTTCGCCGCGGCCGTGGGCGGCGACGGGCTTGACCACTTCGGTCTTGCCGTCGGCGGTTTTCAGCGCCAGCGTCTGGTCGCTCAGGTTCTGCACGCGCACCAGCGCTTTCTGCTTGTTCTTGAACGGTGGCTCTTCGATCAGTTGGGGCGTACCGGCAGGGCTGTTGACCAGGGTGTAGTACTGGTCCGAGGCCAGCTTGACCGGCACGCGCTTATTCCCGACCTGCGCGGTGTAGTCACCGCCTGGCAGGAAACTGAAGTCGCTGCTCGCCTGGGGTGCGACTTGCTTGATCTGCGTATTGCCGACTGACGCGGCCGCCGGTGCGCTGGTAGCGTTGTACAAGCGCACGAAGGTCGAGCCCTTCGGCGCGCTCGGTCCGTACAGCGCTGCGTCGGCGCCGGCGTAAGCCTGCAGCGACGCCAGGGAAAGGCCGGCTGCGAGGGTCATGGCTTTGGCGATGGAAGATGGGGTCGTCATGGGCATTGCCTCTTTCGGTCAGTGGGTGGTTCGGGTGGACGTCAAGGCCAGGTTGTCTTGGGCTTGGCGCGAGTGCTTGAGCTGGGCGATCCATTGGCGATCGAAGCCGTCGAGTTCAGGTTTCATCGGCAGGTAACGCTCCGGGAATTCCCACACCACCACTTGTGGAGGGGCGTTCCTGAAGGCATCGCTTTGCAGGTACTTGAGCATGGGCAGCAAGGGACCGTGGCCGTCTTCGGCGTAATTGGCCACGTCGCTGTGCAGGGCTTGTTGCAGCGCACCCACGAAGTTCCAGCGGGGGTTGGCGCTGTAGCTGGTGCCCACCAGCGCCACAGGAATCTGCTGCTCGGCAAACAGCGCATCGCCCGCGTCGGCCTGGGCTGCAACGGGACGGGTGGTGCGTTGCTGGAGGCTGTCCGGCGCCGGCAGCAGGTGGCTGAACAGGGGGTCCAGGGGCAGGAAATTCGTCAGGTCGCCTTTGTACGGCGCACGCTCACCGGACTCGGTGACGAAAGCTTGCCGGCTCGCATGGAGCAGGCGCTGGCGGTCGACCGCCTTGGCCAACGCCTGTGCCGCTACCTCGGCGCCCATGGGTGTCCAGTGGGTATCGGTGCGCAGGAAGACCTGGCCGCGGGCCTTGGCCTGTTGCAACGGGGTGATGAGGTCAGGGGCGAACACACTGGCCTGGCGCGCCTTTGCATGAAACTGGTTGTACAGGTCGCCATGCAGGCTCGCCGGTCTCGTCTGGCCCAGGTATTCATCGTAGACCCGCGCCTTGGCTGGCACGATCGCCAGTACCAGCTGGCTGCCTTGCTGCTGCAAGGTGTCGCGCACGCCGCGGATCAGCGCCAGGTTTTCCTGCATCAGGTGCTGGGCGTCGGCGGTGGGCTTGAACTCTTCGTCACTGAACAGCCACTGGTCGCGCCCCAGCACCACGCCCGGACGCCCTTCATGGAACAGTGTGAAATCCAGGGCCGCCCACAGGTTGGTGCCCAGGCGCTTGATCGGGAACTCGGCGTCGTAGTACTGCTCGGCCGCCTTGGCCAGCTTGCCGTCGAGCAGGCTCATCTGCGCGGTGCGCTGGAAACCGTGCAGGCCAGTGATCGACCAGAGGCCCATGCCCGTCAACAGGCCGAGGAAAGACAGCGAATAGGTAATGCGGAGTGTCCGGGTCATGACATCGGCCTCAGAACTGGAAGTAGAGAAATGGCGAGTAACTCTGCGCCGACAGCTTCAGGATCGAAGCGGCGAACAGCAGCAGCACCAGCGCTCGGGTCATCACGCGGGTCCAGCCCAGGCCGACAGTGCCGTCGCTGTGGACCTGCACAGGCGTGGCGCTGGGTGAGGCACTGCCCGTGGCGCGGGCGTTGCGATAAAAGTCACGCAGGCCGAAATAGGCGAGGGTGAGGTAGGCGATCAGCAGGGTGGCCACTTGCAAGCCAGTGAGCTGGGCGCGGTTGAGCTCCGACAGCTGCCAGTGGTCGAAGCTGAACATGGCGCCGTACATGCGCGCCGCGACGTGCAGGTTTTCGGCGCGGAATACTACCCAGCCCACGACCACCAACAGGAAGGTGAAGGCCCATTTGACCGGGTTGAAGCGCTGCGGGTTGGTGTCCAGACCCAACGCCCGCTCGACCGCCAGCCACAGCCCATGCCAGGCGCCCCAGAGGATGTAGGTGAAGTTGGCGCCGTGCCACAGACCGCCCAGCAGCATGGTCAAAAACAGGTTGCGGTAAGTATTGAACGTGCCTTTGCGGTTGCCGCCCAGGGTGATGTAGAGGTAGTCGCGCAACCAGGTGGACAGGCTGATGTGCCAGCGCCGCCAGAACTCGGTGATGGACTGGCTGATGTACGGTTGGCGGAAGTTTTCCATGAAGCGAAAGCCCATCATCAAGCCCAGGCCGATGGCCATGTCGCTGTAGCCGCTGAAGTCGAAATACAACTGCGCGGTATAGGCCAGTGCGCCCAACCAGGCATCGCCGGTCGTGGGATGCTGCAAGGCGAAGCAATGGTCTGCCACCACCGCCAGGGTATCGGCGATGAACACCTTCTTGACGAACCCCTGCATGAAGCGCGTGCAGCCTTCGGAGAACTTGTCCAGGGTATGCGTGCGGTGGTTGAACTGCTCGACCAAGTCCTTGAAGCGCAGCACCGGCCCGGCAATCAGGTGCGGGAAGATCGCCACGAAGGCGGCAAAATCGATCAGGTTGCGGGTGGCCGGGGTATCGCCACGGTACACGTCGATGATGTAGCTGATGGACTCGAAGATGTAGAACGAGATGCCGATCGGCAGCAGCACATGGGTGAGGATGAACGGCTCCAGGCCGAACGAGGTAATGATCGCGTTGAGGCTCTGGACACCGAAGTTGGCGTACTTGAAATAGCCCAAAATGGCCAGGTCCACGCCAACGCCCAGCAGCAGCCAGCGTTGCGCAGGTTTGCTACGCACGCCGGAGGCACCGACGTTCAGGCCGATCCAGTAATTCCACAAGGTGACGCCGGCGAACAGGGCGAGAAAGTCCACCCGCCACCAGGCGTAGAAGATGTAGCTGGCGATCAGCAGCAACACGTTGCGATAGCGCTGCCCGCTCAGGTAGTACAAGCCGAGGAAAATCGGCAAGAACAGGAACAGGAACACGTTGGACGAGAAGACCATCCCGGTTCTCCTAATGACTCACAGCATCCAGGGCAAAACGCCCCCCAAACCCCCCGCCGACAAGCCGGGTGGCTACCTAGATTTGCGCAGGCGGCGGCATGCCGGCGCCTGCTCGGTCATGCATTAGCGCTTGCGCAGTGCGCTTGGGTCATACACCCGCGTCATATCGCCGCCCATGCGAAAGCTGTTGAACGGCTGCATGCCCTGTTTGCGCGCCAAGGTGTCGCCCACGCAGTGGTACAGCGCGCACCAGGGCTCCAACCAGGCGTACTTGGTGTCGACCTTCAGGTCCTTCATGTCCTGTTTCTCGCCCGCGCGCTCGGCGAAATGGCGCGGGTCGCGGGCGCCGGCCAGCACCCCTTCACCCAGGCGCTGCAGGGCGAAATTGTTCTCGGCGCGCAGGTCCACGCCGTTGGCCTGGGCGAAACTTGCGATCAATGCCAGTGGCGGCAGGGCATAGTTGTGGTAGGCCAGCGCGCGTTGCTTGCGCTTGATCTCGTTGGGTAGAAAACCCTGGTCGTCGACCTGGTTGGCGCCCACCTTGTACTGCTTGACTGCCCAGTCGAACAGGTCGCGGCGGTCGGTGGCCACGGCGGTGGCCATCACCGACCAGGCGGCCCAGTAGCTGTGGTTGTTGATCTTGCGTAGCGGCAGGTCGCTCCAGTCACGTACCGTCTGCTGGGCCAGGCGGGCGAACCATTTCTCGATCAGTTCGGCTTCGGCCTGATGCGCCGCCAAGGGCCTTGCGTTGGAGAACTTCAGGCGCAGCCATGACCCGCTCATGCTGCCCAGGGCCCATTTGCGCATCGACTTGCCCGTATGGTTGTAGTTCGTGGACATCAGCGCATCGGCCCGGGCCCAGGTGGCCAGCCACGTCAAGGCACAGTCCAGCTGCGCGGGACGACCATCGCGCATGTACTGGGTGACCATCTTGCTCACCCCCTTTTCGAGGGCGGTGATGTCCTGGGTGGAGGTACGGAAGGCTTCTTCGGAGGCCACATTCAGAGTGGCCCGCGCCTTGTCCGAGCCTTCGTACTTGCTACGAAACTGCAGTGCACCGGTATACGGCTTGGGGGCAGCTTCGCAGCGGAAGTCGCTGGCGCCGGTCTTGAGTTTCTCGATGCCTTCGTAGTACCCCTGGGGCGGCACCAGCGCGGCCTGCGCGGCGCTGCCGTACAGGGCGAGGGCGAGCAGGGCGGGGCGCATAATTGCGTTGCAATGGATCATGTTCGCCTCACTGGCCGGCGTGCGCGGTGTGCGCAGGTCCGGCGAAATCGTTGCGTTTGCACAGTTTGGCTTCGAGTTTGCGGGTGCCTTTTTCAGGCCCCTGCACCTCGAAGGCCAGCAGGTTCTGATCGGCCCAGTCCTGGTCTTCGCGCATCTGGAACACGAACCGGCCATCGGTATCGGAGGTCTCGGGTTTTTCCAGCTTGATGTCTTCGTGCCTGCCGTTGAGGTACCAGAGAGTGGCCTGCAGCACCTTCACCGAAGGATCGTCGTACTTCACGTCCATCTGCAGATGACGGTTGACCAAGGGCTTGATCACCCCGCCCTTGCCATTGACCAGCAGGGTGTTCCTGCCCGGCTTGAGCGTGGCCCTGGCACTCATCAAGGCTGGGCGGTCGTCGCAGCCGTCGTCGAGCAGGCCGAGGATCTGTCGCCAGATGGTTTCCTGATCCAGGCTGTACAGGGGCGAGAACTCCCATACCAGGATCTTGGGCGGGTGCTTCTTGAACTCTTCGCTGCCCAGGTACTGGATCATCGACCCTTCCAGGCCGCCACCGGGAAAGGCGACGTTCAGCACATCGGCGCCGATGTACTGCTCCAGGAACCCGGCAAAGTTGTAGTTCTTGCCGCTGTGGCTCGTGCCTACCAACGTGATCTGAGCATTGCCCTGGTCGCCGAACAGATCGTCGCCATTGCCGCTGGCACCCTTGGGTTCGGTGCTGAACTGGTCCATGTACTGCACGGCATAACTGGTGCCGCACAACTGCCCAGCGACGTTGTGCAGGGTCCCGGTCTTGCCCATGCGCCCTGACTTGACGGTTTCGAATGCCTTGCGTGGGATGCCCTGGAACGCCGGCATCTTGTGTACGGTGTCGGCCACGATGCGGGCAGCGCGTTCGGCGCCGTAGGGCGTCCAGTGCTGATCCCCGCGGAAGTAGAAATCCTTGCCCTGGTCGGCAGCGCTCAACTGCTCGTTGGTCAACGGCGACAAGTCGGGCACGTTGTAGCCCATGGCGGCGAAGCGCTTGAGCATGGCCTGGTAGTTGCCCAGTGCTTTCTGGTAGTCGAACGCAGCTTTTTCTGCCGGCTCCAGCATGTTTCGGTTCACCAGGCCGCGGGTGGGCTGGTACACCACCACCAGTTCCACGCCGCGCCTCTTGAACGCGTCGTGCACTTGCTGCAGGCGTCGGTAACCGGCCGCAGTGGTGTCGAACTCGGTGCGCAAGTCTTCACGGGTTCGGAACAACCAATCGCCTTGTCCCTGCACCAGGGTGGTGAAATTCTGCTGGTAACGGGTGGTGTAGCGGCTGGCATCGTGTGCCTGGGGGCACAGCTGGCAGCATGGCGCCGCAGTGAAGGTGGGTGCCTGCACGGTGTCGGCGCGGGTGCCCTGGCTGATGGCCAGCAGGGCGCAGGTCACGCCCAGCACGGTAATCGCTTGTGGAGTCATGGTCCGGGCTTCCTTATTCGATCAGTTCGGTCTGGCGCTCGACCGGGTCGATCAGCACGGCTTTGCGCTGGCGTACCAGCAGGTCGAGAATTTCGTCCTGGCGCTGGCCCAGCACGCCATTGAAGGTGATCCCGCTGGCCTTGCGCGGCGCCAGCATGGCCACGTCGTACAGCTCGACCGACAGCGGCGAGTCGATCGACAGTGGCCCAGAGCCGTTGGCCGCCAGCCGGCCGCCCACCAGGATCAGCGACACCTTGGTGTCGAACGGGTCGAGGGCGATGTCGCGGTCGGTGTCGGAAAGGTCCTTGATGTGGCCGTAGACCCCGACCAGGCCGTTGGCCATGGCGATGTTGTCGTACAGCCGGATGTTCACGCTGTTGCGCACGCGAATGCCGTGGCGCCGGTTGTTGACCAGCGTGTTGCCCCAGAGCAGGTTGTCGCCGCTTTCGTACAAGGTGATGCCGTCGCTGTGGTTGCGGTAGATCTGGTTGTAGGCCACCAGGTTGTTTACGCTGTTGCGGTCGATCACCACGCCGGAGAGCTTGTTGTCGAAGCTCTTGTTGTTGATGATCCAGCTGTCGTTCACCTCGCGCGAGACGATGATGCCGTGCTTCTTGCGCGTGCCCTGCACGCTGTTGCCGGCGATGATCAGGCCATGGGAGCGGTCGTGCGGGTCGATGCCGTAGACGATGTTGTCACGGTAGGTGTTGTCCTTGACCACGAAGTCGCGCGTCTCGTAGCAGTAGAAGCCGTACCACAGGTCGCTGAAGTGCGAACCGATGATCCAGCCGGTCGGCTCGGGCCGGCCTACGCGCTTGGCCAGGTTGGGTGTGTACTGCGAAATGCTCACGCCATAGGACTTGGACTTCGCATAGCCCAGGCTGGCCAACGTACTGTCGACGATGTAGGTCTCGGTGCCACCCCACGACAGCAGGAACGGGCGAAACGCCTTGGGCGAGCGGAACGTGGCCGGGCCATTGGCTTGCTCGCGCCACCCGGTCACCTGGGTATCGGTGATGAACAGCTTGCCGTCGTTGATCAGAAACGCACCGCCTTCCTCGGACAGGCGCAACTGCTTGACTCGGCCATCGATTTCCAGGGTCCCGGTGCGCCCGACCACAATGGGCAGGCGCGCCAGGTACACGCCGGGCTGCACTTCGGACAGGTACTGGCGCGGTACCTGGCGGCTCAATTGCGCCAGGTCCACATGGCCGTCGTCGATGAAAATGGCCTGCGGAATACCGTGCTGGCGCCGCACCCATTCGGCGGCCTTGTTGTCGCCCCCGACGAACTCCTTGAGGCTGTCCTCCTGGAACATGCGGCGCAGGCTGACCTTGCCCGGGTGGCTGCGGTCGATCTTGTCCTGCACGGCCTCTGCGGTGTAACCATTGAGGTCAGGCAACTTGGGCGGGTCCAGCTGCAGCGGTTCTATCGGCGCGCTGGTGACGGTATAGCTGCGCGCCTGTTGCAGTTCCTTGGTCAGCGGGCCCGTTTGCGCCGCGCAGACCGAGCCACTGGCAAGCAGCAGGGCGCAGGCCAAGAGGCTGTGGCGAAGATGTGGATGAACGTTCATGGCAATTTCCCTCGCGGCCTCAGAAACGCCAGATCACGTCGACGAAAGCGCGGTGCATGTAGCTGTCCGCCTCCTTGCCGTAGGCATCGCCCGGCTTGAATACCCCGGCACGCAAGCGCACCAGGGCCGAAGGCTCGTCGATCGCCTGGCTCATCGAGGCGGGCAGCAGGCCTTGCTTGAAGTACTTGGTCACGACCACGTCCATTTCCTGGCCCAGGTCCTTCTCGCCCTCGACCAGCGGCCGGTTGACGCCGTTGTCGTTGACCACCGCGTTGATGCCGCTGGAGCCGATGTTCTGCGTGCCGTCCACGCGCCAGAACCTGTGATAGATGAAGCTGGCGTCGTAGTCGTCGCGCAGCTGCCAGGCGGCGAACACGGTGGCGGCCTGCAAGTTGCCCAGCTCGCCACGGAAGGCTTCGCCGAAGCGATGCACGCGCGACCGGGTGCCGGTGAAGTTCGAGCGGTTGCTCTCAAGGCCGGTCTGCACGAAGTCGTTACCGCCCTGATTGCCGCCGCCACTGCCACGGGCATAGGCGGCGCCCACCTGCCACTGCGGGTTCAGGCGCAGACGCAGACCCAGGTCGGTGGCCCAGGCATTGACGTCACCGCGCTGCGTGCCGGTGGCCACTTGCTGGTCGCCTACCTGGCTGCTGCCGAGTGTCTCGCGGTTGCCAGTCAGCCAGGTCAGGCTGCCCCAATAGTTGACGTCATGATCGTTACGCCAGTTGTAGGCATCGCTGTTGGCTTCCAGGCCCAGCCAGGTGAGATCGCCGGTGCGGGTCTTGTCCAGGGCGTCGACGGTTTCGCCGGGGTGCTTCAGGTGGCCGCTGTCGTGGGTGTGATGGGCCCGCAAGCCGACCCAATGCCCGGGTGTCCACTGCGCCGCGAGATTGCCGTAGAGGTGAGTGCGGTCCTTGTCCTGCGGGGCCAGGTCGGTCAGGTCGGTACGGTATTCGCTGAAACGCCGGGCCATGCCCAGGTCGGCCTTGAGCAAGGTGGTGTCGAAGGTCCAATTGAGGGCTTCGATGTTGGTGTCGCGCCACATGCCATCGTCGCTGCGCAGGCGTTGCCGGCCCATTCGCAACTGCTCGCCCGGGTAGGCGGTCAGACCGCTGTAGCCCACCCAGAACTCGCGCATGGCCAGGTAGCTCTTGTCCGGCTGACGGCTGTCTGCACCTGTATCAGTGGTAGTGCCATCGTCGTTCTGGCGCAGGGTGTCGGTTTCGATGGTGTCGGTGGCGGTGACCGCCTGGCCCATGGCATAGGCGCTCCAGTTGCCGCGTTCACCATAGACCCAGGGGCGCAGGTCCAGGCCCAGGCCATTGACGTCACCGCCAGGGCGAGTGCCCAGGTCGCGGTCGTCTTCGGATTGACCGGTAACTTTCACTTCCAGGCCGAAATTGCGTTCGGCTGTGACCTGGGCCAGGCTCGGGCAGGACCACAGCAGGGCAAAGCCAAGGCCGATACCGGCTTTGACGAAAGGGTTGAGCATCATGGCGAGTCCTCACCGTCTACGTCGTCTTCATCGTCCTGCAGCACATCCAGGGCCAGCGTGTGGCTGACGCCCGAGGCCATGGCCGTGCGGGCCTGGGTTTCCTGGGCCAGGGTCTGCTGGGCCTGCAGGCGCTGGCCTGGCGTAAGCTGCTGGTCGAGCTGCTGCAGCAACTGGGACGACTGGGGCGTGGGGTTGGCCTGGGCGAGTTGCGCGAAGACCCACGCATCGGCAGGCTGCGGGCGAATGCCGTGACCTTCGCTGAACAACTGGGCCAGGGCATAGTCGGCACTGACCTGGCCACCGCGGGCCGCTGCCAGCAAGTTGTCCAGTGCCTTCTGCGGCTCGACGTTGCCCAGGTAGCCACGGCGGTAGAGTTGGCCAAGGTAATAGCGGGCACTGGTCTCGCCGGCCGCGGCGGCTGCCTGTAGGTGGCGCTCGGCTTTGTCTGCATCGGCCGGCAATTGCCTGCCCTCGTAATACAGGCGACCCAGCAGCAGATCGGCGCGAGGCTGCTGTGCAGCCCGGCCTTTTTCCAGATACGCCAGCAACTGGTCGGTGTCTCCCAGTTCCGGGAAGTCGTACAGCAATTGCGCCAGGCTGACCCAGGACGCCGGGTAGGCCGGTGCCACGTGCTCGAGCAGCGCCTTGGCAACCTGCTCGTCGGTCTGGCCCAAGGCGCGATCGGTCAGCACGCGGGCGACGCTGTCCACCCGGCTGGCAGGCACGGCGCCCCGGGCGTAGGCCGATTCGAGTTGTTGCAACAAGGCGGTCAGCGGTTCGGCCTGGCCCCGTTTGCGGTACACGGTGGCCAGCTCCACATAACACAGATCGGCCGTCGCCAAGGCCGCTTTGCACAAGTGCTGCACGTCGTCGAGATGCTGATCGTAGGTGCCTTGCGCACGGTAGAGCAGCACTTGGGCGATGTCCGCCTCCGGGTAGCCCTCGCTGCGCCACCGATCGATCTGCTGCTGCACATTGGTGTTGGGGAAACTCTGCGCATAGGCCAGGTACAGCATGGCCAGCGGCACCAGGGTATTGCCCTGGCCCTGGCGGGCGGCAAGCTTGAGCAACGTCTCGGCCTCCACACGCTCGGCCTGGGTGCTGCCGGGCTTGGTCACCAGCAGGCGACCAAGGCGTGCCTGGGCGCGGGGCGATGTGGCGGCCGCCGCGCGGTAAGTGGCTTCGGCCTGCTCGCGTTGAGCGGTGTCACCCGTGGCGACCTTGATGTCGGCCAGCCCCACCTGGGCATCGCTGTAGCCCAGTTCGGCCAGCGCCTGATAATTGCGCTCGGCCAACGCCAGGTCGCCGCGCTTGAGGGCTTCGTTGGCCAGGCGCTGGTCCGGCAAGCCGGCGCACCCCGCCAGCGTGACGGTCAGGGCAAGCGCGCACACCGTGAACGGGCGCGTGTTCGAGCCTGGCAAGGGTGGCATGTTCGTCATCACCGTCCCCTCACAGCCCGTGAGCCCGAGCGCTGCCGATCAGCCAGCCCAGCGAAGGCCCACGGTCGCTGGCGACCGATACCGGACGGCCTGCCAAGTCCGCTGGCAGGGCGCTGTCCGGTTTGATCTGGACACGAATGTCGGCAGCCAGCGCCTCGCTGTCCAGGCTGCTGCTGGCGATGATCTCCCCGCCGCGCACCTGGTCTTCGCCCGCCACCTGGAAGTTGACCCGGGTGCCGGGCTTGACCTCGTCGAACTGGCGGTAGCTGAAGCGGGCCTGGACAGTAGGTGTGCTGGTACGTGGCACCAGCTCGAAGACCGGCTGGCCTTTGGCGGCGTATTGACCATCATCCACGCGTTGGCGGGCGACTACGCAATCGCACGGGCTGGTAAGGGTGCCGGACAGCTGCTTGCCGAACAGTTCCTCGATCTTGGCGGGCTCGAGCTGGGCGTCGTCCAGGCTACCCTTGAGCATGTCCAGCATGGTGGTGCTGAAGCTGGCAAGCGGCGCGCCCTTGGTGGTCTGGGCGCCGTCGTGGACCAGGCTGCTGACAGTGCCGTCGCGCGGCATGGTGATGGTGGTGACTGGCACGGCGACCACCCCGGCCTGGGCATGGGTGACGAAGTACAGGCCGTACAACGACTTGGCGACGAAACCGAACGCCGCCACACCTGCAACGAACACCCCGAGTGTCACGCTGACTGCCTTGAACCGGGCCAGCGGCCCTAGGCTTGCGCCAGCGTCCTTTTGCTTGCGCGCCTTGGTGAAATTGTCGCGTTGCAGGGTGCCGAGCACATCGCCCATGGTGATCAGCTCGCCAGACAGATGGCTGGTGATGAGGTGGCGCAGGGTGGCGATATCGCGCGGCGCAAGGTCCTGGAACTGCACGCCGGCACGACCGCTGCCAGCGACGTATGAGCGAACCTGGAACGCCACGTCCATCGACAGCCCCAGGTTGTCGACCGTGAACTGCAACCGCCCGTGCAGTACCTGGCCTACGGCCAGAGGCTGCGGGCTGTGGAAGCTCAGGCCACCGGCCGAAAGGTCATCCACCTTGGCTTCATGGGGCTGCCCCTGGGCGTCGACAAAGCGCAACCTGGCAGGCAAGCGCACCCGCGCGTGCTGGCGCTGGGCTTCGGATTCATGCACGACGTTGACGTTCACGGCGGTATTCATGTCGGTTGTTCCTGTTGATTCCGGTCCGGGGTGGGGTCACACGACCATGAACAGCGCAGCGACAAACAAGCTGGCGGCCGAAAAGGTCATGGCCCGCGAGGACCAGGTGTTGAACCATTGTTGAAAGCTGGCGAGGTCACGCTTGAGGGTGGTGGGCTGGCGCGTCCACGACTGTTTGTCGAGGCGGAAGAAAACGTAGATCTTCATCAGCGCGCCGACGATCTGGTTGTAATAGAGGATCACCGGATACGCCGGCCCAACGCTGTGGCCCGAGCACAGCAACATGAAAGTGAGCACCAGGCGGGTGAAGCCGATCCACAGCAGGTACACCAGCAGATAGGCCATGCCGAACTTCAGGCTGGCGATGACGGCCACCGTCAGCCCCAGCAGACTGGTCCACATCGAGACCCGCTGATCGAACAGCACGATGCTGGTGAACAGGCCCAGGCGGCGCAGGCCAAGGCCGAGGGCGCGTGAATTCTGCCGCAGGTTGTTGCCGTACCAGCGGTACATCAGCTTGCGACTGGCTTTGAAGAAGCTCTTTTCAGGCGGGTGCTCGACGGTGTTGATGGCCGCATCCGGCACATAGAACGTGTCGTAGCCCAGGCGCATCAGGCTGAACCAGCTGGACTTGTCGTCCCCGGTCAGGAACTTGAAACGGCCCAGGCGCCAGTGCATCAAGGCGTCGCTTTCCACATCGGCGATGAACTCGGGGTTGGTCACCACGCCGGCTCTGAACATCGACATGCGGCCGGTCATGGTCAGCACGCGCTTGGACAGGGCCATGGAGCACATGTTGATGTGGCGCTGGGCGAAGCGCAGCTTGTGCCACTCGCTCATGATGTAGCCGCCGCGCACTTCGCAGAACTCGTTGGTGGTCAGGCCGCCGACGTTGGGGAACAGCTTGAACCACGGCACGGTCTTGCGCACCACGCCATCGTCCAGCACGGTGTCGCCATCGATCACCGCCACCACGGCGTTGTCATCGGGCAGCATGCGTGAGATGGCGCGAAAGCCGTAGGCGAGGCCGTCGCGTTTGCCGGTGCCGGCGATGCGCACGATGTCCAGGGTGACATGGGCCGGCGGGTTGTATTTGGCCCACAGGCTTTTGACCAGCAGCTCGTCCGACATCTCCACCAGCGAGCAGACCACGGTGGTAGGGAAGCCGCAGTTGATCGCCTCGCGAATCACCGAGCTGTATACCTGGGCCGTCGTCAGTGCCTCGATGCGAAAGCTGGTGACCATCAGGAAGACGTGGGAAGGGTCGGCCGCCTGGCCCATCTTCTGCACCTTGCGGCGCAGGTACGGATAGACGCCATACAGAAAGACCATGCCACGGATGAAGTGGGTGGCGCCCATCGAGTAACGCCAGATGCCAACTGCACCGACCAGAAAGATGAAGTGCCTGGACTGCGGGTCGAAGATGTCGGCTGGCAGGGCCAGGGCGATCAGCATGAGCAGGCTCATGTAGAACAACCAACCGGCGCACTGCAGCAGCACTGTCTTAAGCCTTTGCATGTTCAGCATCCGTGAAGAATTCGGGGGAAGGGCGACGCGGATGGGAAGCCGCGTCGCTTGTCCAGGGGTTACCAGCAGATGCCTTCGGTGCGGCCCTCGGGGCTGGTGGGCTGGGTCATGAAGCCCACCAGGTCGATCACTTGCTTGCCCGCTGGTGCGTGTTGGGCCAGAGCGCGGAACTGCTCGTCACGGTTGCCGAGCACGATGATGTCGGCGTTGTCGATCACCTTCTGGAAGTCGGCATTGAGCAGCGAGGACACGTGCGGGATCTTCGACTCGATGTACTCTTTGTTCGCCCCGTGCACCCGGGCGTACTGCACGTTCTCGTCATAGATGTCCAACTGGTAGCCTTTGCCGATCAAGCGCTCGGCCAGCTCCACCAGAGGGCTTTCGCGCAAGTCATCGGTGCCGGCCTTGAAGCTCAAGCCCAGCAGGGCAACCTTGCGCTTGTCGTGGCTGTCGATCAGGTCGAAGGCGTTCTGTACCTGGGACTCGTTGCTGCGCATCAGCGAGTCGAGCAGCGGCGCCCTCACATCGAGGCTGGCGGCACGGTAGGTGAGTGCGCGGACGTCCTTGGGCAGGCACGAGCCGCCGAAGGCGAAGCCTGGGCGCATGTAATACTGGGACAGGTTCAGGGCCTTGTCCTGGCAGACCACGTTCATGACCTCGCGGCCATCGACGCCCACGGCCTTGGCGATGTTGCCGATCTCGTTGGCGAAGGTCACCTTGGTGGCATGCCAGACGTTGCAGGTGTACTTGATCATCTCGGCCACTTCGATCGACTTGCGGATGACAGGCGCGTCGAGTTCCTCGTAGAGCGCTTGAAGCACGTCGCCGCTGGCGCTGTCGAGCTCACCGATGACGGTCATCGGCGGGTGATCGTAGTCCTGGATGGCCGTGCTCTCACGCAGGAACTCAGGGTTGACCGCAACGCCGAAATCGATGCCCGCACGTTTGCCGGAGCAGTCTTCGAGCAGTGGGATCACCACGTTCTTCACGGTGCCAGGCAACACGGTACTGCGCACCACGATGGTGTGTCGGCTGGCTTTTTCACGCAGCACGAAACCGATCTCACGGCACACCGATTCGATGTACTCAAGGCCCAGGTCGCCATTCTTCTTGCTAGGGGTGCCCACGCAGATCATCGACACATCGCTGGCCCGAATGGCCTCGGCAAAGTCGGTGGTACCGCGCAGTCGGCCATTGGCGATGGCTTGCTGCAACAGCGATTCCAAGCCCGGTTCGACGATCGGCGACTTGCCCTGGTTGATCAAGTCGATCTTGGTGGCCGACACATCGACACCAATTACGTCATGGCCACGTGCAGTCAGGCAACCTGCACAGACGGCACCCACATAACCCAAACCAAAGATGCTGATACGCATCGCTATCACCTCGTGTGTTATCACGCCGGCAAGTTACACATGCCGAGCTGGGTTGATTAACAACAAATTCAGAGCGCACGAGGGCGTGGCGAGTATCGACATCGCCCCATGGCAACCAAGTTGAAATTAAGCGCATGCGTTTGATGCGCTTATATAAGCGGCTCTATGAAGTCACCCATTGAATAGGCGGGTGCATAGCGCATGACGTTATATTGATGTACACGCACAGCATGCTGTGCATGTTATTTCAAATAAAACCAGTGAGCTCTACTGCTCGAACTGGATGGCAGCGTTGTTGCTTGCATGCTTGGCGTAGTTCTAAAGTGCCAGGCTTTGATGGTGAGATGCTGGCAACTTCTCGATAGGGTATTTGAATCTGTAGGTCATCTCTCACAACCTGCGAACAGCAAAATCGTTACGGCACCTATGAGCGGTATGCGTGAGAGAAGTTCCGGGTTGAGATTCGTTCGTATGAAGGATTTTTCAATATTCCGCAGAGGGCATGCAGTTTCAAATTGATGGCACGTCGCGGTTTGACCCCAGTGTATAAAGGGCGAAAATGTTTCGGGATACTTATATGCCAGCATGGAAGCTGTGGGCGAAAAAAAAACGAAAAAAAAGCCAAAACAAGTGATGGCAGTTTGCATTTTTGTGCTTGGCGTTTATTTATTGACGTCAATAAACGGTCCCTGTCGCGCAGGTTTCCGTGGTGCCTGCCATATCCCGTAACGCTTCAAGGCCCTTCGGTTTCTAAGGTTTTTCAGCTACCGGCCGTCAACGTGGCTAGACGTCGTCATAGACGGCCGTGAACGAAGGATCGTCGCAGCCAGTGCAGGGCTAGCCCACGCAGGCGTCTGACCCATAACCACAGGGAAGAGACGAGGCTTGAAACGATGAAAAACTGCATGCGAATCCTATCTGCCACTGCGGTAATGCTGGCAACTGCCCCAGCCCTGGCGGGGCCGCCAGTGGAAGTGACGTTCAGAAATCTCGGAACCGAACCGGTGAAGCTCCAGCTGACCAATGCGAACGAGACCAGTACGTATCAGATTGCCAACCCAAAGCCGCACGACGAAGTAAAACCGGGTGAGAGCATCAGGTTTACCGTGCAGCGCCTGGTTAGCCCTGACACCTAAGTGGAACAAGACTGCCACGCCGGCCGGCGGTGCGACCTGCACCGCCGTCAACTCGGGGTTTAGTTCCAACTACGCCTGGAAAGCCGAATTCACCATGAAATAACTCGGTTTCGTAGCCTGCTTTGCTGTTGGACTGGCGCTGACGGCAAAGGCAGGCACTTTCACCGACTGAACTCATTGAATTTCAAATCGAGGTGCGGCTATGGAAAATATTTCGAGAGCGGTAAGTTCGTCCTCAGTGCCTGTCCCTGTAACGCGGGCAGTGGAGACAACGACCCTTACGAACTCGGGCAGCGTGTCGTCCGTGTTTGAAACACATGAGTCAAGCCCTGAAGTTTCAGCGTTGGGCCGCCAACTCGCGGCGGCGGCGGAGCGTGCGGCTGCCCGAGATAGCCGGCTGAGTCGGCAGGAGCTGGCAGAGCTTGGGTCTCGCATTCAAATGGATCTTGGTGGCCGAGGCTACGTTTATACAAAGGCGCTGCATGATGCCTTCATTCCGGACACGCAAGATCAGACGCTATTAGCCAGGGCGCGGCAAGCGACTGACTTCATCAACGGAAAAGATGCCAATCCCTTCAAGCACCTCACCACGGAGCAATTGGCGCTGATCGGTTACGATGAGGGCGAAGACTTCACCTACAACGAGCGGCTAGCCGCCAGTGCTGAATTAGGTCATCGTTATTCTCAATGGACGCACTATATCGTTGACAAAGCCAATGCCGAATACGACAGGACGGGCTTCAGGGACAATGCGCTGAGAGAAATGATCGATTACTACAAAAAACTCCCCCCCATCATGGAGGCGGGGTTTAGAAATTACGAATCTGATTTGACTGCTTTGATCGGCAAAACCGACCCACCCCCCAGCGATGAAGCCGATTCTCTGATAGACACCATCTTGAAAACCGCCCGCAAGCTTGAAGACCAGGCGAAAAAGGACCACCCGCCACTCGATGGCCCTGACGAACCAGGCAAGCCCGCATGATGCCCGCAGTACAGTTGTGCAATGTCAGCCGGTTTCATGGCGCCGTGCCGGTGCTTCAAGACATCGACCTGCTCATCCCCAGCGGGCAGACGTGCGCCGTCATCGGCCCGTCCGGTTCAGGCAAGAGCACGTTGTTGAACCTGGTCGGGCTGCTGGACCGCCCATGCGCAGGCCAGGTATGGGTCGGCGGTACGGACATGACAGACGCCAGCGCCGACCAGCGCGCCGTGATGCGCAATCGGCTGATCGGCTTCGTCTTCCAGAGCTTCAACCTGCTGCCGCGGTTATGCGCCTTGGACAACGTCGCGTTGCCCCTGTCGTATCGAGGGCTGCGCCTGCCTCTCGCACGCCAGTACGCGAAGGTGCAATTGGGTGCCGTAGGCCTTGCTGATCAGGCCGGCAAGCGGCCTGCCGAGATGTCCGGTGGCCAGCGCCAACGTGTGGCGATTGCTCGGGCGTTGGTCACCCAGCCGCACCTGCTGGTGGCCGACGAGCCCACCGGGAGCCTTGACGCCCAGACCGGTGAGGGTGTGCTGCAACTGTTGCTGACACTCAACCAGGACAGGGGAACCACGTTGCTGATGGTCACCCACGATCCCAAGGTGGCGCAGAGACTGCAGCGGCGTGTGCGTGTCGAGCAAGGCAGGCTGAGCGATGCATGAGGTATACGGCCCAGGCTGGCAGCAACGTATCAGCGAGGCGCTGCAGAATGTGCGATTGATGGGGCGTCGTGCCTGGCTGGCATTGTTGGGTATTGGAGTCGGCTGCGCTTCGGTGGTGGCATTGTTGAACATGGGCCATAGCGCAGCGCTGCAGGCACGCCAGCTCTACGAAGGCCTGGGCAGTGAGCTGATGGTCGCAGAAGTGCAACGCGAGGGTACGAAAGGCCCAAGAGCCGAACCTGACCTGACCGCCGTCCCTACTTCCGTACGGGCCGCCGTAGCGATCAGCCTGACTGCGACCAGCGTTCGTCTTGGTGGCCTGCAGCAGGATGCGATGATAGTCGGCAGCGGCTCGGGCCTTGCCGAAGTGTTGAGGCTGAGCGTGGACCAAGGCCGTATGCTATCGGTGCATGATGACAACGCCACCCACGTAGTGCTCGGAAGCACCCTGGCCAGGCAACTGGGCGCCAAGGCTGGCGATCAGGTGCAGATGGGCGGGTACCTGTACGACGTGATAGGCCTGTTGATGGCGACCGGTGACAACCCGCTGCTGCCCGTCATGCTCGATCAGGCCGTATGGATCCCCTTGGCCGGTATGCGCCGGCTGGTGCCGATGCCGGAAGTCAGCCTGGTCCTGGCACTGGGCCGCGATGCGCAATCTCTGACCTTGGCGGCCGGTCACCTGGCCCTGTATCTGCAGATGCAATTGCCGCGGCACCAGATACTCGTCAGGTTGCCCAGTCAACTGCTGGCGGGCATGACTGCTCAGGCGCAGCTGCTCACCTGGCTGCTGTCCGGATTTGCCGGCATAGCGTGGTGGCGGAACTCGAATTGCCCTCGGAGCCGGCGTGGTCCGGCCTACGTCTGGGTATGAGCGCGCAGGTGGAAATACCGATTCGCGCCAAGGCGCAGGCGTTGATCATCCCGCCAGAGGCGCTGCAACAGAACGACGTAGGCGGCGGCCATGTGTGGTTTCGTGAAGCGCCGGACCAAGCCCCGCACGAAATGCCTGTGCGCGTGGAAGGAGTTTGGCCGCAAGGGCTGGAGGTGTCAGGGCTCAGGGCAGGGTATGTCCAGCTGCCCTGACAGCCGTGACGGTCAGCTTCTATCCCTCGGGATGATCGCGCAAGAACACCAGGTGATCGGCCTTCGACTGCTCGGCGCTGTAGTAATAGCCCTGTACGTCGAACGCCTTTAGCTGCGCCGGGTCGCTGATGCGCTGTTCGATGACGAAGCGGCTCATCATGCCGCGCGCTTTCTTGGCGTAGAAGCTGATGATCTTGTGCTGGCCGTTCTTCAGGTCCTTGAAGTCGACCTCGATCACCCGGGCTTTCAAGGCGCTGCGCTTCACAGCGCTGAAATACTCGTTGCTGGCCAGGTTCAACAGCAGGTCGTCACCCTGTTCGGCCAAGGCCTCGTTGAGCCATTCGCTGATCCGCGTGCCCCAGAACGCATACAGGTCCTTGCCACGGGCGTTGGCCAGCTTGGTGCCCATCTCGAGACGGTAGGGCTGCATCAGGTCCAAGGGGCGCAGCAGGCCGTAGAGGCCGGAAAGCATGCGCAGATGATCCTGGGCATAGCTGAAGTCCTCTTCACCAAGGGTTTGGGCATCGAGGCCGGTGTAGACGTCGCCTTTGAAGGCCAGCAGCGCCTGCTTGGCGTTCTCTGGGGTGAAGTTGGGTGTCCAGCTGCCGAAGCGCGCGGCGTTCAAGCCCGCCAGCTTGTCGGACAGGTGCATCAGTTCGCTGATCTGCGCGGGGCTCATCTCTCGCAGTTGCTCGATCAGCGCCTGAGAGTGGTCGAGGTGGCGGGGCAGGGTGAAGCGCTCGGTCACCGGTGGGGTGTCGTAGTCGAGGGTCTTGGCGGGGGAAATCACCGTCAGCATCGGATCGGCTCCTGGCATCGTTGACCGCAGATTCTAAGGGCTGGGCCGGCCAAGTCCAAACTATGAGGACAATAGTGGGCGCCCATGGCCGACGCAGCGGCTATAGTGCCAGTTTTCCTCGAGCGGAGCCCTGACCGTGCGCGTCGTTTCAGCCCTGCTGGCTGGCCTGCTGAGCCTGGCCGTGCAAGCCGCCCCCTCCACCCCGGCCAGCCTGGACCGTGGTCTTTGGCCCGAGCAGTTGGACAGCCCTGCGCTGTTCGATGTGGCGTCGCGGGCTGAAATCCTTTCGTTCGCACGGGTACTGCACGAGAACGAGCTGCTTGACGAGAACACCCTGGCCGCCCGGCTGGGCCTGCGCCAGATCAACGTGCAGAAAGTCAGGCAGGTGCGGGCGCGCCTGTGGCAGCGCCTATGGAGCGGTTACCAGCAGGCGCAGCGCAGTTGCGAGCAGGATGCGTCTTTCTGCTACGCGGTGGCTTCCATGGCTGACCTGCGTTTGCAGGCCGCGACCTTCGCCACGGATGTCGGTGCGTTCTACACCGGCTGGGTCGAACCCAGCCGGCAATTTCATGAGCAGTACCTGATCGAGCAACTGCGCAAGGCGGCCTTATTGCCGCAGACCAGCAGCGAGGTGCAGCGTCTGTCGGCGGCCGAGCGCAATGGCGATGAACTCAACGACCGACTGTTCCTGCTCACCTTTGCCGGTGGGCCGGGGCCGATGGCTGGCAGCACCGATGAACTGACCGCCTATCTTCGCCGGCAGAAGCTCGCAGGGACATTCTTCGTGCTCGGCAGCCGCTTGCAACAGCGTCGCGACGGCGAATCGTTGGCAGCGCTGCGGCGCCTGTATGCGGGGCAGTGTGTAGGCATCCAAGGGTGGGAATATCGCTCGCACGCGCAGTGGACGGACTGGCAGTCCTCGATCAGTCGCAGCCAGGCACGCGTGCGGGCGGACCTGCCCGAGCAGTACGTGCCGCTGTTTCGGCCCCCGTACGGTCAGCGCCGGGCCGATGGCCAGGCCTACATGAGCCGTCAGCGATTGCAGGTCTCGCTGTGGGATATCGATGCGCAAGACGATTCAGGCTTGAGCGCGCAGGCGTCTGCCCAGCGTGTGCTGACGCTGATGCTGCTGTGGCGCAAAGGGGTCATCCAGTTTCACGACGCCTTGCCCAAGGCAAGGCCAGCGGTGCAATGGCTGCTCGAACATACCGCGCAAAGCGGCATCGGCTGGCAGGATTGCCAGGCATATGGCCAAGGTGAGCAAGAGCTTGATTCATGACTGTAGACCCGCTTGGCGCTGTCGCCAAGGCCTGTTCGTCAATCGGAAAAATAAACTTGGAAATCGCACGAAAATGCTTTTTCCGGTCATGGCTTTTGCGGTATGAAGAAACCAGACAGCCGATTCCTGCAGCACAGGTGGCGTCACACCGGTCCACCTGGCCAGATCGCTTCCCGCCCGTAACAACGCGGATACGGGAAGAACGGCAGTCACTCCGCGGCGTAACAGACCACGCCGTGCCGCTTCGACATAAGGTGACCGAGTATGGATGACCAAGGACGCACCCCTTCCTCCAGCAAGCCAATCCTCTATGTGCTCGATACCAACGTCCTGATTCACGACCCCAACGCATTACTCAACTTCGAGGAGCACCACGTCGCCATTCCCATGACGGTGCTGGAGGAACTCGACAAGCTCAAGGCTGGCAAGCAGAGTATCGCTGCCGAATGCCGCCAGGCCATCCGCCTGATCGACCAGACGCTCGGTGATGCCTCGCCCAGCGTGGTGGAGCAGGGGGTCCCCATCCAGCGCAACAAGAGCGGGCCCAAAGGTTATCTGTCCATCCTGATGACCCCGCGCAACGAGCCGAACAAGCTGTTGCCCGAAAACCTCAATGACAACATCATCATCAACCAGCTACTCGAAGTCAGGGCCCGGCGCACCGACCTGGACGTGGTGCTGGTCACCAAGGACATCAACATGCGCCTGAAGGCGCGTGCATGCGGTATCGCTGCCGAGGATTACAGCACCGACCAGTTGGTCGACGACGTGTCGCTGCTGTCCAAGGGTTACCATTCGGTCAGCGGCTCCTTCTGGGACCGGGTGAGCAAGGTCGACACGCGTCAGGAACGTGGTCGTACCTGGCACCGGGTGCAATTGGCCGAACCATTGCCGGCCGTGCATGTGAACGAGTTCATCATCGATGAGCAAGGGTTCGTGGGCTGGATCAAAGGCACGCGCGAGGGCGAACTGCTGCTGCTCGACCTGCACCAGGAGCCACTGCTGCACCAGGAAGCCTGGGGCCTGAAGCCGCGTGACATTCACCAAAGCCTGGCGCTGTTGGCCTTGCTAGACCCGGATATCCACCTGGTCAACCTGACCGGGGCGGCAGGTTCGGGCAAGACCATCCTGGCCTTGGCGGCGGCCATCGAGCAGACCATGGTCAGCAAGCGTTACCGGCGCATCATCGCCACCCGCAGCGTGCAGGGGCTCGACCAGGAGATCGGCTTCCTGCCAGGGACCGAGGCCGAGAAGATGGAACCCTGGCTGGGCGCCATCACCGACAACCTCGAAGCGCTGCACATGGACGACGAAAGCACCCACGGCAGTGTCGAGTACATCCTCGAGCGCGTGCCGCTGCAGTTCAAGTCGCTCAATTACATCCGGGGCCGCAGCTTCCAGCAGAGCCTGATACTCATCGATGAATGCCAGAACCTCACGCCGCACCAGATGAAAACCATCATTACTCGTGCAGGCGCGGGGTCCAAGGTGGTGTGCCTGGGTAACCTGGCGCAGATCGATACTCCGTACCTGTCCGCGACCAGTTCGGGCCTGACCTACTTGACCGAACGCTTCAAGGACTTCCCCCATGGCGTGCACATCACCCTGCAAGGGGTACCCCGGTCGGTACTGGCCGAGTTCGCCGAGTCCCATATGTAACCCCTCTCGCCGGGCGGTTCGCCGCCTGGCGGTCTTGGCCAGCAAAGCGTCGGCCATGCCCCTGCTCAAACCTGACCCGCCGGTTTACACTGCGAACTCCCTTCACAGGAGCAGAGCAGTGCTGACACATCTTGATTCCCAAGGGCGGGCCAACATGGTCGACGTCACCGAAAAAGCCGTGACCGAACGTGAGGCCACGGCCGAAGCTCGCGTGCGCATGCTGCCGCAGACCTTGCAGATGATCGTCGATGGGGAGCACCCCAAGGGCGATGTCTTCGCCGTGGCGCGCATCGCCGGCATCCAGGCGGCGAAAAAAACCAGCGACCTGATCCCGTTGTGTCACCCGCTGATGCTGACCAGTGTCAAGGTCGAACTGAGCGCCGAGGGCACTGACGCGGTGCGCATCGTCGCCCGTTGCAAGCTGGCCGGGCAGACTGGCGTCGAGATGGAGGCGCTGACGGCCGCTAGTGTTGCTGCGTTGACCCTCTACGACATGTGCAAGGCCGTGGACAAGGGCATGGTCATCGAGCAGGTCCGCCTGCTGGAAAAGCTGGGCGGCAAAAGTGGCCCCTACAAGGTGCAAGGCTGATGAAGATCAAGGTGTTGTATTTCGCTCGATACCGCGAGCGGCTGGGGCTTGACGCCGAGCGGGTGGAAGGTGCGTTCGAGGTACTGGAGGATGTGCGCCTGGCTTTGGTGGGTAGGGGAGGGGCCTACGACGTGCTGGCCGAGCAGAACCTGATGTGCGCTCGAAACGAGGAATTGTGTCGTCTGGACGAGCCCGTGGAAGACGGCGACGACGTGGCGTTCTTCCCGCCTGTGACTGGGGGTTGAGCATGGCAGTTCGGGTACAGGAAGGCCCATTCGACCCGGGCCTTGAAACCAACGCCCTGCATGCAGCCAATGTCGGCGTCGGGGCGGTGGTCAGCTTCATCGGCTATGTGCGCGACTTCAACGACGGGCAGGACGTGGCGGGCATGGTGTTGGAGCATTACCCCGGCATGACCGAGAAGGCGTTGGCCAAGATCGTGGCCGAAGCTCGGCAGCGTTGGCCGTTGCTCAAGGTAGAGGTGCTGCACCGGGTGGGGGCCTTGGCACCGGGCGAACCGATCGTGTTCGTCGGCGTGGCCAGCGCCCACCGCCAAGCTTCGTTCGAAGCGTGCGACTTCATCATGGATTACCTGAAGACCCGTGCCCCGTTCTGGAAGAAGGAGACGACCGGGCAAGGGGAGCGATGGGTGGAAGGACGCCAGAGCGACCAGCAGGCGGCGGGACGTTGGGGTTAGGGAGGGTGCGGGTGGCCTTGGGCGTCGGGTTGCCCGGCGACCGCCACGCGGGGCTGAAATCCTGGGGCTACCCTGCAGCCCGATGGAATCAGCGGTGGATCATCAATTGTCCGGGCCGCCATGCGGCCAGCGCGGCCGGTCCGGCGCCCCGGACCGGCTGCGATGGGCTGCGCAGCAGCCTCATGGACTCAGCAGTGGATCATCGATTGCCGGGGCCGCCATGCGGCCCATCGCGGCACGAGGCCGCTCCCACAAGGGGAGGCAGTGTCTGCGGCAGGATTGATGGCTGCCGCAAGATGGTCGCCTTCCGTTGACGTCGATTTCCAGCAGGTGAAGCTTCTCTTACCAGCGATGATCCACACTTGTGGGAGCCTCGCAGTGGCGCCGGACCGGCTGCGATGGGCTGCGCAGCAGCCTCATGGACTCAGCAGTGGATCATCGATTGCCGGGGCCGCCATGCGGCCCATCGCGGCACGAGGCCGCTCCCACAAGGGGGCAGTGTCTGCGGCAGGATTGATGGCTCCCACAAGGGGAGGCAGTGTCTGCGGCACGAGGCCGCTCCCACAAGGGGGCAGTGTCTGCGGCAGGATTGATGGCTC
>CAURYQ010000048.1:0-33827 GCA_963529135.1 uncultured Pseudomonas sp. | reverse complement strand
AAACCAGCATATTCCTGTATTGCACCCATCTGAGGACAGCCATTCCTGAACTGCATCCCATTTGGGAATCAGCCCATTTCCCCCTGGGAGCGGCCTTGCCGGGGCGCCGGACCGGCCGCGATGGGCGCGAAGCGGCGCTGAGTGAACAGTGTTACGCCGTGTATCGGGGTCATGAATCTGCGTCTTGCCTGTACGGGTTGACGGGCTCAGCTGTACAGGTAGTTGATGTCCTTGAGCACCAAGGGTGGCACTTGTCCGAGCAGGTAGTCGCGCAGCTTCTGCATCTGGCGTGCCTTGGGGCTGTTTTTGAGCCAGGTCATGTAGTAGCCATCCCCCGTCGCCACGGCCTGCTTGAACGGAGTAACCAGGCGCCCGGCCGCCAGGTCGGCACTGGCCAGTACCAGGTCGACCACGGAGATGCCAAGCCCCTGCTGAGCCGCGGAGATCCCTTGATCCAGGGTGTCGAACACTTGGCCTTGATCAATGCTCACATCGAGTGCATCCATGCGTGCCAGCCAGCGCCGCCAGTCACGCCGGTCAGGGGACGGATGCAGCAACTCGCAGCGGTTCAGGTCCGTCAGGGCGGGCTGCGCCTGACTCATGTAGTCAGGGTGGCACACCGGGATGAGCCACTCGTCGAACAGGCGAAAACTTTCCACGTCGGCAGCGAACCGACCATTGGCCAGCAGGATGGCGCAGTCATAGGGCTCGGAGTAGAAGTCGACGCTGTCGATGTCCATCCACACACTGGAGAGCTGCACGGTGCAGGTATCTTCATGCTTCTTGAAGCCGTCCAGCGCCCGCAGCAACCAGCGCACGGTGAGGGTGGACGGTGCCTTGAGGCGCAAGCCGTAGCGGTCCTGGCGTAGCAACGCACAGGCATTTTCGATGATCTTGAATCCGACCTTGAGCTCTTGCGAAAGCAAACGCCCATGTTCGGTCAAGCTGAGCTTGGGGCCGCGCCGCTCGAACAGATCGCAGCCGAACATGCCTTCGAGGGTTTTTATGTGATGGCTTACAGCGCCCTGGGTGAGCGCCAGCTCCTCTGCCGCCTTGGTGAAAGACCCATAGCGGGAGGCGACCTCGAATGCACGCAGTGCATGCAAGGCCTGAATCCGTTCCGACATGTCCACCTCTCCAGTATTAGTAAAACTAATAGTAGGTCACAATTTCAGGCGTTTTACAACCTGCCAATACCACCGGAAAATGCGGTGAAAAAACAAACATAACGTAAATCCTGCCTGATTTTGCGTGCAACGCTCATCAATTTTAAACCTGGGGAAACCATGTTTACGGGATATGGACAATGCTATCGCCTGGATGCGTTTGAGCAGGCCGTCGAACATGAGTGCGTCGCATCACACTGGACCACCGCTACGCTGCAACATTTTCGTCATACTCTCGCCAATCCGGATTTTCCATGCCTGTTCGGGCGCAAGGCGGTCAATGCGCAAACCTGCTACATCCTGTTCGCCAGGGCCGAGCAACTGGCCGATGACATCGCCCAGGGGCTGACCAGCTACGTACACCTGGTGGAACCCATCGCCCCCAAGCTGCGCATCGGCAGCCCGTTGGTGGTGTTTCTCGAAACCGTCACAGCCATGTCGCTTGCCGAGCAACAGGCCCTTGCCTGGAAGGTGCTGCGTGGCGTCCATGCGCGCGACCCGAACCCCTGGCCACAGACCGTACCGAGCGACCCTGCCGACAGCGGCTGGTCGTTCTGCTACGCCGGCATGCCGCTGTTCATCAACATGAATTTCCCCGGCCACCGCCAGATGAAAAGCCGCAACCTGGGGGAGCACATTACATTCGTGATCAACCCGCGGGAGAACTTCGATGAAGTGGCCAACGTCGCCACCACGAGTGGCCAACGTATCCGTGAACGCATTCGCCAACGGGTCGGCCACTACAACGATGGGGTAATGCCCGAGAGCCTCGGCTTCTTTGGGGAAGCGGACAATTTCGAGTGGAAGCAATACCAGTTGCAGGAAACCGGTTCGTTGAACCCGGCACGCTGTCCTTTCCACGCCCGCGCCGCCGTACCTGCCACCTCTGACATCACTATCGAGAACTGACGTGAATACCGCCCTGACCGCCACCTATGCCCTCACCGTCCTGCTGCTGATCGCCACTCCGGGCCCGGTCGTAGCCTTGATCGTCAACACCGCGGCTGCCTCAGGCTCGCGCAAGGCCATATTCACGGCCCTGGGCACCAACTGGGCGTCACTGGTACTGATTGGCGCCGCAGCCTGGATCATTCTGACCAGCGCTGCCATCGACCGGGCCTGGCTTAGCGGCATGAGCCTGCTGGGTTGCTTGTTCATTGGTTACATTGCCGTGGGTACGCTCAGGGAGGCGCTCACCGCTCAGCAGCAGCCCGACCAGCAGCCCGATGCTGCAAAAACTGCCGGCCGCGGGGGCTTGTGGCAAGGCTTCGTGGTCGGTATCTCCAACCCCAAGGACATCATTTTCTTCATCGCCTTCTTCCCGCAGTTCATCCAGATCACCGAGTCGTTCGGCAAAAGCATGGTGGTGCTGTCGCTGCTGTGGATACTGATCGACTTTGCCGTGCTGAGCCTCTACATCTTTGCCATCGGCAAGATCGCCTCGCAACGCAGCCATCGATTCATCAGCCTCGCGTCTGGGGTAGCGCTGCTGTTGATCGCTGCCGGCGGGCTTTTGTACAACCTCAGGGAGCTGACCGCCTGACACCTTGCCTGACGCGGTGTCTTGCCAGGAGACCAGATGTCCACACCCAGTCGCCCAGCGCCCGCGCCATTGCAGCTTGAGTACCGACAGCTGCTTGCCCAGGCCACCCAGTGCGCCACGCAAAGAGTTCGGGTGCACGAAACGGGATTCAGCTCAGCCGTCGTCAACACCGACGCTCTGGGTCTGCGCTACAGCCACTGCAACGGTCGCCGATGTTCCCTGGCCGAGCATGAGAGCGGCATGCGTATCAATTTGCTGGTCGGCGGCTCGATGGCCATGGGCATCGGCGCCAGCTCGGACGAACGCACGGTTGCATCACAGCTGTCGGCGCTGACCGGGGAGCTATGGCTGAGCCTGGCCGGGTGCGGGCTGGATGCGAGTCAGGAGCTGCTGATGTTCCTGACCCACGAGCACCGCCTGGCGCCTCTGGGCCATGTCGTCATTCTCAGCGGGCTCAACAGCCTGGCACACGAGGCACTCTGGGACATCAGCGCCGCGACGCACCGCCCGCAGCAGCTCGAGGACTGGCAAATGGTACTGGCTGACGCCACGCAGCGCCTGCCAACGCCCGAGCCTGGCCTGACCCTGTGGCAGCGCCTTACCAAGGCGCTGAGCCCGCCCGCCGCCGCGCCCCGGGCGCTTCAGCCCTGCGAAGCCCTTTCCCCGGCTGAAAAACGATTGACCCAGGCGGCCGACCACATCGGGCGGTCTGTGCAGCAATGGGAGCGACTGCTGGGGAGTTCCCACACCACCCTTACATTCATCCTCCAGCCTTTGCTGCATTGGTGTCGCGAGAGCCTGCCGGCGGGTGAGCGATCGATGCTGACCGCCCTTCAGCAGGCGCCGGGTAGCATCGACCGCTTGCTCGATGGGGTTTTCGATCGTAGGGCACATGCGGCCTTCTTTCGTCGCATCCGCGAGCAGGCGGCGCCAGTACCTTGCTACGACATGAACTGCATGCTCGACAGCTCCCCGTCCTTCGCCTCGGACCTGTTCGTCGACCGGCTGCATCTCAACGACCTGGGGCAAACCGTACTGGCCAGGGTCATCACGGCGAAGCTCGGCTTGGCCTGTGAAAATCCGCTGCGCGCGAGCTTTTGCGACCTTTCGAATTGACAATCGTCGGGTGGCCTTTCGGATGGCCCTGTTGCATGGCTAGAATAGCCTGTCGTTCCGAATGCCTGAGGCGTACGCTTGACTGTGATGAATAGAGAAGCCGTCCATTCCCGCCTGGCAAGTTGCGAGGCAAGCCTGTGATTCGCTGGCGACCTGTAGCACTGATGCTGGCCGCCCTGGCGCCCGTGGCGGCGCATGCACTGGACGTGTCCATCGATCCCCATGCCGACCTGCTCTACCGCCAGGCGCTGCCGTTGCTGGAACAGGCCGATACCCAAGAGGACGACAGTGTCCTGCGAACAGCCCTGGGCAGCGATCCCGAGCTCCGACGCCAGGGCCAGGCCATGGCCCACACCTTGCCAACGGCGGTGGCGCTGCTCAAGAAATCCGTTGCACTCGGCCACCCGGTCGCACAGTACCGCCTGGCCCTCTACTACATGACCTACCTGCCGGCTGCGCAGATACCAGACGCTGCATGCCCGTTGCTTCAGGCAAGCCTGAATCAGGGATTCGCACCTTCCGCGCCTGCCATCGCTACCTGGTGCCCACCCTATAACGCCAGTGCCCAATACCGCGCCGCGCTGGAGGCTGTCCCCAGCATGGCTACCCTCTATGCGCCCTACTACCCGCAACCGGCCACCCGCATGGCCTGCAGCCGCAGTCAGCCGCAGGGGCTGGAAATGCTCTGGGGACGACAGCGCGATTATCAGGCCGAAGTCTATCGCCTGCTGGGCGACCTGGACCCGCAGCACCGACATGCCCTGCTGCAGAAGGCGGTGGAAACGAACGGCTGCGTGACGGCGCAGCAGCACCTGACCAGCCGTCCTTGACACCCGTGCCAGTCCTGTCTCGCGCCATGCGCGCGACGCCGGGCTGAAAGAGAGCAAGAACGTTCAAGTCGTCACCCGTTCAGCTTGGCATGCTGGCCTGCCCAGTCCACATGCCCATGCCCTATGCCCCCTTCAGCCCGTCACGCCTTCTTGCAGGGCACCATTGCCATCTTGCCTCTATCGCTCGCTGTCGCACCGTGGGGCCTGCTGGCCGGTTCCATGGCCATCGAAGCCAACCTCAGTGCCTGGGAGGGCCAGGGGCTGTCGGCGATTGTCTTTGCCGGTGCCGCGCAACTGGTGGCCATCGGCATGCTCAAAAGCGGTGCCAGCTTGGCTTCGATACTCCTGACCACCTTGTTGCTCACCTCACAGCACCTACTCTATGGGCTGTCGATGCGACCGGTGCTCTCCCCGCTTCCATTGCGCTGGCGCCTGGGCCTTGGGTTCGTGCTGACCGATGAGTTCTTCGCACTGGTCAGCCGCTACGACCACCAGCAATTCAACCGCTGGTATGCCTTGGGTGTAGGCTTGACGTTCTACGTGGCGTGGAATCTGTTCACCTGGATGGGCATCGTCCTTGGGCAAAGCATTCCACACCTGGATCAACTAGGGCTGGATTTCTCCATCGTCGCCACCTTCGTCGCCCTGATCACACCGCTGGTGCGCAATCTGCCCACCTTGGCCTGCGTCGCCGTGTCATTGGCCGCGTCGGTGCTGTTCAGCCACTGGCACTGGGAAACCGCACTGGTCAGCGCTGGCCTGCTGGGCATGGGCACCGGCTTCGTGTGCCCGAAATTCGGGAGGGCTGCCTGATGGACTGGATGCTGATCCTGGGCATGGGCGCGCTGGTGTTCCTTAACCGCTACGCGTTTCTCGAACCACGCCTACCCTTGCGACTGAGTTCCAACGCACGTCAATTCCTGGGTTTCGCAGTGCCTGGCATGCTCACTGCGATTTGCGGTCCGATCATATTCCTGCCTGGACACACCCTGAACCTGAACCTGCTCAATCCTTACTTGCTGGGGGCGCTGGCGGCTATCGCGCTGGTCATGTTGACCCGCAGCGTGATGCTGAGCATGCTGCTGAGCATGTTGACCTTCTTCATTCTGCGCAGCGTCTTGTCATGAACACCACTGCACGTGAGCAGACTCACCTCTGGCAGGCACCGGCATTGGGCGATGTCGAAATGCTGCATGCCCGGTACGTTCAGCAGCGGTTCGCACCGCATGTGCATGAAGGCTATGTGTTCACAGTGATCGAGTCCGGCGCCCAGCGCTTCTGGCACCGAGGCAGCGAGCACCTTGCCCCGGTTGGCAGCATGGTGCTGATCAACCCTGACGAACTGCATACCGGTGCAAAGGCCCACGAAGCCGGTTGGCGATATCGCGGTTTCTATCCTGAACACGACCGTGTCACCGGCGTGCTCGACGAACTGGAACTGGGCTATGCAGGCATGCCCCGCTTTCGCGATAGCGTTATTCATGATCCAGGCCTCGCCAGTGCGTTTAGCCAGTTGCACCAACTGTCCGAAAGCAGCGCCAGCGCACTGCAACAGCAGACCGTATGGCGCCAGGCCGTGTTGGCGCTGGTTCAGCGCCACGGGCGCCTGGCCGAACTCGGCGCCCCGGGCCATGAGCCACGCGCCGTCGCGCGTGCCCGTGAACTGCTGGAGAGCCATCTGGCCGACCCTCCATCGCTGGAAATGCTGGCCGCTGCCGTGAATCTGTCACCTTTCCACTTCGCGCGGGTTTTTCGTCAGAGCACCGGCATGCCTCCTCATGCGTGGCTCAAGCAGCGGCGACTGGTAAGGGCCAGGGAGCTGCTCAGGCAGGGGCAGTCTCCCTTGACGGTAGCGTTCAGCCTGGGCTTTGCCGATCAAAGCCATTTGAACAGGCAGTTCAAGCAGGCCTACGGCATTACGCCAGGCGCCTACCGGCTCGCCTGCTTCGCGGCTTGAGTGCGTCAACGCCGCGCAGGCGAATAGGCGTGGCGCTGCTACACTCAGATGGCTGAATGGAGGAGCCGTCATGTCCGAAAGAGAGATCACCACCCTTCTGTCACTGATGAATCAGCGTCAGGCTTGCCTGAGTAGCGCCTGCAAGGAGATCGCCGACTGGATCGACCGGCAGGGCGACATGCCGGCAGCCGGTAAGATACGGGCGAGCTTGAAGGCCCTGGAAGCTGACGAGGCCCGCGTAAGGCGCGCATTGACCTCGTTGTCGCTGGAAAGGCCACTGCCGAAATTTCGCAGTTGACCGGGCCGGCGCTGCGGTGCAACCCCGACAGGTGTCACGGGTGGCTCATGTGCATACCGTCGTGCCCACCCTGCGCCTGGGCGGTGAGCCCCTGCACCTGCGCCTGCACGTCAACCGTCTCGGTAGCACCTTCTGCTGTTTCCACCGCCAAGGTCAGGGGTACCTGCTCGCCTTCCTTGACCTGACCAGTCAGGCCCATGAGCATCACGTGCAGACCATTGGGGTCCAGCGTAACGGGTTTGCCAGCCGGCAGCGCAACAGCCTTCACCTCACGCATGCCCATGACATCGCCGTTCATGGTCATTTCATGCACCTGAACCGTCTTGGCAACCGGCGATGCGACGCTGATCAACTTGCTGTCGCGGCTGGCGGTGATCGTCATGAACGCACCGGTCGACTGCTGGTGCGGCACGGTGGCGCGTACCCAGGCTTCGCTCACGGTGGTCTGGGCCAGCGCTGGTACGGCCATGCTCAACAGGAACAGGGCTGCCAGGCCGCGCTTAACGGGTTGCAATGACATTCAGCAGATCTCCATCAGGGTAACCAGGTCTTCAGCGCATTCCTTGGCGGTCAGGGAATGCCCAAGGCTCAATCGCAGGGTGCCACGGGTGTCATAGACATAGCTGGTGGATGAATGGGAAATGGTATAGGTGTCGCCAGCCGGGACTTTTTCGTAGAACACCTTGAACTCCCTGGCCACGGCGTCGATTTCTTCAGGCGTACCCGTCAGTGCGGTAAAGGTGGGGTCGAAGGCCTTGACGTAAGCGTCGAGGACGTCCGGGGTATCCCGCTCGGGGTCGAGGGTGATGAACACCACCTGGAACAGATCTCGGTCACGCCCGCGCAGCAGTTTGCGGATCTGGGCGGCACGCGCCAGGGTGGTAGGGCAGACCGCCGGGCACTGGGTAAATCCGAAGAACACCATGGGCATACTGCCGTAGAAGCTCGACAGCGTACGCACGTTGCCCTGAGGGTCCTTGAGCGAGAACTTGCGCCCAAGGATTTCGTTGCTCATGTTCTTGCCGTACTTGAACTCGAGCCCACGCGCCGGGCTGCAACCTGCCAGCAGGCCAAGCCCAAGAACGCCCATGCCGGCGACGACTGCACGCCGGGTCAGAAGATCATTCATGAAACCATCCTTTACAGGGAGGTGCCGGCCCTTGGGGCGGGTCGGCCAGAAAACCGGGGCATTCTGGCATGGCCCCTGCAACCCTTCCACCTGTCGGCTGCGAATACCGGCTGCAAGCCGCTGAATCCGGGCAGCGGCTTATTGTCGCAGGGCTTGCAAACGTAACAGTTTGTTGCTAGCGAGATACAACGTTGCCATTACCGGGCCTGCGCCACGCTCAGTTCACGCCTGGCGCAAGCCGACCCGTCTTAGTAGTAGGCATTTTCTTTCTGACTGTGGTCGGTCACGTCGCGAACACCCTTGAGCTCGGGAATGCGCTCGAGCAGCGTGCGTTCGATGCCCTCCTTCAGGGTGACGTCGGCTTGACCGCAGCCCTGACAACCGCCGCCGAATTGGAGGACGGCGATACCTTCGTCGACGACATCCACCAGACTGACCTGACCACCATGACTGGCCAAGCCAGGGTTGATCTCGGTCTGCAGGTAATAGTTGATGCGCTCGTTGATCGGGCTGTCTTCGTTGACCATCGGCACCTTGGCGTTAGGCGCCTTGATGGTCAACTGACCGCCCATGCGGTCGGTGGCGTAATCCACCAGCGCATCTTCCAGGAACGGCACGCTGACCGCATCCAGGTAAGCGGTGAAGCTCTTGAGGCCCACGGTAGTGTCGTCGGGCTTCTCTTCGCCGGGCTTGCAGTAGGCGATGCATGTCTCGGCGTACTGGGTACCCGGCTGGGTGATGAAAATGCGAATGCCGATACCCGGGGTGTTCTGCTTGGAAAGCAGATCAGCCAGGTAGTCATGGGCGGCGTCGGTAATGGTTATAGCGCTCATGTAGGTTCCTCACAGACTTGTGCGCCAGTGTACGCCAACGCAGCCCTCTAACAAAGTCCTAGTATTTGACTCGGGAAAGCACATAGGGCTGCACCTGCTCCCGCGGTGCTTGCACCCAGGCTTGCATACGGCGGTACAGGCCGCGTTCCAGCCACTGGTAGCTGAACCACGACATTATCGCGATGCAAGGCACGCAGATGGCGAATGTGAGGTAGGGGTTCAGGCCCAGTCGCTGGCTGGCAAACCAGCCCAGGTGCAGGACCAGCACGTGGATCAGGTACACCGAATAGGAACAATCGCCCAGGGACTTGAGCACCCGGTTACCGTCGAAAAACGGCTCCATGGCGATGAAGGCCAACACGACCATTGCACTGGGCAGCCCCCAATGAAGCAACCGTTGAGAGGCGTCCAGCTGGTAGATGGCCAGCGCCGCTACTGCCAGAAGCGCCAACGGCAACGCAAGCCCCTGGCGGATATACCCGCGACGATGGAGCACGCCTATGCCGATCCCTAGCAAGAATTCATAGACGATGTCGTTGTGGTAGAAGTGGCTCACCACGCCCAGGCGCCCCAACCCTTCGCTGACCAACAGCAGCAGCCCGCAAACCACCAGCAGATGCGCGCGCCTCCCTGCCAGGAATGCCATCCCGAACAGCAGGTAGAACACCATCTCGAAGTTCAGGGTCCAGCCGACGTTCAAGGTGGGGTACATGCCATATCCACCCGGGTTCTCTGCCGGTATGAACAACAGTGAGCGCAGCAGGTGCTCCCAAGTGAATACCTGGTGCGGCATCCATTGGCTGAACGCCAGCAGCATCAAGGCCATCAGCGCGGAATAGAACCAATACGCCGGCACGATGCGCAGCACCCGGTTGAGCAGGAATTGGCGGGGGATGACCTGCTTGTCCCAGGTGGAGAGGTAGATGACCAACCCGCTGATGACGAAGAAGATGTCCACCCCGACCGCGCCTCGGTCAGTGAACAATTGGCCAACCGGCCCGGACGCATGAAAGTCGAAGAAGACCTGCATGAAGTGGTGGCAGACGACCACCCATGCGGCGAAAGCGCGGAGTGCCTGAAGCGAATACAGCATGAAATACCCTGCGTTGGCCGGTGCATTCAGGCACCGGCTGCAGCGCAGCGCCGGTGCCACTCACTGGTTGGGACCGCAGGGTGGCGCGAAAGGTCAGCGCACCCCGATCAGAGGTTCTCGTAGCGGTTCATGTCCAGCACGCCCGCCTCCACGGGGTCGGTTTCCTGAATGAACGCGCTCAGGTCGTGGAAATAGCGCCAGAATTGCGGATGGGTACGACGGATGCCCCACCGCTCGACGATGCGCTCGAAGCGTGCGGCATCGCCCCTGGCATCGCTCATCGAGTCGACGAACGCCGCCACGTCAGCAGCTGGCACATTGAACATGAAATTGGGGTAACTGGTCATGACGCCTGGCTGCAAGGTCAAGGTATCGAGGCCAGGCTGGTAGCGATAGGCCTCGCCCAGCAGGAACGCCACGTTGGTATGCGCGCGGTTGCGCATCAGCGTGTAGACCTGTCGCTGACCACCCTGCCCTTCGATGCGCAGCAATGTCGCCTCAGGCAGCTGGTCGATCACCTTGAGCCCTGCCGCAGGCCGCGAGACCAGCCTGCTGAGCGACTGCTCGACATTGCGGAATTCCTCATTCATTTGCGGACGCGAGCAATAGGCACCCTGGCAGCGATTGATCGGGTCGGGCGAGGCATTGATGCTGGCGGTCCGCGCCACCAGTTTCAGTCCGAAGTCGCGCTTGGGGTCGCGAGGATCCAGTGCGAGGCCGCTCGGGGTATCGGCGTCGATGTCCTCATAGTCGAGCCACATCTTTATCTTGCCGCTGTCCTGATACCAGTCGCTGAGAATGGCCTGGCGCGCCTGGGCCGGCATCAGGCGCAGGAAGTTGACCTCTGCGCCGTTGCGGATGAGGTCGAAATACAAACGCGTCTGCAGTTGATGCGAGAGGTTGCCGAAGACGTCGAAATTGACCGCCAGTTGGTAATAGGTGCGCTCGAGCAGGGGGTAATCGAACAGCCACATCGTCAAAGGCACATCCCCCACCAGGCCCTTGGTCACCGTAGCGCTGTCGAAATGACGGAAGATACTCAGCAAAGCGTTGTCATTACCCGTCCACAGGGTCGACCAACCTGGGGCGGGCATGTCGGCATAGGCTTCGCGGCGCAGCTTCTCGTATTCGTTGCGCTTGTCGCGATAGGCCCGCCACAGGGCGAGCACGCTGCCCACATCATCGTTCTGGCCCGGCATGGCGAGCAAAGGCGTGGCCTCGCCCCGGTAACGGGCATCGGTGACGTAGCGGTCGAAGGCAGGCTCCTGGAACAGCGCCCAGAAGTTGTCGCGGATCACATCCGTGGCGATTTGCCCGCGGCACACCGGCCCCCGTATGAAGGTACGCACGAAGTATTCAGCGTTATCGAGCATGAACTGGTAGCGCGCCACCGCCGGGATCGCCTCGAACGTTTCGAAGGGATTGGCGCGGTGACGGGGGCCATACCCAGGCAACGTGTTCACGTGCCAGTCGCCGGCGTAGAAGAGCTGCTTTACCCGCTCGAGTTTTTGCGGACCCATTGGGTAGGTGATGTGGGTCTTGTGCACGATCACCCCTTGGACGGGGATCAACCGGTAGAAAAACTCCGTTCCAGGCGGGTCGTTGGGCCTGCGCGTGGCGATGATGTCAGCCGGCTGCCCGCTCGGGGTACGCGAGCGTACCCATTGGAAAAAGTGTCCCGGCTCACCGCCGGCGAAGTGGATGTGCGCCAGGAACAGGTGCTCGTACAGCCAGCGGCCCACGAGGGCTTCGGAGGCTCCGGGGCGATTGAGCAGTGCTTCCCATTCGGCGATCTGACCGGCTTCGCTGGCGCTGGGCTTGATGGGCTGGTATTCGACCGGCGCACCGGCCGCCAGCCAACCGCGCAAGGTGGCGTATTGCTGGTCAGTCAGACCGGTGACTGCCAGCGGCATGCCTTCCTTGGGATGAGCGCCGGCGTAGGCATCGAACTCGTGCGGCAGCGGGCACATGTTGTTGCGATTGAGGCCCAATGCGATGTCATCCGGCACTTTCGCATTGGGCGTCAGCGGGGTCGTGTGCCCCAGTTCGAGCATGCGTGCCATCAATGCGGCCTGGCTGCCCTGGTTGTCGAGCACCGAGTAGAAGCCCTTCTTGCGCCATTCGGCCTCGCTGTGAGCGTCATAGAACAACCGGGTAGGCGCCACGGCCTTGCTCCGCTCGCCCTGGTAGACAGGAACCTTGCTGGCACCACGCACGGCACCCTCGGCACTTTCGAGCTTGAGCTGGCAGGCAGCGTCGTTGCAGGCGTGGCAGGCAACGCATTTCTCGGTGAAGATCGGCTGGATGTCACGGGTATAGGAGATGGCGGGAGCTGGCTGAAGCCCTTGCCCGAACACACCACCGCTGACCAACAGAGCGAGGAAGCCGGCAAGAATACGATGCACCATGTGCGAGATGTCCTGATTATGAGCAGCCGGGCCGGGTGAAGGCTGGCAGTGTTTGTATTAATAGCTGGGAGTGGGACAAGCAACATGAGCATATTTCATGGAAACGGGGCACACGCCTAAAAACCGTACAGCTTTGTTATGATTCGGCACTTTCTGATATCCGCCCGACCAGGTAGTTCATATGTCCGACCGCAGCGCTCGTCTCCAAGCACTTCATCAAGCACTTAAAGAGCGCATCCTGATCCTCGATGGCGGCATGGGCACTATGATCCAAAGCTACCGGCTGGAGGAAGCCGACTATCGTGGCACGCGCTTCGCCGATTGGCCAAGCGATGTGAAAGGCAACAACGACCTGTTGCTGCTCAGCCGCCCGGACATCATCGCAGCCATCGAGAAGGCGTACCTGGATGCGGGCGCCGACATCCTCGAGACCAACACCTTCAATGCCACGCAGATTTCCCAGGCCGACTACGGCATGGAAGCGCTGGTGTACGAGTTGAACGTGCAAGGTGCGCGCATCGCCCGCCAGGTGGCCGATGCCAAGACGCTGGAAACACCTGACAAGCCGCGCTTCGTGGCGGGCGTGCTCGGCCCGACCAGTCGAACCTGCTCGATCTCCCCGGATGTGAACGACCCAGGCTACCGCAACGTCACGTTCGACGAACTGGTGGAAAACTACATCGAGGCCACCCGCGGCTTGATCGAGGGCGGGGCCGACCTCATTTTGATCGAGACCATCTTCGACACACTCAACGCCAAGGCGGCCATCTTCGCCGTGCAGCAGGTATTCGAGGACGATGGCGTCGAGCTGCCGATCATGATTTCCGGCACCATCACCGATGCGTCCGGCCGTACGCTTTCCGGCCAGACGACCGAAGCCTTCTGGAACTCGGTGCGTCACGCCAAGCCGATTTCCGTCGGCCTGAACTGTGCACTGGGCGCCAAGGAGCTGCGCCCGTATCTGGAAGAATTGTCGAGCAAGGCTGATACCTACGTTTCGGCGCACCCCAATGCGGGCTTGCCGAACGCTTTCGGCGAATATGACGAAACCCCGGCTGAAATGGCCGCGGTAGTCGAGGAGTTCGCCGCCAGCGGCTTTATGAACATCATTGGCGGTTGCTGCGGCACCACCCCCGGCCATATTCAGGCAATCGCCGAAGCCGTCGCCAAGCACCCGCCTCGGCACGTTCCAGAAATCCCCAAGGCGTGCCGCCTCTCGGGCCTGGAGCCTTTCACCATCGATCGCAGTTCGTTGTTCGTCAACGTCGGTGAGCGCACCAACATCACCGGCTCGGCAAGGTTCGCGCGGCTGATTCGCGAGGAAAACTACACCGAAGCCCTGGAAGTGGCGCTGCAGCAGGTGGAGGCCGGCGCCCAGGTCATCGACATCAACATGGACGAAGGGATGCTCGACTCCCAGGCGGCCATGGTGCGTTTTCTCAACCTGATCGCGGGCGAGCCGGACATCTCGCGTGTCCCGATCATGATCGACTCCTCCAAGTGGGAAGTGATCGAGGCGGGCTTGAAGTGCATCCAGGGCAAGGGCATCGTCAACTCCATTTCCATGAAGGAAGGCGTAGACCAGTTCAAGCATCATGCCCGCCTGTGCAAGCGCTATGGCGCCGCCGTGGTGGTCATGGCGTTCGACGAGGTCGGCCAGGCCGACACGGCTGCACGCAAGCAGGAAATCTGCAAGCGTAGCTACGACATCCTGGTCAATGAGGTGGGTTTCCCCGCCGAAGACATCATCTTCGACCCGAACATCTTCGCTGTCGCCACCGGCATCGAAGAACACAACAACTATGCCGTGGATTTCATCGAGGCCTGCGCCTACATCCGCGATCACCTGCCCCATGCCCTGAGCTCGGGCGGTGTGTCCAACGTCTCGTTCTCGTTCCGGGGCAACAATCCGGTTCGCGAAGCCATTCACTCGGTGTTCCTGTACCACGCCATCAGCAACGGCTTGACCATGGGTATCGTCAATGCCGGCCAGTTGGAGATCTACGATGAAATCCCGGCGCCGCTTCGGGATAAGGTCGAGGACGTGGTACTCAACCGTACGCCCCACGGCACCGATGCCCTGCTGGCCATTGCCGACGACTACAAAGGCGGCGGCGCCACGCGGGAAGTCGAAAACGAGGAGTGGCGCTCGCTGCCGGTGGAAAAGCGCCTGGAGCACGCGCTGGTCAAGGGCATCACGGCGTTCATCGTCGAAGACACCGAGGCCTGCCGCCAACGGTGCGCACGGCCGATCGAGGTCATCGAAGGCCCGCTGATGAACG
The DNA here is from genome assembly GCA_963529135.1 of uncultured Pseudomonas sp. Lineage (GTDB taxonomy): Bacteria > Pseudomonadota > Gammaproteobacteria > Pseudomonadales > Pseudomonadaceae > Aquipseudomonas. Next base: position 19,172 of record CAURYQ010000048.1, on the reverse strand, counting down.
GGATGAACGTGGTCGGTGACCTGTTCGGCGCTGGCAAGATGTTCCTGCCGCAGGTGGTCAAGTCGGCTCGGGTCATGAAGCAGGCCGTTGCGCACCTCATCCCGTTCATCGAGGCGGAGAAAGGCGACAAACCGGAAGCCAAAGGCAAGATCCTGATGGCGACGGTCAAGGGCGATGTGCACGATATTGGCAAGAACATCGTCGGCGTAGTGTTGGGCTGTAACGGCTACGACATCGTCGACCTGGGCGTGATGGTGCCAGCCGAGAAAATCCTGCAGACGGCCAGGGACGAAAAATGCGACATCATTGGCCTCTCGGGCCTGATCACGCCTTCGCTGGACGAAATGGTGCATGTCGCGCGCGAGATGCAGCGCCAGGGCTTCGAGCTGCCCTTGATGATCGGCGGCGCTACCACGTCCAAGGCCCATACGGCGGTGAAGATCGAACCCAAGTACGGCAATGACGCCGTGGTCTACGTGACCGATGCGTCCAGGGCGGTCGGCGTAGCGACTCAATTGCTGTCCAAGGAGCTCAAGCCAGGTTTCGTCGAGCGCACCCGCCAGGACTACGAAGAGGTGCGCGCACGCACCGCCAACCGCAGCGCCCGCACCGAACGCCTTACCTATGCCCAGGCCGTAGCGGCCAAGCCCAAGTACGACTGGGCCGGCTATCAACCTGCCGTGCCCTCCTTCACTGGCGTCAAGGTCCTGCATGACATCGACCTGCGCACCTTGGCCCAGTACATCGATTGGACGCCGTTCTTCATTTCCTGGGACTTGGCAGGCAAATTCCCGCGAATCCTCACCGACGAGGTGGTGGGCGAAGCGGCGACCGCCCTGTATGCAGATGCGCGCGAAATGCTCGACAAGCTGATCGACGAGAAGCTCATCAGTGCCCGCGCAGTGTTCGGCTTCTGGTCAGCCAACCAGGTGGCCGACGACGACATCGAAGTCTATGGCGAAGACGGCGCGGCGTTGGCGACCTTGCACCATCTGCGCCAGCAGACCATCAAGCCCGACGGCAAGCCCAACTGGTCGCTGGCCGACTTCGTGGCGCCCAAGACCTGCGGCGTGACCGATTATGTCGGCGGCTTCATCACCACGGCAGGCATCGGTGCCGAAGAGGTGGCCAAGGCGTACCAGGACAAAGGTGACGACTACAGCTCGATCATGGTCAAAGCACTGGCAGATCGCCTGGCCGAAGCCTGCGCCGAATGGCTGCACGAGCAGGTGCGTAAAGATTACTGGGGATATGCCCGTGAGGAGCAGCTCGACAACGAAGCGCTGATCAAGGAGCAGTACCGCGGGATCAGGCCGGCACCGGGCTATCCGGCGTGCCCGGATCACACCGAGAAAGAAACCCTGTTCCGCCTGCTTGATGGTAGCGCCATCGGCGAAACGGGCCCAAGCGGCGTCTTCCTGACCGAGCACTACGCAATGTTCCCAGCAGCGGCAGTCAGTGGCTGGTACTTTGCTCACCCTCAGGCGCAGTACTTTGCCGTGGGCAAGGTCGACAAGGACCAGATCGAGTGTTACAGCGCCCGCAAAGCTCAGCCCGTGAGTGTGAGCGAGCGGTGGCTGGCGCCTAACCTTGGGTATGACAGCTAAGGCCCATTCGACCGAGCACTGCCGCTGCCCCATCGTCGTGAGCAGCGGCACTGCGCGCCAACCCGACATTGCTGCGGGCAGGGGCCCGCGCGGGTGCCGCTACTGCTGCGCTGGATGAGCCGTGGCGGGTATCAGCCGTGGCTGCCCCAGTAAACCGCCGTGATGACGACCAGCGCGATCAGGCACAGGATCGCCCAGGTATCGACGCTACCGGCGGGCTTGGGCAACTTGGTGGGACTGGTCATGGCATTGCCTCTTGTACTGGTTATGGGAATGCGCTGCACACTTGCAGTTAAGACCAGCAAAACCCTTTGCTCAAGCAGGGGCTTTCAGTATTCGACGGGCGACGTCAAGAAGGGATATTGGTAGCCCGCTGAGCGCCCTAGGGCGCTGTAGGCCTTGAAGTCGACGCCATAGTCGGCCAATTCCAGTCGTTTGAGCCATTGCCGCGCTTTGGTCTGGTCGATGCTCTGCAGTACGGGCAGGCTGTAATCGCGCAGACCGTCGCGGCCGAACGGCAGGCCGTTGGCATCGTCATGCAGCATGACCATGGCCCACCCACCAAGGCTGAAATGCCCACCCATCAAGACGCTCAAGCGCCCGTCCAGACGCGCGCGCAGCGCCTCGCCCGAGCTGTTCACGGCGCTGAATATCACATCGCGCCCCGGCTTGAGCCCCGCCTCCTCGAACGCTTGCATGGCCCCGAATGCCATTTCGTCGTTGGCCGACCACACCAGGCGTGTCTGGGGGTAGCGCTCGAGCAGCAAACGAGCTTGTTCGTAGGCCCGCTGGCGGCTCCAGCCGCCATAAACCACTTGCCGCAGGCGCACCTGCGGGAAGTCGGCCAAGGCACGGCGCATGCCTTCTTCACGGCGCTGCGAGGCGGGCGTGGTCTTGACCCCCGAAAACGCCACCAGGTCCACTGTCCCGGTGGCGCCAGGCAACTGCGCGATCATTTCACGCAGCATCTGGAAGCCGGCCTGTTCGTCGTTGGTCGTCAAAGAACCCAGCGGCTGGGCGAATTTGTCAGGATGAGCACTGACGGTACGCGCCTGGCTTGGGGTCAGGCCATTGTTGACCAGCAGCAGCTTGACCCCCGCGCCTTGCGAAAGGCGCATGATTTCGGGGGCAATGTACTGCTCGTTCACCAGCACCAGGTAGTCTGGCCGCCTTGGCCCATCGAGCGCTGCGCGAGCCTGGCTCAAGGCAAGCTCGGTACGGCGCTCGCCGTATTCCACACGCAAGTCCATGCCAAGCTCATCGGCAGCCACCTGCATGAACCGGCTGTAACTGGTCCAGAAGTTCTCGCTCGGCGAGCCAGGGTTGAGAAAAACCACCGATACCGGCTGCGCGTCTGCCATCACTGGCAGAGCGAGGCACAGGCAAAGGCAGCGGCACAAGGCCTGGAGCATGGGCTGACGTCTCTGAGGCAAACGGCCGATTATACCCACCCCTGTCGAGCAAGCGCATAAATGGCAGTCAGTCTCACATAGTTCATTTGGTTCTTTTCATATGCAAAAACATCACTTTTGCGCATAAATGCAACCTGCTATGGTGCCCCGGCTCCGAACCGGAGTGCGCGGCCGTGCGCGCGAATAGCTGCATGCCTGAGACAGGACATTTATGTACGTATATGACGAATACGATCAGCGGATCATCGAGGACCGCGTCAAGCAGTTCCGTGATCAGACCCGCCGCTACCTGGCCGGTGAGCTGAGCGAGGAAGAATTCCGCCCGCTGCGCCTGCAGAACGGCCTATACATTCAACGATTCGCGCCGATGCTGCGGGTCGCCGTTCCCTATGGCCAGCTCAACGCCCGGCAGGTGCGCACCCTGGCCAAGATCGCCCGCGATTACGACAAGGGCTATGCGCACATTTCCACCCGCCAGAACGTGCAGTTCAACTGGCCGGCTCTGGAAGACATTCCCGACATCCTGGCCGAATTGGCGACCGTGCAGATGCACGCCATCCAGACCAGCGGCAACTGCCTGCGCAACACCACCACCGACCAGTTCGCCGGTGTGGCCGCCGATGAAGTCATCGACCCGCGCCCTTGGTGCGAAATCGTCCGGCAGTGGACCACATTTCACCCGGAATTCGCCTTCCTGCCGCGCAAGTTCAAGATCGCCATCAACGGCTCGAAACAGGACCGTGCGGCCATCGAGGTGCACGACATCGGCCTGGAGCCGGTGCGTAACGAGGCCGGCGAGCTGGGCTTCCGCGTTCTGGTCGGCGGCGGTCTGGGCCGTACTCCAGTGGTCGGTTCGTTCATCAACGAGTTCCTGCCCTGGCAAGACCTGATCAGCTACCTGGACGCCATCCTGCGTGTCTACAACCGTTATGGGCGGCGTGACAACAAGTACAAGGCGCGGATCAAGATCCTGGTCAAAGCCTTGACACCTGAGGTGTTCGCCGAAAAGGTCGAGGCCGAAATGGTCCACCTGCGCGGCGGCAGCAGCACCCTGACCGAGGCGGAAGTGCAGCGTGTGTCGCGTCATTTCGTCGACCCCGAGTACTTGCCGCTGGACGACGTCGACTACAGCACCCTGGACAGCGAACACCCAGGCTTCGCCCGCTGGCGCTCGCGCAATACCCGCGCCCACAAGCGCCCCGGTTACGTAGCCGTTACCCTTTCGCTCAAGCCAACCGGCGTCGCCCCGGGCGACCTCACCGACAAGCAGCTCGACGCCGTGGCTGACCTGGCCGAGCGCTACAGCTTCGGGTTCCTGCGCACGTCGCACGAGCAGAACATCATCCTGGCCGACGTCGAGCAGCGCCAGTTGCATGCCTTGTGGTTGGAACTGCGCGAAAGCGGGTTCGCCACCCCGAACATTGGCCTGCTGACCGATATCATCTGCTGCCCAGGCGGTGACTATTGCTCGCTGGCCAACGCCAAGTCGATCCCGATCGCCGAGTCCATTCAGCGCCGTTTCGACGACCTGGACTACCTGTTCGACATCGGCGAGATCGACCTGAACATCTCCGGTTGCATGAACGCGTGCGGGCACCACCACGTCGGTCACATCGGCATCCTGGGCGTGGACAAGAAAGGCGAAGAGTTCTACCAGGTATCGCTGGGTGGCAACGCCGCGCGCGACGCCAGCCTTGGCAAGATCCTGGGCCCATCGTTCGCCCAGGACGACATGGCCGATGTGATCGAGAAGCTGATTGCCGTCTACGTCGAGCAACGCACCGAGGAAGAGCGTTTCATCGACACGTATCAACGCATCGGCATCGACCCCTTCAAGGAACGCGTGTATGCAGCGAATCATTAAGCACAACCAGATCGTCGACGAAACCTGGCACCTGCTGCCAAAGGAAACCTCGTTCGACGAGCTGACCAACTGCGACGACTACATCGTGCCGTTGCAGATGTGGCGCGACCACGCCCATGCCCTCAAGGCCCGCGACGGTGGCCTTGGCATCTGGCTGGAAAGCGACGAACAAGCCGAGGAAATTGGCGATGACGTGCAGCACTTCCAGGTCATTGCCCTGAACTTTCCGGCCTTCACGGACGGGCGCAGCTATTCCAATGCCCGCCTGTTGCGCGATCGTTACGGCTACAAAGGCGAGTTGCGCGCCATCGGTGACGTGCTGCGCGACCAATTGTTCTTCATGGCCCGCTGCGGGTTCGATGCATTCGCCATCCGCGCCGACAAGGACCCCGAGGACGCCCTGCAGGGCCTGAAGGATTTCTCGGTGACCTACCAGGCTGCAACCGACGAGCCGCTGCCCCTGTTCCGCCGCCGCTGAACCCGGTTCGCCACAGCCAGGCACACGCCTTGGCTGTGGCGAACAGCGCCGAAACCGCTGCACAACCTCATTATTGCTGCAGCCGAAACGGTGAAGTCTGTCTGGTGGCGATTCTCGCTCTTCACCAGACGCGCTACGCTTCTTGGGCACATTCTTGCCGAGGAGTCGACCCATGTCCCGCCCACCCCTGCCGCCCTTTACCCGTGACAGCGCCATCGAGAAGGTCCGCCTGGCCGAAGACGGCTGGAACAGCCGCGATGCCGCCAAGGTCGCTTTGGCCTATACCCCCGATACCGTATGGCGCAATCGTGTGGAATTTCCTCGCGGCCGTGCCGAGGTCGAAGCCTTCCTCACGCGCAAATGGAACCGCGAGCTCAAGTACCGGTTGATCAAGGAGCTTTGGGCTTTCACCGACAACCGCATTGCCGTGCGCTATGCCTATGAGTACTGCGACGACAGCGGTCAATGGCACCGGGCCTATGGCAACGAGAACTGGGAATTCGCCGCAGACGGGTTGATGCAACACCGGCACGCGAGCATCAACGAGCACCCTATTGCCGAAAGCGAGCGCAAGTTCCATTGGCCGTTGGGCCGGCGCCCGGATGATCACCCAGGTCTTGGCGAGTTGGGGCTCTGAACCCGGCTCAGGTGCGCGAAGGCGGCCCTCAAGCGCGAGGCGGTGTACAGTAGCTGCACAACAACATCGCCAAGGAGCCCCGCCCATGACCGTGACGCTGTCACCCCTGCACATCGACTGCGACTTCGATTCTGGCAACATCGAAGTCATCGACGCCAGCAACCCTGCCGACGTGCACCTCGCCATCCGGCCAGACACCCACAGCGGCCATTACCAATGGTTTCACTTTCGCGCCAGCGGCCTGACGCGCGGGCACACGCATCGCTTCAGCCTCGGCAATGCCGCTGGCTCGTCCTACAAGAATGCCTGGAGCGGTTACAACACCGTCGCCTCCTACGACCAAAACACGTGGTTTCGCGTACCCAGCCAGTTCGATGGCACCGCCTTGGCATTCGAGGTGACGGCGGAACACCCCCAGATCTGGTTCGCCTACTTCGAGCCCTACCCCCGCGCACGCCACAATCAACTGATCGAGCGCGCGCTCGGCTTGCCCGACGTCACATTGCTGGCCAGCGGCCGCAGCGTGCAGGGTCGGGACATCCCCTTGCTGCGCGCGGGCGACGGTGCACCTGGCAAGCGCAAGGTATGGCTGATCGCCCAGCAGCACCCAGGGGAACACATGGCCGAGTGGTTCATGGAAGGTGTGATTGATCGCCTGGAAGCCGGTGATGCCACTGTCCGCCAGTTGCTCGCCAGTGCCGATCTGTACCTGATTCCCAATATGAACCCCGATGGCGCGTTCCTCGGTCACCTGCGCACCAACTACGCCGGCAAGGACCTGAACCGCGCCTGGCAGGATGCAAATGTCGAACTCACCCCTGAGGTCTTCTTCGCCCAGGCGCAGATGAAGCAGTACGGTGTGGATGCCTTCATCGACGTGCATGGCGATGAAGAGATACCCCATGTGTTCACTGCTGCCTGCGAGGGCAACCCAGGCTACACCTCCCGCCTCGCCCAACTGGAGGACAGCTTCCGCAGCACCTTGATGAGCCTTACGCCCGACTTCCAGACGGCCCATGGCTACACGCGCGACGAACCTGGCCAGGCCAACACGACGTTGGCATGCAACGCCGTGGGCATGACTTACGACTGCTTGTCCCTGACCCTGGAAATGCCGTTCAAGGACCATGATGACGCCCCTGACCCACGCACGGGCTGGTCAGGCGCCCGCTCCAAGGCGCTGGCAGGTGCCGTGCTGGATACCCTGGCCGCGATAGTGGACGACTTGCGCTAAGGCGCGTTCCGGCACCTCAGAACTGTACGTCCAGCACCACGCTGTCCGAGTAGCTGGCAGCCGGCGGCGTAGCCTGGTCGGCATAGACCCTGGCGTTGTAGTTGAAGACTTGGCTGCCAGTGCCGGTCCCTACGCCGGGGTTTACGTCGGCATCGGTGCTGGCCCGCCTGGCGCTGCCGGCCGCGCCCCAGCGCACGGCGCCTGCACCCTTGTAGATGTCGTACGCCAAGTAATTGTTGGCTGCCGACTTCATGCGTCGTCGACCGCTCAGCAGGTTTTGCCCATCACTGAGCCCGACGGTGTAGGCACTGCCCTTGGTGCAGGAAACGCTGAGGCTTTGATTGACCGCGGCAAACGCGCTGACCACCGGCGCAGAACCGAAGCTGATGTTCGGGGTGGTGATCTGGCAATCATTGGTCACCGTCATGCTGATGGTCAGAAACTGGGTGCCTGATCCTGTGTCGCGCCCAATGCACAACCCACCGATGGCAATGCCTTCACAGTAGTTCCAGGCCCAATCGAGCCTGAGGGTTTCCTGGTAGACGCCCGCCGCCACGTTGCTCCCGATCTGGGTCCGCAGGTAGAGCGGCACGGTCTTGGGCGTACCATTGAGCAGCCCCAGCAAGTCCAGGATGCCCGTGCGCCCGTACTCGAACGCCGTGCCTCGCGTGATCGGGAAGTTGGTGGTCGCATCGGCGTAGAGCGTGTACGGGATGACATCACCCGTGGGGCCAAGCAATCCGCCCGTGGCCGGTTGCACCGTCAGTTTGAAGGAGTCCGAATTACTGAGCACACTCAGCACCGTACCGTTGCACTGCAGCCCGGCGTTGGGGGTGGACGCCGTCTGCACGGCCGTGCGCACCTGCGTCGAATTGAGGCTGCCGAACAGGGCTGGCGAAGTGGCCACCGACGCACATTTGGCCAGGGCAGGCCCTGCGCACAGCGTCAGACACGATGCGCAAAGCCATGCCAGGCTACGGTTCACCTGCACACCAGAGGCCCAATCAAGGGGATCGAGCCTGTGCGTTGCGCCATGGCAAACTCGACCTCGCACTGCCCTCCCCCTGCCAGCTCGACCTGCAAGCGGTTCTGCGCCTGCAGGCTCTCCAAGTAGACCAGCCCATCCCAACCTACCACCGCCTGTGCACCGCTTTGCACATGCGTGACGCGGCTGCCTAGGGCTAGAGGTCGTTGAGTGCCATCGACCAGCTCAATGCTGGCTGCCTGCACATGCTTGAGCTCGAAGTCCAGCAGGTAACCACTGCCACGGCGCACGGCCACGCGCTGCTCCACCTGCGGCGCCAGAATGTCGGGCGGCAGGTCCATCGGGTCTATTTCATATTTGCCTCGGTAGTAGGCACTGCTGTAAGGCACGAGCAGATGACCGCGCTTGTCGGTACGGCCCACCGCCTGGTTTTCGTAGCGCACGGGCACATCGGCGTAGCCAGAGGTGCTGACCACCACGAATGCGTCGTCGATGCGATTGGCGGCGAACAGCCCCGCGTCCATCCACACGACCGAGCCACTGGCATCGGCCCAGCGCGTCATCTGCCCGCTGCTGCCATACACGCCTGCCTGCAACTGGACCGATTGCAGGCGCCAGGTGGCATCGGCCTGGCGGTACGCCTGGCGATCATTACCGGTGGCATACCCAAGGTTGTAGCCAACCCCCGTGCCCACCGGGACGGCACGGCTGTAATTGACGCGCTGCTGGTGTTGGCCTTCCTTGCTGCGTTCCAGGCCCAGCGCCAGGGTGCCCGTCATGTCGAACGGGATCACCAGCTGCGCCTGTACCGCCCACTGGCTATCCCCGACCTCCCGGTTGGCCGAGAGGTAAACACTGCTGTTACCCCACAGGGGCCTGCTGTAACTGAGGTTGATCAGACGCGTACGTGTACCGTCGCCGGCCCGCACGTCGAAATACCCCGCCCCTACATTCCCATACTGGTTGAGGTTCAGGCTCAGCGTCACCTGTTCACTGCTCCTGCTCAGTTGCATGTCACGCCGATCGACCCGTGTCAGGTCGGCGTAATCACCATGCCGCTGCAAGCGCTGGTAGCTGAACCCCAGGCGTTGGCTGTTGTACTGATAACCCAGGGCACTCTGCTGGCCTTGGCTGCCATCGAAACGGCTCTGAGCGAGCGCGGCATTGAGCACCCCGAACTGCCCCAGACGCATGTTCGCCCCCAAGCCGCCGAGCATCAGGGATTGCGCCGTTTCCGCATGCGCCTCCAGCGTGAAGGTGTCGCTGAGGCCGTGTCGCACACTGGCCGATGCCACGCCTGAGCCGTACCCGAAATCGCGTACCCCGTAGTCGCGCCTGAGGCTGCCGGCTGCCAGGGCGTAATCGGTCAGGCCTTTTTGCAGCAGGCTACTGGTCACGTAGAACGGCAGCGTCGTCGACACTTGCCGGCCCTGGGTATCGGTAGTCACCACCACCGCCTCACCGGCGCCGTTGATGAACGGGACATTGGTCAGGGTGTAGGGGCCAGGCTGCAGCTCGGTGGTGCTGGCGCGGTAACCGTTGATGAACAACTCAAGGGACGTCGGCACGGCCGCTTCGCCTGCGAAGGCGGGCAACGGGTAGGTTACGAGGTCGGGCCGGGCAGCGAAATCCCGTGACAGCTGCAGCCCGCCGACGCGCACCGAGCTGCTCCAGGGCAAGGCGGCAGTGATCAGGTCACCGGCCTCATAAGTCAGCAGTCGCTGCTCGTCGGTGAAGCGCCAGGTGGTGTCGTAACGCAGGAAGCCATCCCCCGTGCCGCTGCGTACCACGCCGTTGAACGAGCGCCGCCATTGGCCAGTGCTGGACACCGTCCCCCAGCTGTCAAACACGCGCAGCTCGTTCCAGGCCGCCAGGTAGGTGCCGCTGTCATCGGTATCGTTCAGGTACAGGTCATAGTTGAACAACGCACCGAAGCTGCTGCGCGCATCGGTAGGTGGATAGAGCGTGCGCTCGCCAACTTGCTGGTCTGGCAGCCAAGCTGGGGGGACATCCAGCAGCAGGTGTTGGTTCTGGCTGTCATATTCGGTGTGCATCCCGGCGACGGCATCCAGCGCCACCTCCCCTACCGGGTTGCCGGGCAGTGTCAGCCCTGCAGCGCGCAGCACCTCACTGTCCACGTACAGGCGCCCGGCCCGTTGCTGCACCGGCACCAATTCAGCCTTTGGCATCTGGTTCACCGTGAGGTCCAGGTACAAGGTGGCATCGGCAATGGCCGACATTTCCGAGGGCGGTGGCGGCAGGTCGTCCGCAAGCGCCAGGGCCGAACCGGCCAAGGTCAGCCCCAGGCAACCCAGGCACTTCGCCGCGAACCTCTTCACGCATCGGTCCTGACCATTGCCGGGCCCTCCCTGGCCCTGTTCCCTGCCTGCCGCTTACCGCCCCTGGTTGATGATAGCCGGCTCGCCCTGCCCGTTGACCCGGCCCTTGAGTACGCCACCGGCGCCTGCAACCAGCGGCGCTGGCCAGCGCATGCTGGCGCCGGGCAGCACGTACCCAAGCAGCCCTTCAGCCACAGGCTTGGCCTGATTGCCGTGCTGCAGTACCACATCGGTCAAGCGGGCATGCACCGGGCCGGTGTTTCGCACTTCGACGTAGGGCTTGCCCTGCACCATCACCGGCTGCCAGCTCAGCTGAGGTTGGCCTACACCCTGCGCGCTGCGCTCACCGTTAGGGTCCGGGCGCCCCCACAGCCCCTCGCCATAGACGAACAACGGCACCGAGTAGCGCATCTGCAGACGGATCGCGGCCGTGGTGCCCGCTTCGGCCTTGTCCACTGGCACCGCCGGTGGAATCTCGTCGATGATGATGCGGTAGGCCTGCTCCTGACCGGCAGGCGCCGCACCTGTGCGGGTCAGCCGAATGAGTTGCTTCTGGCCGGGCGCGATGTTGGCCACCGGGGGGCTGCCGATGATTTCACGCTGCGCGCTGAACTGCTCCTCGAAGCCGCCCTGACGCCAGGCGAATACCCTGACCTGCAAACTGGCGGCCGTGGTGCCGCGGTTTTCCAACCACAGCGCACCTGCCTTCTGGTCCGCTTCCAGTACCGGGTCGATGGGCCAGATCAGCACCGAGGTGGCGGCCCATGCCTGGGGGCCGCTCAGACAGCCCAACAACAACAAGGCTCGAAGCCATTTGACACGTTCTTTCATGTAGCCCTCCCTGGACGATTCACGGCGCATTGGACAGTCACCAGCTCAACGTCACCTGGACCACATCGGTGTAGGTGCCCGCAGGCACCGTTCCGGATAGTTGAAGCCTGCCGTAGACAGGCAGCTTGACGGCTGCGGGATCGGTGTAGTTCACGTTCACGCTCTGCCCGATGCCGATGCCCTGAGCCAGCGCAGCATCCTGGTACAACTGATAGGGCAGCACCTGCGTGCCTCCCGTACGCTTGAGGTTGCGCAAGCCAGCATTCGCGTTCTGGCCACCATCGAGGCTCATGCTCAATACCACACCCGGCGTACACTGCAGCGTCACGGTAGAGCCGCCCAATGCCGTACTCAACACTGCCGTGGACAGCGCTGACTGGGTGCCGTAGTTCAGGGTGCCATACTGCGTCGCGGCTCCTGTAATCAGGCAACCGGCGACGATCTGCGCATTCACCGTGAACGTACTGGTGGTCGCCGCCCCCAAGGGGTCGGCCAGCAGCATCAGGCACCCGGCAACGCCCCCTGCCTGCCAAACGCGCACGAGTCAGAACGACAACTCGACGGCGACGGTGTCGGTATAGACACCCGCCGGTAGCCCGGCCTTGCCACGAGCCTGGCCATAGAGGTTGACGGTCTGTGCCACCCCCGTGCTGGTCGGCAGCGTGATCGTGCCGTCGATGGCGAGCAACTGGGTACGCCCTGCGTCGGTGTAGAAATCATACGGCACGAAATTGCCGGCACCGTCCGCCAATGCCCGAGTGCCTCCCGTCGATTGCCCATCGTGGGCCCCTGCCCGTACCCGGATGGCCGGCACCGTGCCGGCTGAACACAGCACGCTCAGCGCCCCGCCGCTACCACCGAGCACCTGCGCATTGGCAGTGCCGAACAAGGCATCCTGGGTCCCGAAGTTGAGGCTGCCGAAATTCAGGCCCGAGGTCCCCGAACTGCCGTTTACCTGGCACGCTGCAATCAGGGTCAGGGTCGAGTTGATGGTGCCGGTGACAGTGGCTGCCGGCGCCTGGGACGCCAGCGCCATGCCGAGGCCGGCGAGGATGCAGCGTGAGAGATGGGTGCGCATCGAAGTCTCCTTGATTCGTTACCAGTCCAGGGTCACTCTGAGGGTGTCGCGATAAAGGCCTGCTGGTAGCGCACGGGGCTGTGCGACCAACACGCCATAAATGGGAATGGGCATCTGTCGGGTGCTGCTGATGACGAACGGCCGCGCCTGGCCTACCGGATAGTGGCTGCGGCCGGCCGGATCGACGGCCAGTTGGTAAGGTATCAATTCGCGCCCATTGCTCAGGCGGCGTATGCCGTCGTCGCCGTTCATGCCCGCATTGATGCTGACGTTGAACGCCCGCACTTCAGGCGTGCAGCTGATCTGCAGGGTGCCCTGAGTGCCCACGTCATCCACGCGGCTGCGTACAGGTTCTTCCCAGTTCGGGCCCCGTGCCCCGAAATCCATCAAGCCAGGGTTGGCCAGGGTCGCTGGCTGGGTCTCGTCACTGCTGATCTGGCAGGCGGCGCTGATGATCAGTTGTGCTTGGATGAACCCGGTGCTGGTGCCATGTGCCGCCCCGCCCGGTACGAGGAGCGGGCCGAGGGTCAAGAGCAGCATCGATGATCGGTTCATGGCATCACGTCCTTGTGCATGGCGTCTACCTACCAGGTAACGGTCACTTTGAGCAGGTCGACGTAGCGCCCCGTCTCGGGCGCCCAGGCGAGCTTGTCCAGCCGCGCATACAACGGTAGATCGACCCAGCCGCTGCCCGGTACCCGTGCCGACTGCGGCTCATCGACCAGCAAGGGCTGGCGCCCTGCGGCATCGCGATATAGCCGATAGGGAATGGGCTTGCCATCAGTGCCTGACTTGGCCAGGAAGCGAACTGCGCCACTGCCACCATGCTGACCAGCGTCCACGCGCACTTGGTAGGGCGTGTCAGGGTTGCACTCAAGACGTGGTGGCGCCGGCGCGAACAGCACACCTGTTTGAGGCCCCTGCGGGCCATCCAGGCGTGCCACTGCGCCGAAGTCGATGCGCCCGAGGGCCTGGGCACCTGCGTCCCGAGCAGGATTGACGAGCATGCAGCCCCGCTCCACCAACACCCTGACCTCGACCAGAAAATCTGCCGCAAAGGCACTGCTGATCGGCAACAGGCTCAAAAGCGCGGCAACCAAGCGCCTTTTCACATTCGCTTCCTTGTGGGCTGGTACTCGCTTTCAGACTAGCAGCGGGCTCATCCTGCGGCCGATTCACACCCTCGTTTTTTGGTATTAGCAAAAAAGCGATAACCGTTTGGGCATAAGCCGGGCGACGTGTCGCAGCCATCGTGCCAGGGCCGTTTCGACAGCCAAACCGAGGCAGACAAAGCGATATTCTGATAGGGTGTACACCATCATCCTGCCCTGACTCATGCGGCATGCAGGGTCCTAAATGACAGGAGCGTTTTCTTCGATGATCACCGACCCTTCGCTGGCCCAGGCAATCGAGCGTTGCGCCCTGGAACCGATCCAGGTGCCTGGCAGCGTGCAACCTCATGGCTTTCTCGTGGTGCTCGATCCTGAGCAGCTGCAGGTACTGCAGGCCAGCGAAAACATTGCGCAGTGGCTGGGCAGGTCCGCCGGCGCGTTGGTCGGGTGCAGCTTCGACGAAATCGTGCAGTCCGGCTTCGACCTGCGCCAACATTTGGCGCGATTGCCGGAGGATGAAGTCTTTCCTTTCCACATCGGTGATGTGCGCTTGTGCGATGGGGCACCTTGCCGTGAGGAATTGCACCTGTTGGCGCACAGGCACGACCAGGTGCTGATCGTCGAATTCGAACCCTCCCGGCTGCCTGAGGACTTGACCGCCCAAGGCGATTACTACCCCTTGGTGCGCTCGTTCGTCAGCAGCCTGCACCTGGCGGGCAGCCTTGAGGAGCTGCTGCAGCAAACCGTAGTTCAGCTCAAGCGTGTAACGGGGTTCGGGCGGGTCAAAGCCTACCGCTTCGACGCCGATGGCAACGGGCAAGTGCTGGCCGAGGTCACCGACCCAGGTTATCCCAGCTTTATGGGCTTGTGCTTTCCTGCTTCTGACATTCCGCGCCAGGCGCGCGAACTCTATCGCGTCAACCGCATCCGCGTCATCGAGGATGCCAACTATCAACCCTCGCCCTTGATACCGGCGCTCAACCCGATCACTGGCAAGGCGCTGGACATGAGCTTCACCAGCCTGCGTAGCGTTTCGCCCGTGCACCTGCAGTACATGCGCAACATGGACACGCTGGCATCGATGTCCCTGTCGATCGTGGTGGACGGACAGCTGTGGGGGCTCATCTCGTGTCACCACGCCCAACCGCGAACGGTGGACCTGCGCACGCGTACCGCCTGCGAACTGCTGGCCAGCGTCCTGTCGCTGCAAATCGAATCGCGCGAAGCCCACGCCAGTACCCGACAGTTGCTGCAGCTGCGCCAATATATCGTGCGCATGATTTCTTCCATGGCCGATCACGACAGCGTCAGCGAGGGCTTGCGCGCCCTGCCCGATGTGCTGCTGGCATTCGCGGGGGCACAAGGGGCTGCCATCCTTTCGGCCGAGCAGTGCGAGCTTATGGGCCAAACGCCTCCGGAGGCCCAGGTCAATGCGCTGGTGCACTGGCTGGCGCGCCAGGGTGGCGATGTGTTCCAGACGGACAATGTACGCCGTGACGTGAGCGAGTTGCCCGAACTGGCCGAGCATGTCGGCGGCGTCCTGGCGGTGGCCATTTCGAAGATCCATTCGCATTACCTGCTGTGGTTCCGGCCAGAGCAAGTCCGTAGCGTGGAATGGGCCGGGCAACCCACCAAGCAGGTCGCACCGCAAGGCGCGCTTGCCCCGCGCCACAGCTTCGAGCGCTGGCAGGAGAATTTTCACGGCTACTGTGTCCCCTGGGACCCGCTGGTCCTCGAAGGTGTGCTGGAATTGCGCACCGCGGTGCTGGGGATCGTGCTGCGCAAGGCCGAAGAGCTGGCGCAGATGGCCAATGAACTGCGCCGCTCCAACAAAGAGCTCGAAGCGTTCTCGTACAGTGTTTCCCACGATCTGCGGGCGCCCCTGCGGCACATCGCCGGCTACGCGGAATTGCTGGGCGAAATGGAAGGCGCTGGCCTGAGCGAGCGCGGCAAGCGCTTCCTGCAGCACATCGGCGAAGCCGCGCATTTTGCCGGTAACCTGGTGGACAATTTGCTACATTTCTCGCAAATGGGCCGCTCGGCACTGCGTATGACCGATGTAGACCTCAACGCCCTGGTCGAGGCCATCCGCGCAGAACTGGCGCCTGATTATGCCGGCCGTGAGATCATCTGGGACATTGCGCCGCTGCCCCGAGCCTACGGCGATCCGGCATTCATCAACCTGGCATTGAACAACTTGGTGGCAAACGCCATCAAATACACGCGTGGACGTACACCTGCCCGCATCGAGATCACCGCCGTGCAGCACCCAACCGAGACTGAGGTCTGTATTCGCGACAACGGAGTAGGCTTCGACATGGCCTACGCCAACAAGTTGTTCGGCGTGTTTCAGCGCCTGCATCGCATGGAGGATTTCGAAGGCACAGGCATTGGCCTGGCCAGTGTGCGCCGCATCATTGAACGCCACGATGGCCGAGTCTGGGCCGAAGGCCAGATCGACAAAGGCGCCAGTTTTCATTTCACTTTACCGCGCCCATCCGCGACACACTGAGGTACCGCACCTATCATGCTCAAACCTATCCTGCTGGTCGAGGACAACCCTCGGGACCTGGAGCTGACGCTCCTGGCCTTGGAACGCAGCCAGTTGGCCAACGAAGTGATCGTGCTGCGCGACGGCGCAGATGCTCTGGACTACCTGTTGCGCCGCGGGGCCTATGCTGACCGCGACGACGGCAACCCAGCCGTGATACTGCTCGACCTCAAGCTGCCGAAAGTCGATGGCCTGGAAGTCCTGAAAGCGCTGCGTGCGTCTCAGGACCTGCGCAGCATTCCCACCGTGATGCTGACCTCGTCGCGCGAAGAACCCGACCTGCTGCGTGCCTATGAACTGGGTGTCAACGCCTACGTGGTCAAACCGGTCGAGTTCAAGGAATTCGTGGCCGCCATTTCCGACCTGGGCATCTTCTGGGCGGTACTTAACGAGCCCCCACCCGGCTCGTTGCGCTTGAACCGTCGCGGCAACTGAGGCCTGCACCACGATGCAGTCTACCCCGCTGAATCTACTGATGGTCGAAGACAGCTCGATGGACGCCGAGCTCACCCTGATGCGTCTGGAGCGCAGCGGGCTGCGCATCCAGTCGCACCTGGTCTTCGATCACAACGGCGTCGAGCAAGCCCTTCGCGAAGGGCACTACGATCTGATCCTATGCGATTGCGTGTTGCCCGGCTCATCCGGCACCGAAGTGCTTTCGATCGCCCAGCGCCTGGCGCCGGATGTGCCGTTCATCTTCCTCTCCGGTATCTATGGAGAGGAACACGCGGTAGAGATGATCCGCCTGGGCGCCACCGACTACGTGCTCAAGAAAAACCTGCCGCTGCTGCCCAAGGCGGTACGCCGTGCGCTTACCGAGGTGCAGGAACGCCAGCGCCGGCGCCGCGCCGAGGAGGCGTTGGCCGAGGTGGAAGCACGCGCACGCATCGCCATTACCGCAGCGGGCATGGGTACATGGGACCTACGCCCGCAGGAAGGTCTGCTGGCGTGGGATGATCGCTGCAAAGCCCTGTTCGGCCTGCCGCTTGACACCGAGATGAGCCTGGAGGTGTTCTACGCCGGCATCCATCCCGATGACCTCGAGATGGTTCGAGAAGCCGTGAACCTGGCCATGCGCCCGGAAAGTGGCGGCCACTACCGTATGGAGTTTCGCATTGTCCCACCCGACGGCCAGGAGCCACGGTGGGTACTGAGCAGCGGTCAGAGCCAGTTCGCCGACGGCACATGCGTACGTTTTTCCGGGGTTCTGCAAGACATTCACACCCAGCGCGTAGCCACCCAGGCATTGCGCCAACTCAACGAGATGCTCGGTGAGCGCGTCGAACGACGTACCCGCGAGCGCGACCGTGCCTGGGAGCTTTCCCAAGACTTGCTCGCAGTGCTCAACCACGACTTGACTCCCGTGGCACTCAACCCCGCCTGGGAAGCCAGCCTGGGCTTTTCCCGCGAGCGCTTGAGCCAGTCGTCATTGCTGCACCTGTTGCCTGAGTCTGACCAGGAGCTGCTGCTGACCGAATTGGCAGCCTTGGCGCATGGACGCACCAGCGCGCGCTTCGTAGGACGGATCCTGCACGCAGGCGGCCAGCAACGATGGCTGTCGTGGGTCGTCGTGCCGGAAGACACCCTGCTATACGTGGTGGCGCGGGACATCACCAGTGAGCGTGAAACCGCCATGGGGTTGGCAGAAGCCAACGCACGCCTGCGCGAACAGATCAGCGAGCGTGAGCGCATCGAGGCTGCTCTCCAGCAAATGCAGCGTCTAGAGGCCGTCGGGCAGCTCACTGCGGGCGTGGCCCACGACTTCAACAACCTGCTGACGGTGATCCTTACCGGGGCGAGTTTTCTGGAGCGCGACCTGGCCAAGGCCGATGTCGACAAGGCGCGAACCAGGCTCACACACATTCGTGAGGCAGGTGAGCGTGGGGCCAAGCTGACGTCACAGCTGCTGGCCTTCTCCAGGCGCCAGCGGCTCGAGCCCGTACCGCTCAACCTGAACCGCACGCTCGACGGGCTCGAAGAGCTGCTGCGCCGCACCCTGGGCGGCAATGTGTCGGTACGCCTGGACTTGGACAAATCGCTGTGGCAGGCGCTTACAGACCCCACCCAGACCGAGATGATCATCCTCAACCTGGCCATCAATGCGCGTGACGCCATGCCGGAGGGTGGGCAGTTGACCTTGGCCACACGCAACACGCGCATCGACGACCTGCCGCGGCGCCCGGAGGACCCTGATCCTGGTGAATACGTGATGATGAGCATCCGCGACACGGGATGCGGCATGAGCGAAGAAGTTCTGGCCAAGGTCTTCGAGCCGTTCTTCACCACCAAGGACATCGGCAAGGGTTCGGGCTTGGGTCTTGCGCAGGTCTTCGGGTTCGCCAAGCAATCCGGCGGTGGCGTGCGCATCGATACCGCGCCGGGTCGGGGTACCGAGGTGGCCGTCTACCTGCCTGCGGTCAAGGACCAGATCGCCAGCGAACCTGAACCGTTGCCCCTGCCCCACACCGTCAGCGAAAGCGGCTATAACCGTAACGTGCTTCTGGTGGATGACGATCATCTGGTCCGCGACATGCTGGGCGATGTACTGCGTCAGTACGGGTATCAGGTTCGCCAGGCACACAGCGGGGAGCAGGCATTGGCTTTGCTGGACGATGACATCGATCTGCTGCTCACCGACTTCGCCATGCCTGAGTTCAACGGCGCGCAACTGGCCATGGCGGCGCGGGAACGTTACCCCAGTCTGCGCGTGGTGTTTCTGACGGGCTATGCAGAACTGCAAGGCCTGGATTTGCCGGACAGCCTGGTCATCCAAAAGCCGGTCCAAGCCGACGAACTGGCCAGGGCCCTGAACGAGATGCTGGGTACAGCAAGCTGACGCCCAGCAAGGTCGCCCGCCCTGGAGGGGTGCAGTGACTGGGGGCACATCGCAGGATGTGCCTCTGATCGGTCGCCATGTGACGAAAAGGCTCAAAACCCGGAAACGACAAAGCCAGCGCTGGCAACCCATGCACTGAACAAGAAATGTAGGAAATGGCAGGGGCGGCTGGATTCGAACCAACGCATGGCAGGATCAAAACCTGCTG